>NZ_CP097484.1:437500-783750 GCF_023546765.1 Methylobacterium tardum
ACCATTTCCGGGCTCAGGGGCATCCCTTCGCCAAGGCGATCCGCCGCGATCCGGTGGTGGACGATACCGCCCACGTGATGGACGTGACCTTCACGATCGATCCGGGCCCGATCGCGCGTCTCGGGCCGGTTTCCGTCAGCGGAGCCCCCGGCATCGATCCGGCGACGATCCGCTCGTTCATCTATGCCGAGCCGGGTGACCCGTACTCGCCGCAGGCAGTGGCAGCGATCCGGCGCTCGGTGGCGCGGATCGAGGGCATTGGAGGGGTGCGGGTCCGCGAGGGCACGGCACTCGACGCCGACGGCAACCTTCCACTGTTCGTCGATCTCAGCGAGCGCGAGCGCAACCTCGTGGGGGTGTCGGCGCGCTACTCGACGGTCGATGGGCCGGGCGTGCGCGCCTACTACGCCAACCGCAACCTGTTCGGCGGCGGGGAGACCTTCCGGCTCGATGCGGACATCTACTATCTCGGCCTCGGCAACGATCCGTTCGCGACCCAGCGCAAAATCGCCGGGATCGGCACCAACGGTCTCGGCGGCCGCCTGTCGGCGACCTACGTCCAGCCGGCGCTCTGGGGCAGCCGGAACGACCTTCTCGCCAATGCCTTCGTCACCCGCGAAGTGCAGCAGAGCTATCTGGTGGATGGCGGCGGCGCGTCGGCGGCGATCCGGCACCGCTTCTCCGACACGTTCTCGGCGCAGGTCGGGCTCGACGCGCAGGTCGGCCGGTCGAAGGATGCCCTCGGCACGGTCAATTACCGGCTGATCGGCGTTCCGGCCTCGGTGACCTACGATTCCACCGACAACCTCCTCGATCCGACCCGTGGTGTGCGGGCGATCGCGTCGCTCGCCGTCTATCCCGGCGCGGTCTCGTCGCCCGGAATCGTGGTCGCGAAGGCGCAGGGCTCGACTTATTACGCCCTCGACGCGGAAGCGCGGTACATCCTGGCGGGCCGAGTCGGGTTCGGCTCGGTCGCCGGCGCGCCGCTGAGCGACATCCCGGACAATTTCCGCTTCTTCGCGGGCGGCGGCGGCTCGGTGCGCGGCTATCCCTACCGGACCCTCGGCCCGATCGGGCCTTACAACCTGCCGATCGGCGGCCGCAGCCTGCTGGAAGCCTCGCTGGAGGCCCGCATCAAGGTCACCGACACGATCGGGGTGGTGCCGTTCTTCGACGCAGGCACGGCCTTCGCCTCCGCGGTGCCGGATTTCGGCGAGAAGATCCGGAAATCGGTCGGCATCGGCCTGCGCTACTACACCGGGATCGGCCCGATCCGCGCGGATCTCGCCTTCCCGCTCGACCCCTATAAGGGCGGCCACGTGCGACCGGCCGTCCTGTATCTCAGCCTGGGGCAGGCGTTCTGAATGGCTGTTGTTCACGGGCTGACAGACGCGCGACGGGCCTTCGGCAGGGCTGGGTGCCTGGCCTGCCTCCTGATCGGACTCGCCGTCCTTCTGACCACGGCTGTCACGCTGACGCGCGCCGACGAGGGCGATAAAACAGTACTTGGCGGGCTGCTCTCGCGGGTGCTGTCGACGCCGTCGTCGCGGGTGGCCATCGGCGCTGTGGACGGTGCCCTGTCGTCCGACGCCACGATACGCGACGTCGCGGTGAGCGACCGCGACGGCGTCTGGCTGAAGCTCGACAAGGCGCGGATCGTCTGGCGCCGGCTCGCGCTGCTGTCGGGGCGGCTGGAGGTGGACAGCCTCGAGATCGGGCGTCTCGAAGTGCTGCGCCGCCCGGTGCCCGGCCCGACCCCGCCCGAGGCCAAGCCCGACGGCAAGCTGCTGCCGGACCTGCCCGTGAAGGTCGAGATCAAGGGGTTCAAGCTGGCCGAGCTGGTGCTCGGCGAGGCGGTCGCCGGGCAGCCGGCCCGGCTCTCGGCCGAGGGGCGGGCGCGACTCGGCGCGGCGAGCGAAGGGCTCGACCTGCAGGCCCGGGCGCAGCGCATCGATGCGGCCGGGCGGTTCCTGCTCAGCCTGCTCTACGTGCCGACAGGCGATCGTCTTGATGTGAAGGCGAACCTGATCGAGCCGGCGGGAGGCCTGCTCTCGCGGGCGGCCAACATTCCCGGGGCGCCGCCCATCGACTTCGATCTCGACGGGACGGGGACGCTCGACGCGTGGTCCGCCAAGCTCGACTTCGCCGCCGGGCCGGAGATCGGCGCCAAGGGCGGCGCGAAGATCTCCCGCATCGGTGCCGAGCGCCGGCTCGCCCTCGATCTCGCGGCGCGGATCGAGGGCCTCGTGCCGGGGCCGGCGGCCTCGGTGTTCGCGGGCACGACCAAGCTCGAAGGCGGTCTGGCCTTCGCCGACAGCGGCGCCTTCCGGATCGACCGGTTGGAATTGACCTCCCGCACCGCCCGTCTCGCGGCGGGTGGCAGCCTGTCCAAGGACCGGATCGCCGACCTGACGCTCCAGGCCCGCGCCCTGCCGACCGAAGGCGCGGTCACCCGGGCCGGGGAGGCCGAGATCGGCAAGCTTGTGTTCGACGGCAGCCTGAAAGGCCCGATCACGGGGCCGACGATCCGCGGCAGCCTCGAAGCGGAGGGTCTGCGCAGCCGCGACTCGGCCCTGGAGCACATCGCGGCGCGTCTCGGTGTCGAGCCGCAGGGCGAGGCCGCGACGCAGCGTTTCGCAATCAGCGCGGACGGCACGGTCGAGGGGCTGCGGCTCGCCGATCCGGCCTTGCGCCGGGCCGTCGGCAGCCGCGCACAGCTCACGCTGCGGGCGACCTCCGGCCCGGACGGCGTGGTGGACGTCGCCGCGCTCCGCTTCGACGCCGAAACGGCGCGGGCGACCTATGCCGGGCGCATCGGCCAGAACACGCTGACCGGGACCGTCACCGCCGCCCTGCCGGATCTCGCGGTCTTCTCCGGCATCGCGGGGCGCGGCCTGGCGGGCAGCCTGGACGCCAAGGCGCGGCTCAGCGGCCACGATCCGGCCCGCAAAGCCCTGGCAGCCGATCTCGACCTCACAACGGCGAAGCTCGTCACCGGATTCGCGGCCGCGGACCGCGCCCTGGGACGCGCGCCGAGCCTTCAAGGACGAATCGCGCAATCCTACGACGGCTACGGCTTCGACCATCTGCGCCTGGACGGCACCGGCCTGACCGCGACGCTCCAGGGGGAGGCGACCTCAGCCAAAGCCGATGTGGCCGGCCGGCTCGACCTGAAGAGCCTCGCCGATCTTGACGGGCGTCTGACGGGGCGCGCCGGCATCGATGCGCGGCTCACCGGCTCCCTTGAGCACCCGGACCTCGCGGCGATCCTGACGGCGCCCGCCGCCACGGCCGACGGCAAGCCGATCCGGGACCTGCGGGTCGAAGCAATCCTGAAGGACGCACTTCTGGCTCCGGACGGCAGCCTGCGTCTCGGCGGCGACGTCGCCGGCAAGCCACTCACCGGCGAGGCCCACGTCGCGCACGCCGGTGCCGACTGGGTTGTCGACCGGCTCGCGCTGAATCTCGGCTCCGTCGCGGTAGAGGGAAATGCGCGGGTCGCGGCCGAGACCTGGCTGTCGACCGGTTCGCTGGCGGTGCGGGCCGGCAATCTGGAGGATCTCTCACCGCTGGCGCCGGAGCCGATCGCGGGACGGCTCGATGCCGGCGTGACCCTCACCCGGGACGACGGGCGCCAGGATGCTGTCATCCGGGCGAGCGGGGCCGCCCTGCGCTACGGGACCTATGGCCTGACCCGGCTCGACGCCGATCTCAGGGGCCGCGACCTCCGGGCCCATCCGGTCCTGGACGGGCGCCTTGACGCCGACCGGCTGCTTGCCGCCGGACAGCAGATCGATGCGGTCCGGTTCGCCGCCGTCGCCAACCCGAGCGGCAGCGACGTGACGCTGACCGCCAAGGCCCGCGGGTTCGGACTCGACGCCGCCGCCCGGCTCGTTCCGGCCGAGGAGACGCGCATCGAGATCCAGCGGTTCGCGGCCACCCGCGGCGCTGACCGCTTCGCCCTGAGCGGACCGGCCACGATCACCCTGCGCGACGGCGGCGCGGTGATCGACAATATCGCGATCGCGGCGGGCTCCGGGCAGATCACGGTCGCGGGCCGGGCCGGGCGCGACCTCGATCTGCAGGTGGCGCTTCGCGCGCTGCCGCTCTCGCTCGCCCGGATCGCCGCCCCCGATCTCGCGCTGTCGGGGACTTTGGACGGCGAGGCCGAGCTGCGCGGGCCGGCCGACCGGCCCGAGGGTCGCTACGCGCTCACGATCGCCAAGCTGGTGGCGCCGCAGACCCGGCAGGCCGGCCTGCCGCCGATCGATGCCAGCGCCAAAGGAACCCTGTCGGACGGGAAGGCCAGCGTCGACGGGCGCGTGACGGCCGGGCGCGGCGTCGCCCTGACGGTGGCCGGGACGCTGCCGGTCGAGCCCGGCGGTCCCCTCGACCTGCGCGCCCGCGGGACCCTTGAGGCGGCGCTGGCCAATTCCATGCTCAGCGTCGGCGGCCAGAGCGTTACCGGCCGGGTCGCGATCGACGGCGGCGTCACCGGCACGCTGGCGGCGCCCCGGGCACAGGGCGCGGCGGTGCTGACCGGCGGCAGCTTCACCGACCCGCTCAACGGTATTCGGCTCACCGCAATCGAGGGGCGGGTTACCGGCCAGGGGGACAGCCTCGTGGTCGAGCGGCTCAACGCCGCGACCCGCAACGGCGGCCGGGTCTCGGTCACCGGGCGTGTGGCCCTGCAGCCGGACTTTCCCGGCAGCTTCCACGTCGTGGCCGACAGGGCCGAGCTGGTCTCGGGCCCGCTGATGACGGCCGTGTCGAGCGCCGATCTCACGCTGGCCGGCCCGCTGGTGCGGACGCCGCGCATCGCCGGCCGGGTGAATGTCGTGTCGATCGACGTCGCCGTGCCGGATCGCCTTCCCGCGACCGTTCGGCCTCTGCCGGGCGTGCGCCACGTCAACACCTCGCCGGACGTCCGGGCGCGCCTGGCGCAGCGGGCGGACCGGAAGGCCGCGATCAGCCCGGGGCGGCGTCCGAAGAAGCCCGCCGTGCCGTTCGACGCCACCCTCGACGTGACGGTGGATGCACCGAGCCGCATCTTCGTGCGCGGCCGCGGGATCGACGCGGAGCTCGGAGGTTCGCTGCGGGTCACCGGCACCTCCGCGGCGCCCAACGCCGTCGGCGCCTTCGCGATGCGCCGCGGCCGCCTCGAACTCGTCGGGCAGCGCCTCGATTTCAGCCGCGGCAAGCTGACCTTCGCGGGTAGTCTGACCACGCCCGAACTCGACTTTGCCGCCGAGACCAAGGCCGGCGACGTGACCGCGCGCGTCGCAGTCTCGGGGCCGGCGGACGCACCGCAATTCGCCCTGACCTCCGACCCGGTCCTACCGCAGGACGAGATCCTGTCGCGCCTGCTGTTCAAGAAGGCGGCCGGCGGCCTGTCGCCGTTCCAGGCCCTGCAGCTCGCGCAGGCGGTCGCGCAGCTCTCGGGCGGCGCCGCCGGACCGGACCTGTTCGAGCAGGCGCGCAAGGGCCTTGGACTCGACAGCCTCGACGTCTCGACCGGGGCCAGCGGCGGGCCGGCGCTCGGCGCCTCGCGCTACATCTCGGACCGGGTCAGCGTCGGCGTGAAGGCCGGTGCCAAGCCCGCCGACACGGCGGTCGGCGTCGATTTCGACGTGACGCGGCGGATCAAGCTGAAGGGTGAGGCGGGGAGCGACGGCCGCACCAGCCTCGGCGTCGGCGCCGAATACGAGTGGTAGTCGGCGGCGGACCCACGGAGATCGGCCCGATCGGCGTGGCGGTTCGGGATCGACACGCCCGGTCAATGGTTTAGGTTCAGCGCAAGCGGCCCCGGCAGCCGCGGATCGGGCGGGAAACATCCAGAACGATGGACGAGCTTTTCGAGACGGACGACGACGTCCCGGTGCCGGAGGGCGGGTTCCTCCGGATGCTGCCGATCATCAATCGGCGCGGCCTGCATGCCCGCGCCTCCGCGAAGTTCGTGCAGACCGTCGAGCGCTACCAAGCCGCGGTCACGGTGACCCGGGCGGGCGAGACGGTCGGCGGCCGCTCGATCATGGGCCTGCTGACCCTGGGCGCCGCCATGGGCACCCGCATCGCCGTGACGGCCGTCGGTCAGGATGCCGAGCCGTGCCTCGACGCCATCGAGGCATTGCTCGCCAACCGCTTCGGCGAAGACGAGTAGCGACTTTCAGGTCGCCTTCCCCGGCCAGGTGCACAGATCCGCGACGAGGCAGCGCGGGCAGGCCGGCTTGCGGGCCGTGCAGGTGTCCCGGCCGTGACGGAACAGCCAGACATGCGCGCCGTCCTTGAACCGCTCCGGCACGATCCGGGCGAGTCCGTCGGCGACGGCATCGACGGTGGCGCCCGGCGCCAGCGGTATCCTGTTCGATACGCGGAAGACATGCGTATCGACCGCGATCACCGGCTCATGAAACGCGAAATTCGCCGTCACTTCCGCGCTCTTGCGGCCAATGCCCGGCAGGCGGCGCATCTCCGCGGCGCTGCGCGGGACCGCGCCGCCGAATTCCGACATCAGGGCGGCCGAAAGCTTGACGATGTTGCGCGCCTTGGACGGCCCGAGCCCGACCGGGCGGATGATCTCGGTGATGCGCGCCTCGCCCAGATCCAGCATCCCGGCCGGATCCCGGACTTCGGAAAACAGCACGTCGGCGATGCGGGACACGGTCGGCCCGGTGGATTGGGCCGAGAGCAGCACCGTCACGAGCAGGCGGAACGGGTCGGTCTGGTCGAGCCCGGCCTTTGGATCCGGGTCGGCCTCGGCCAGACGTGCGAGCACGGCCGCGACACGGTCCGCGTCTCCGGTCTCGGGAGGCGAGATCGCCCGGCCGGTGGACGTCCGGCGTGGGGCGGTTGGGAGACCTTGGGTTGTGTGGCGCGCCATGAAGGCGAGCTAGAGCCCCGGCGGGCGCTCCGACAGCCGCACCGCGCGCGGCGGATTGACCGGTCAGACCCTCGCCCGCCGCCAGGGCACGGCGCTCGGCCCGGCGCCGAGATGAAGGGTTCCGGCCACGACCTCGCCGGCCCGGCGCAGGAACTCGACCCGCAACGCGCCGCGGCGGGCAAACAGGCGGCTCACCACCCGGACGAACGAGGCCTCGGCCGGATCCGCGATGATCGGGCGTTTGGCGGTCCGGGCGTCGAGGGTGAGAAAGGTCTCGACCGCATCGCGCACCGCGTCGGGCCCGTTCACCGCGACGATCTCGGATCCAGGCAGCTCCCAGCCCTCGGGCCGGACGCCGACGAGGCTGTCGGCCGGGATCCGCCGCGGCGGTGCCGCGCGGCGCGCCGCGAGGACGGGGCGGAAGGGGACCGGGTTGCGCGCGGGCTCGACCGCTCCCGCGAGGCGGATCGGGCGACGCAGCGCGCCGAGCCGCGCCCGCAGGGCGCGATCCACCGCCTCTGCGGCCGCCGTCTCGACCAGGGCGGCGACCTCCGCCTCGTCCGGCTGCCAGGGCACGGCGCGGCCGCCCAGGACGGGATGGGGCATCGCTAGCGGCACCACGCCGCGCAGCGCTTCAAGACCGGTCTCGGCGTCCCGGTCCCAGGCGAGGGCCACCGCGATCCGGCGCCCGGCCGGACGGTGCTGGGCAAGCGGCAGCAGGTGATCGGGGTCGCGCAGCGGATCGTTGACGGCGTTCCTGACCAGCAGTGCCCGCCAGGCGGAAACGGACGCCGCATCCACGGCACCGGGCCTGCGCAGATCGACCCGCCAGGCCGCGCGGCTTTCCCCGAAGCCGGAAACCGTCTGCGTCGCGGGCGCCGCCCTCTCGAGCAGGCCGCCCTGTATCACGGTGAAGCGTGGCGCCATCGCCTGTCCTGCCTGTCGACGCGTCGTCCCATTTCGGGACGATCCGGCGCTGCGGAAGCGCCATTCGGGTCGATGGTTTCAAGGACGATGCCGCGCGCCGGCTCTCAGAAACCCGACAGCGCGAGGGGATTGTCGGTGAGGGCGGCGGCATCCGGGGCGTCCACACGCGGGCGCCCCAGGAACGCGTCCCACAACTGATGCACGAAGGCCGGATCCAAGTCGCGCAGGATCAGCACGAGCCGGGACGTGTGGTCGGGATCGGGCCAGGCCGGCAGCGTCAGGGGCGCGTGGAACACGTGCTGCACTCCGTGTACCACGATGGGGTGGTCGGGATCGTCGGCGAGCGCGACGATGCCCTTCAGCCGCAGCAGCTTCGGCCCATGGCCTGACCGCAGCAGGTCCATGAACATCTCGAAAGCGGGGCGGGGCACCGGGGCTTCGCTGGTCAGGCACAGGGCCCGGATCGACGCGTCGTGCCGGTTCACGTCGTGCGCGTGAAGATCCGCCTCCGCCAGCGTCGCGTCACCCAGCCACGCCCGGACGTCGGCCGCCTTGCCGTCGAGGCCGAACAGCCCGCCGAGCAGCGCGTCCGCGGGTTCCGCCGGGAGGACGATCGGGGCCGCCGGATTGAGCGCGGCGAGCCGTGCGCGAATCCCGGCCGTATCGCCCGTCAGATCCGCCTTCGTGAGGACGAGCCGGTCGGCGACCGCGGCCTGCCGCACAGCCTCCGGATGGGCGTCGAGGGTCGCCGCCCCCGTGACGGCATCCACCACGGTCACGACGGCCTGAAGCCGGTACCGGAGCACGAGATACGGGTGATAGATCAGCGCGTGCAGGATCGGCGCCGGGTCGGCGAGGCCGGTGGTCTCGATCACCACGCGGCGGAACGGCCGGATCCGGCCGTTGTCGCGCTTGCGCAGCAGATCCTCCAGCGTCGCGATCAGGTCGCCGCGCACCGTGCAGCACAGGCAGCCGGCGCCCAGAAGGATCATGTCCTCGTCGACCGTCTCGATCAGGAGGTGGTCGAGACCGATCTCGCCGAACTCGTTGACGATCACCACCGTGTCGGCGAGCGCGGGGTCACGCAGGAGCCGGTTCAGCAGCGTGGTCTTGCCGGCGCCCAGGAATCCGGTGAGCACGGTGAGCGGGATCGGCTCCGGGCGGCGCGGATCCGGGGCAGGCGCGGGACTGAGTGACATGGGCGTCGAAGTGGGGTCTGCCGGCGCCCGCGGCAACGCGCCGGCGCCGAGCGGCAAGTCCTATTCCTCGGCCGCGGCTTTCTTGGCCGCCGGCTTCTTGGCCGCCGACTTGCCGGTTGACTCCTTGGCAGGCGCCGCCTTGGCCGGCGCTGGCTTGTGCGCGGTGGCCTTCGCGGCCGGCTTCGACAGGCCCTTGCCGGGCTTGGCCTCCGGCATCGACGGCGTCTCGACGGCGGTATAGGCGCTGGCCGCGTGCGGCAGCGGGCGGCCCGCCTTCGCGGCGAGTTTCGGCGCCGGCTTGGCCGTCGTCTTGGCGGCCTCCTTGGCAGCCTCTCGGGCAGCCTGGGCACGCTCCGCCCGCGCCTCGCGGGCCTGCTTGGCCGCCTCGAGGGCGGCGAGACGCTTGGCCTTGGCGGCTTCGAGCTTCGCCGCGCGGGTGTTGGCGGCCGCAGCCTTCTGCTCGGCCTCCTGGCTCTCGAGGATCTGCTGACCCTCGGCCGGATTGCGGCCGATCCAGACGGCGATCGGCTGGAGGGGAGCCCGGGGCGGCAGGCTCCGGGCGCGCAATGCCGGGTTCGAGAAGGCGGCGAGCGCGAGGGCCGGGGAATTGGCCGCCGAGCCGCCGATCAGCTGCGCTGCCGAGCCGGGGGCGCTCAGCGCGCCGGGCCCGTCCTCGATGGCGGGCGGCTTCTTGCCACCGCACACGAAGGGCCGCATGTCCGGCGGCGCCGGCAGCGCCGAGGCCGGCAGCGCCTCGAGGGTTGGGCTGGTCCAGCCCGCGCTCTGGCCGAAGGCGTAGTCGAACAGGTCGGCGGTCTTCACGTCGCGCTCGCGCGGGCTCGGCTGGCCCATCACGATGGTGACGATCCGGCGGCCGTTGCGGGTCGCGGTCGCCACGACGTTGAAGCCGCCCGAACAGATGAAGCCGGTCTTCATCCCGTCGGTGCCGGGATAGCGGCCGAGCAGGCCGTTGTGGTTCGGCATCACGGCGCGGCCGAACTGGATCGCCGAGATCGAGAACAGGTCATGCGAATCCGGGAAGTCGCGGATCAGCGCCCGGGCGAGCACCGCCATGTCACGGGCCGAGGTCCACTGGCGGGGGTCGGGCAGGCCATTGGGATTGTACCAGTGGCTGTCGCGCATGCCGATCCGCACCGCGGTCTCGTTCATCATGGCGGCGAAGGTGTCGATCGAGCCGCCGAGATTCTCGCCGATCGCGTAGGCGATGTCGTTGGCCGACTTCACCATGATGATCTTGAGGGCGTTGTCGAGGGTGAGTTGCGTCCCCGGCTTGAAGCCCATCTTTGAGGGCGGCTCCGCGGCGGCGGCCGCCGAGATGGTGATCATCGAATCGAGCGAGACCTTCCCCTGCCGCACCAGATCGAGGGCGACGTAGGTGGTCATCAGCTTGGTGATGGAGGCCGGGTACCAGGGATCGGTCGGCGCCTGCGCGTAGATCACCTTGCCGGAATCCACGTCGGCCACCAGGATCGGAACCGTGACGGCGTCCGCGGCGCGGATCCCGATCAGGCTCGTGCCGAGGAGACCCGTCAGCGCCGCAAGCCCGACGGACAATCGCCGGAGGAGAGAAGAGGACATTCGAGCCCGACTCGTCAGAGGATCGCCAGGGCCGACGCCGAGGCGTCGGCCTTCCGGCCGCCGGCCGGTTACAGGCACAACCCGGACGGCCGCGTTCGGTCGCCGCGCTGCATCACGGCATGAACGGGTCCACCGTGGCAAGAGCAAGGCGAGACCGCACGGCGGGTCTGCGCGGCGTGGTTGTCGGTGGTCCACAAGCCGTCCACCGCCTATGTGCAAGCGGCGCGTCGCGCAGGACGATGGCTGGGACGACAGTGGCTTACGCGGTCAAGGAGATTTTCCACACCCTTCAGGGCGAGGGCGCCCAGGCGGGGCGCGCGGCGGTGTTCTGCCGGTTCGCCGGCTGCAACCTCTGGTCCGGGCGCGAGGCCGACCGTGCGGCGGCGGCGTGCCGCTTCTGCGACACCGACTTCATCGGCATGGACGGGGAGGGCGGCGGGCGCTTCGCCGACGCGGACGCGCTGGCCGACGCGATCGCCCAGACCTGGGCCGGCGGGCCGGAGAACCACTACGTGGTGTTCACGGGCGGCGAGCCGCTGCTGCAGCTCGACGAGGCTCTGATCGCGGCGGTCCATGCCCGCGGGTTCGAGATCGCGATCGAGACCAACGGCACGCTGCCGGCGCCGCCGGGCATCGACTGGATCTGCGTCAGCCCGAAGGGCGGCAACGCCCTCGCGCAGACCACCGGCCACGAGCTGAAGCTGGTCTACCCGCAGGCGGACGCCGACCCCGCCGACTTCGTCGGCCTCGGCTTCCGCCACCGCTTCCTCCAGCCGATGGACGGGCCGGACCGGGTCGCCAGCACGGAGGCCGCAATTGCTTATTGCCGCCGGGACGCCCGCTGGCGCCTGTCGCTGCAGACCCACAAGATAATCGGCATCCCCTGAGCCGCGCTCACCCGGGCATGGCTCGGCGCTGGGCCCGTGCGGCCCGAAGCGCGGACCGCGCCGCACGTCCGGTAACCGATTGCGGATCGGGCTCGTGCCCGGCCAGCACCGCGCGCCGCAGAGCGGCGAGCGCCGGATCGCCCCAGTCCTCGAGCAGGTGACCGAAGGCGGCGTGACGTTCCGCGTCGAGCGGCACGGGCCGGCCCATCATGTCTCTGCAGGGATGGCCCGGGTGCAGGCTGGCGCACGGCACCCAGCCGGGCGGGATCGGCGCTGTCGCCGCGTGCGTCCGCCGGAGCCGCAACAATCGGGGCAGCACATGGCTGTGCGGCCCCGGGGGCGTCGTCCCGCCCGCCGGTGGGATCGGCGTGTAGACCTCGATCCGCCCGAACCGGGCGACGAATACCCGATGCGGGCTCAGAGCCGCCAGGGCAGCGCGGAGCGTGTCGCCCGCGGCAAGGAGCGGACGACCGCTTCCGGCCCGGAGGCGATCGATGGCCGCCGGTTCGGCCACGCGCACGCAGGCATCCACCGCCTCGAGGCCCAACCCGAGATCGAACAGGATGCCCGCGCGATCCTGCGGCCGCGCAGCCGCCGCGTCGGGTCCGAGCTCGGTCAGGACGGTGCGTCGGCCCATCGCACAGGCGTCCCTCGGCAGGCACAAAGCGACCGCCTGGCTCCAGCCGCCCGAGAAGCCGGTCTCGTAGGCGAACGGCCTCAGATCGGCGGACGCGGTCAGCGCCACGGCTCCTCGGCCGGTGACCAGCCCGATCCGATCATCCGCGAGGGTCCGAACCGACTCTCCAGGATCCCGGCAGAAGACCGCGACAGCTCCGTAGCTGCCCAAGCTCCAGGCGCAGGCCGGATCGGCGAGTTGCTCGAGCAGCAAGGCGGGCACGGAATGTCGCGATCCGCCCGTCATCAGCTCTCCTCGCGAACGGCAGCGCATGGACAACGCCTTGACACGGCCGGCGAATGACCGGAAGTCGCGGGCCGATCATCGCGGTTGCGTTCGGCGCGGCGGCTGCACGGCTCGGAGCCGCCGAAGCGGCAGCGTCCGCTGAGCCTCGCGACAGGATCCGCGGGAAGGGCGCTGGCATGGACGTCATCGAGACCGAGATTCCGGACGTGAAGCGCATCGTGGTGAAGCGCTTCGGCGACGCGCGCGGCTGGTTCTCCGAGACGTTCCGGGCCGACGCCCTCGGGCGGGCCGGCATCACCACCGCCTTCGTCCAGGACAATCAGTCCTTCTCGGCGCCGCAGGGGACGATCCGCGGCCTGCACTTCCAGATCGCCCCCCGGGCGCAGGCCAAGCTGATCCGCGTCCTGCAGGGCGCGATCCTCGACGTGGCGGTGGACATCCGCAGCGGCTCGCCGACCTTCGGCAAGTTCGTGGCCGTGACGCTGGATGCCGACAAAGGCGAGCAGCTGTTCATCCCGCACGGCTTCGCGCACGGCTTCTGCACCCTGACCCCCGACGTCATGGTCGCCTACAAGGTCGACGATTACTACAGCCCCGAGCACGACCGGGCCCTCGCCTGGAACGATCCGGAGGTCGGGATCCCGTGGCCGGTCTCGTCCGAGGCGGCGATCCTCTCCGACAAGGACCGCCGCGCCCCGAAGCTCGCCGATCTCGGGCGGGTGTTCTGATATCCGCGGGACGCGGCCGTAATTTGGTCACGCCGGCCGGTCTTCTGCCCCGTCATTCTGTTCAAGACGATTCTTCAAGAGGGTTTTCGCCATGCGCATCCTGGTGACCGGAGGCTGCGGCTTCATCGGCTCGGCGCTGGTGCTGCACCTCGTCAACGACCTCGGCCACGAGGTCTGCACCCTCGACGCGATGACCTACGCGGCCAATCCGGTCTCCCTGGCGCCGCTCGCCGACAACCCGCGCCACCGCCTGGTCGAGGCCGATATCTGCGACCGCGAGGCCGTCCAGAAGGCCTATGCCGACTTCAAGCCGCAGGCGGTGATGCACCTGGCCGCCGAGAGCCATGTCGACCGCTCGATCACCGATCCGGGCGCCTTCGTGCGCACCAACGTCATCGGCACCCAGACCATGCTGGACGGCGCCCGCGGCCACTTTGAGGCCCTGCCGGAGGCCGAGAAGAAGACCTTCCGGTTCCTCCACGTCTCCACCGACGAGGTCTACGGCTCGCTGCCGCCGGACGCGTTCTTCACCGAGGACAGCCGCTACGATCCGCGCTCGCCCTACTCGGCCTCGAAAGCGGCCTCCGACCACCTCGCCCGCGCCTGGCACGAGACCTACGGCCTGCCGGTGCTGGTGACCAACTGCTCGAACAATTACGGGCCGCGGCACTTCCCCGAGAAGCTGATCCCGCTGATGATCCTCAATGCCCTCGAGGGCCGGAAGCTGCCGGTCTACGGCGACGGCCTGAACGAGCGCGACTGGATCCACGTGGAGGATCACGCCAAGGGCCTCGTCGCCGTGCTGGAGCGCGGCCGGATCGGCGAGACCTACCTCCTCGGCGGCCGGGCGGTGCGCAACAACCTCGCGGTGGTGAAAGCGCTGTGCGCCGCCTTCGACCGGCTGCGCCCCGAGAACGCCCCGCACGAGCAGCTGATCAGCTTCGTGGCCGACCGTCCGGGCCACGACCGGCGCTACGCCATCGACTGCACCAAGGCCGAGACCGAGCTCGGCTGGCGCCCGCAGAAGACCTTCGAGCAGGCGCTGGAGGCGACGGTCGCCTGGTACCTCGACAACGAGAGCTGGTGGCGCCCGATCCGCGAGGGCCGGTACAAGGGCGAGCGCCTGGGGCTCAACGGCTGATGGACATCCTCGTCCTCGGCGGCGCCGGCGAGGTCGGCACCGAGCTGCAGGCGCTGTCCTGGCCCGGCGACGTGTCCGTGCACGCGCCCGGCCGCGCGGATCTCGACATCACCGACGCAGACACCGTCGCGGCGGCGCTGGCGGCCCGGGACTATCGGGTCGTGATCAACACCGCCGCCTACACGGCCGTCGACAAGGCCGAGTCCGACGTGGTCGCGGCGTGGCGCCTCAACGCGCTCGCGCCGGCGATCCTGGCGGCCGCCACGGCGGCGCGGCAGATCCCGCTTGTCCACGTCTCGACCGACTACGTGTTCGCCGGCACCAAGACCGACGGGGCCTACGCGCCGGACGACGCCATCGACCCGCAGAGCGTCTACGGGGCCAGCAAGGCCGCGGGCGAGCTGGCGGTGCGGACCGGCAACCCGCGCCACGCGATCGTCCGGACCGCCTGGGTGGTGAGCCCGCACCGGGGCAACTTCGTCAAGACGATCCTGCGGCTCGCGGCCGAGCGCGACGCCCTGACCGTGGTCGGCGACCAGCACGGCTGCCCGACCTCCGCCGCCGACCTCGCGGCCGCGCTGGCGGTGATCGCGCTGCGCCTGGCCACCGATGCGGCGGCGCCCACCGGCACGTTCCACTGCGTGAACGCGGGCGACACCACGTGGCGCGGCTTCGCCGAGGCGATCGTGGCGGGCTCGGCCCGCCGCGGCGGCCGCGCGGTGCCGGTCAAGGGTATCCCGACCTCCGCCTACCCGACGCCGGCCCGGCGGCCGGCCAATTCGCGCCTGTCCACCGACAGCCTCACGGACGCCTACGGCATCGCGCCGCGGCCCTGGCAGGCGGCGCTCGACGACATCCTGGACCGGCTCGTCGGGCCGGTCTCAGAGGGAGTTTCCAAGCCATGAAGGGCATCGTTCTGGCCGGCGGCTCCGGCACGCGGCTGCACCCGGCCACGCTGTCGATCAACAAGCAGCTGCTGCCGGTCTACGACAAGCCGATGATCTACTATCCGGTCTCGGTGCTGATGCTGGCCGGCATCCGCGAGATCCTGATCATCTCCTCGCCCGAGCACCTCGACAATTACAAGCGGCTGTTCGGCACCGGCGAGCAGTTCGGGCTTCAGTTCTCCTACGCGCTGCAGCCGCGGCCGGAGGGGCTCGCGCAGGCGTTCGTCATCGGGCGCGACTTTGTCGGCGACGACGACGTGGCGCTGATTCTCGGCGACAACCTGTTCTTCGGCGCCGGCATGGGCGAGCTTCTGGAGCGCGCCGCCGCCCGCCGGCAGGGCGCGACGGTGTTCGCCTACCACGTCGACAACCCGCAGGCCTACGGCGTGGTCAACCTCGACAAGTCGGGCCGCCCGACCAAGATCGTCGAGAAGCCGCAGAACCCGGAATCGACCTGGGCGGTCACGGGCCTGTACTTCTACGACAACCAGGTGCTCGACATCGCCGCCGACGTGAAGCCCTCGCCGCGTGGCGAGTTGGAGATCACGAGCGTCAACGAGGCCTATCTCCAGCGCGGCCAGCTTCATGTCGAGCGGATGTCGCGCGGCTACGCGTGGCTCGATACCGGGACCCACGACAGCCTGCTGGAGGCGAGCGAGTTCGTCCGCACCCTGCAGCACCGCCAGGGCCTCCAGGTCGCCTGCCTGGAGGAGATCGCCTACCTGCAGAAGTTCATCACCCGCGACCAGCTCGTGGCCCGCGGCGAGATGTTCGCCAAGACCGCCTACGGCCAGAACCTGCTGCGGCTCGCCCGCGAGAGCGAGGACGACCTGCGCCTGCGCCGGGGCAAGTAGCGGTCCGACCGACGGTCGACAGTCCGGGCCGGGTCACCGGGCGTTGCAGCCGATGCAGATCCCGCGCATCAGCCGGTCGTTCTGAACCTCGCGCCTCGTCCGGTCGCGCCTGGCGGTCGGCGTGGCCGCCCCGGCGCCGCGGCTCGGCGGCATGACGCGACCGACCGACGAGGTGTTCGGCGCGGCTGCCGTCGAGGCGGGACCACGGCCCGTGCCGGTCTGAGACTGGGCCGTGTCGAGGGCCGACATCAGGACCAGAGCGAGGATCGAGGGACCGAGGATCGTGATCGGGCGGGTCATCGTGCGAAGGGCTCCGTGCCGGAGCGTAACGCGACCGTGACCGCCGGGTTCGACGCGGCGCACGTCCTCCACCTTCGTCCGCCTTTGCAGACCCGGCGCGGCCCCTTATCAGGGGCCGACAGCCGCCCGTCGACGATCTGAAGAGCCGGAACCTCGGAGCCGCCGCGACGATGCGGGACCCCAACGCGATCGATTTCTGGCGCGGCTTCGCCCTGGTCACGATCTTCATCAATCATATCCCGGGCAATACCTTCGAGCGGTACACCTTCTCGCAGTACGGCATCTCGGACGCGGCCGAGCTGTTCGTCTTCCTGGCGGGCTGGTCGATCGGCATCGCCACGCGTGGGCGCGACGGTGTGCCGGAGCCGCCGGGACGCAGCGTGGTGCGGCTCCTGGCGCGCACCGTCGAGGTCTACCGCGCCCAGCTCACCGTGATGCTGCTGGCGCTCGCGATCATCGCCGGTGCGGCCCTGCTGCTCGACAACCCGCTCATCCTCGAATGGCACAATGCAGGCGGGTTCTTCGCGGACCCGATCCAGTCCGTCTGCGGCATGGCCCTGCTGACCTACCAGCTCGGCTATTTCAACATCCTGCCGCTCTACGTGCTGCTCATCGGCATCGCGCCGGTCTTCGTGCTGGTCGGCCGCTTCAGCCTGATCGCGGCCCTGGCGCTGTCCGGGAGCATCTATCTCGCGAGCCTCGTGTTCGAGTGGAACGTGCCGTCCTGGCCCGGCGAGGGCGACTGGTTCTTCGACCCGCTCTGCTGGCAGCTCCTGCTGGTGCTGGGCTTCGTGCTCCAGGGCTGGAACCTGCGCTCCGACGCCCTGCGCCGCTGGTCGCGTCGGCTGTTTCCCGCCGGCATCGCCATCGTGCTCCTCGGGATCGTGCTCGCCGTGACCGAGATCCGCCCCGACCCAATGGTGGTGCCGGAGCCGCGCCTGCTCTTCACCTTCGAGAAAACCTATCTGACGCCGGCCCGACTGGTTCATTTTCTGGGGGTATTGTTAGCGTTTGCACCGCTTTACGCAGTACTGGTCCCGCGAATCGGCCGCATCGCCGGTTATCTCTCCCAGATGGGCCGGAATTCGCTGGCTGTCTTCTCGATGGGCTCAATCCTGAGCCTGATCGGGCAGCTCGTGCGTTTTCAGACCGGCGGCGGCTTGCTGATCGATATGCTGGTCGCCGGCTCGGGCCTCGTGGGGCTGGGGTTTACGGCATGGTTCGTCGAATGGCGCAGCCGCAGCAAGTCGTCACGACCGCGCCCGTGATGCAGGCGTGTCGTCCCGTGTTGCCGCCCCGCACCGCCCTGTTCGGGGCCGCGGCCATCCTGCTGGCAATCCTGGGCGCGCCGGCCGTTGCCCAGCAGCCGGCCGATACCGGATCCGGCGAGCCGGGCCTGTCCATGGAATGCCGCGTCCCGGGTGCGCAGCTCTACACGGCGGCCAAGCTCGGGAGCGTCAAGGCGGCGCTGACGGAGAACCGGCCGATCAAGATCCTGGCGATCGGCGGCAGCGCGGCGCCGGGCGCGTCGGCCTCCTACCCGGCGAAGCTGGAAGCGGCCCTGGAACAGGCGCTTCCGAAGGTCGACGTCGTGATCGACCACCGCGGCCTGCCGGGCGAGATCGCCTCCGGGGCCGCCGAGCGTGTCCGCACCATGGTGGCCGAGGCCGAGCCCGATCTGGTCGTCTGGCAGGTGGGTACGCACGACGCCATCGCCCGCGTCGATGCCGACGCCTTCGCGAGCGCGCTCGACGAGGCGGTCGCCTGGATCCGGTCTCACGGAATCGACGTGGTGCTGGTGGACCCGCTCTACACCGCCAGCATGGCGGCCGACGCGGATTACAACCGGATCGTCGAGGCGGTACGCACCGTCGCGACACAGCAGCAGGTGCCGCTGGTGCGGCGCTACGAGGCCCTCCGGTACTTGTCGCGGCGCGGCGACAAGGGCGAAGGCCATATGCTCGGGCGCCAGTTCCGGCTCAACGATCTCGGCCTGCGGTGCATGGCCGAGCACGTGGCCCTGACGATCGCCACCTCGCTGATGCGGACGGACGTGCCCGCGGAGCCGAAGGCCAATCCGTCGACACAGCCCTTAACCGAGCCGCAACGCGCCCCGGGCTAGACCCGACAACCAGAGGTCGGCGTCCCGCCGGACCCGGGTCCGGCGCGGAGCGCGTAGTGTCAGCCACGGCTCTCCCCGCCCGCGCGATGAGACGCCTCCGCGGATTGCGCAGCGGACCGCAGCGGGCAGCCCTCACGGTCTTCGCCATCCGGGTCGGCTCGGCCGGCTTCGCGTACGGCTCCCAGGTCCTGGCGGCGCGCCTGATGGGGTGGGATGCCTACGGCATCTTCGCCTCCGTCTGGGTCTGGACCGCGATGCTCGGCCATACCCTGACCCTCGGGCTGTCCCAAGGCGCCTGCCGGTTCGTGCCGCGCGATCAGGCGCAGGGCGATCTCGACCGGCGCGCGGCTACATCCGTGCCGGCGCGCTGATGACCGGCGGTGCGGCGCTCGCCGTCGCGGGCCTCGGCGCGGCGCTGCTCATCCTTGAGCCGAACCTGTTCGCGCCGGTCTACCGGGCGCCGATCGCGGTCGCCCTCTGCGTCATGCCGCTCTTCGCGCTTCAGGACTATCTGGAGGGTGTGGCGCGCAGCCAGAACTGGGTCGGTCTCGCCATCGCGCCGCCCTATCTGCTGCGGCAGACCCTGATGATGGCCTGCATGGCCGGCGCCGTCCTCGTCGGCGCGCCGCCGCGCGCGGAAGTCGCGATGGCCTGCATGCTGGCCGCCGCGGCCGCCGCGACGGCGCTGCAGGCCGGCCTCCTCGCCGCACGGCTCCGGAAGGCCCTTCCCGCAGGCCCGCACCGCTACCGCTGGCGGAATTGGCTCGGCGTCAGCCTGCCGATCGCCGCGATCGACCTCGCCAATGCCGGCTTCACCTTCGCCGACGTGATCGTGCTGGGGGCGCTGGTGAGCCCGGCCGAGGTCGGCCTCTATTTCGCGGCGACGCGCATCCAGCAATTCGTCGTGTTCGTGCATTTCGCGATCAGCGCCGCGACGCTGCAGCGCTACAGCGCCGCCCAGGCGCAGGCCAATCGCTTCCTGCTGGCCGAACTGGTCCGGCGCCAGGGACGGACCACGGCGGCCGCGACCTTCGCGGTCGGGGGCGCGATCCTGGCCGCGAGCCCGCTGCTCCTGGCGATGTTCGGCGCGGATCTCGGCGCGAGCGTGCCGATCCTGTGCGTGCTCCTGGCCGGAAGCGTCGCGGCGAGCCTGTTCGGGCCTGGCGAGGATCTACTGACCATGCTGGGCGGCGAGCGCCTCTGCGCGGGCCTCACCGCCGGGACACTGATCGCGGCCGCGGGCCTGTGCCTCGCACTCGTTCCGGCCTTCGGGCCGCTCGGGGCCGCCCTGGCGGTCGCCTTCGCCACGGTCGCGCGGGCTTGGCTTCTCGCCCGCGCCGCCGGGCAGCTTCACGGGCTCCCGACACCCGTCTGGTCGGCGGGAGCGGTCGGATGAGCCCGGTCGCGGCGGCTGCCCAGGGCAGCTTCGGTCTGTCACACGCCTGCGACTGGCCTCCCAATGCGGCCGACTGGGATACCCTGTTCGCCTCCGGCGTCGCGCCGCACCCGCACGTCTCGCGGCACGTGATCGCAGCGCACCGGAGCGCCGGCCTGCTGCCGAAGGACCTGCGATTCGTGACGATCCGGGACGGAGCGAAGCTCGTCGCGGTCCTGCCCTATACGATGACCCGCGATATCACCGGGCTCGGCGGCCGGGTCGCACGGCCCTTCCTGTCCCCGTTCATGACAGCCTCGGCACCGCTGATCGCCGACGGGCCACACCGCGCCGCGCACGCGCAGGCCCTGGTGGACGGCCTCGCGTCCGCGTCCGGCGGGCGGGCCTGGCGATGGCCGTTGCTGCCGATTGAGGACGGCGCCGGACCGGTCATGCTGGCGGCCATGCGGGCCCGCGGCTGGGCGATCGGCACTGTGTCGGCCTTCGATCGTCCCGTCATGGAGCGGCGGGCCGATCACGACGCGTTCCTGGCGGGCCATCCGAACCGCGCGCGGTTCAAGGACCTGCGCCGCCGCGCCCGCCGGCTCGCGGAGGCCGGCACCGTCGCACACGAGAGCGCCGCCTGCGGGGCGGATCTCGACCGCCTCGTCGCGGCGTTCCTCGACCTGGAGCGCGCGGGCTGGAAAGGACAGACCGGCACGGCCATGGCATGCCGGCCGGAGACCGTTGCGCTTGCCCACACCCTGTTCTCCGCGGGATCCGGTCCGGTCGGCGTCCGCGCGGATGCGCTGACCCTCGACGGCCGCCCCATCGCGATCAGCCTCGCCCTTGTCGGTGCCGGCACCGCGACCCTGCTCAAGACAGCCTACGACGAGACCGTCCGCAGCCACGCACCGGGGCTCCTGCTCGAGGCCGAGATCGTGCGCGCCTGTCACAAGACCGGCTTCGCCGATCGGCTCGATTCGGCGACGCTCGAGGGATCGGCCCTGGAAAGCCTCTATCGCGACCGGACGCGGATCGCCGAGATCATCGCCGTGCCGCCCGGCAGCCACGCCCTCTCCCTGGAGCGGCGCCTGCGGATCGCCCGGTTCGAGGCGCAGGCGCGCAGCACGGCCAAGCGCGCCCTCGGGCGGCACTAGGCAGGTCTCAAAGACGGGGCCGAAGGTTCTGCTGGCGCAGTCCGGGTCCGGCCTCTGTTCACCGGCAGTTATCGACCTTCGCGCAAGGTGATGGGCCCCGCCGTCATTCCGGGGCGCCGAAGGCGAGCCCGGAAACCAGACCCGCCGTCGGTGCCAAAGCTTGCCGCGTCGGCGGGTCTGGATTCCGGGCTCCGCTGCGCGGCCCCGGAATGACGGCCCGGGATCGTCTCGGCAGCCCTCTTCTCAGAGCCTTGGTGTCGAGCGCAGAAGCGTTGATCCGCAAGCCCGTGCGGGAAAGGCGGCCGCTCGCGTCTGTCGAAACCGTCAGCGCTCGCCTGCCTCGGACGGCGTGGCCTGCCAACGCGACGCGGCCTAGCTGCCGGCCTCAGCGGCTCCGGTACGGACCGTCGCCCTCGACCCGGTCGTAGACGCCGTGCCCGGTGCGCGCCCGGTAGGCGCGGCCGGCGATCTCCCCGGGGTCGGCGGTGTGCCGGGCTGAGAAAAACTCGTCTCCGGACGATAGGCTGGCCCCCAGCCGATCTCCTCGTCACCCGCAGGATCCTTGCCCGGAAAACCTGTGACGTATCCGGTGCTCTGCGCCAGCGCCGGACCTGCGGCGAGACCGATCAGGGCCGTCAGGGTGAAGCGCAGGGTTGTTCGCGATGGCATCGTCCGTATCCTCCATGTCCGATCCGCATGACGGATCCCATGGCGAGCAAACACCCGACCGTGCCGCGGGTTTTCGCAGCGTGCCGTCACGCCGCGGACGCGGCGGCACCCGGGCGATTCAAAAGCCCGGACAGGCCGAGCTGCCTCGACCGGGATACCAGCGCGGAGGCGGACCCGTCATGGAAGATTGGAAGGCGGGGCTTTGGGCGGAACTCCGCGCCATCGAGATCGCCACCGGCGACGCGGCCGCGGCACAATTGCCGGCCCTGCTCCGGCGTTTGCAGCGGCACCAGGCGAGGCTCGGCGGCAATCCGATGCTGGCGCCGTACCGCCGCTGGCGAATCCGGCGTCTCACCCGGGCCGTGGCGGATGCACGTTGGCACGCGGAGCAAGGCCGGGTCGCTCGCCTCGGCGGCCTGGATCCGCGCCGTTAGGGCGCGTCAGGCGGCGACCGGGCGCGCGGCGCGCCGGCCGGTCCGCGCCGCCGCGACCGGGCGAGGGGCGGAGACCTCAGGAAGGGTCTGATCCGAGCGCTCGGCACTGGGGGCCGGAAGGCGCACGAGGACGATGGTGCCGACCGAGACTTCGGAGCGGATCCGCAGCGAGCCGCCATGCAGCTCGACCATCGACCGCGTGATGGCGAGACCGAGCCCCGATCCCTTGTGACTGCGGGTCATCTGGGTCTCCACCTGCGTGAAGGGGCGACCGAGGCGTGCGAGATCGGAGCGCGGGATCCCGATGCCGTTATCCTCGACGAACAGGTGCGTGCGCGTCCCGGCGCGCCGCGCGCGCACCACGACCTCGCCGCCCGCCGGCGTGAACTTCAGGGCGTTCTGGATGAGATTCGCGAGGATCTGCTGCATCGCGTTCGGGTCGGCCAGCAGGTCGAGTCCCTGCGGGACGTCGACACTGATGGTGATCGCCTTCTCGCGGGCCGCGGCCTCGACGGGCGCGAGCGCGGCCGCGATGGCCGTTTCGGCGCAGATGGCGCGGGGATCCAGCCGCACCCGGCGCGCCTCGAGCCGCGCCATGTCGAGGATGTCGCCGATCATCGAGAGCAGGTGCGAGCCGCTCTCCCGGATGTCGCGGCAATATTCGGTGTAGCGCGGAGTCCCGAGCGGCCCGAGCACCGCGTTCTCCATCACGTCGGCGAAGCCGATGATGGCGTTGAGCGGTGTGCGCAGCTCGTGGCTCATGTTGGCCAGAAACTCGGACTTGGCTTGGCTCGCGGCCTCGGCGGCGGCCTTCTGGTCGAGGTAGCGCTCGGCGAGGTCGGCGAGTTGCTGCGTCTGCAACTCGAGGGTCCGGCGGGAGCGCTTGAGGTCCTTGACCGTCTCGATCAATTCCCGTTCCGAGGCCAGGAGCTGCTCCTGATTGCGCTTCAGGCTCGTGATGTCGGTCCCGACTGAGACGTAGCCGCCATCCTTGGTGCGCCGCTCGCTGATCTGGAGCCAGCGGCCGTCCGCGAGTTCGGCCTCGAAGGTGCGCGACGTCATTCCGATCAGGGCCCGGCCGGCATCGGGCGATTCGCGGCGGACCTGCGGGAGCACGCCCCGGCCCATCACGTCCATGTAGCTGCGGCCGGCCTGGGCATCCTCGGGGCTGAGGGCGTGGAGATGCCGGAACTTCGAATTGCACAGGACCAGCCGGTTTCCGGTATCCCAGAGGACGAAGGCCTCCGAGATCGCCTCGACGGCATCACGCAGGCGCATGTCGGCCGCTGCGTTGGTCTCTTCGAGCGCCCGCTGCTCGCTGATGTCGGTGGCGATGCCGACGAGGTGGCGGCCGCCATCGGCCGCGTCCGCGACGACCTCGGCCCGGGCGCGGAGCCAGACATAGGCCCCGTCGGCGCCGCGCATGCGGAAGGCGTGGTCGATGAAGGTCTGGTTGGCGGCAAGCCCCCGGGCGAGGCTGTAGAGATCCCCGTCGTCGGGGTGAACTAGGCCGTTGACGTCGCCGAAGGAAAGGTACTCGTGCTGCCGCCGGTAGCCGAGCAGGCTGTACATCGAGTCGGACCAGTAGATCCGCCCCCGGGCGACGTCCCAGTCCCAGAGGCCGCAGGCCCCGCGGCGCAGGGCCGTCTCAAGGCGGCCGCGGATCTGCTCGCGAGCCCGGTCGGCCCGTGCCGCCTGACGGGTCTGCAGGCCGTAGGCGAGGCCGACGCCGACGATGACCAGGGCCGCAGCCGCGATCAGGACGATCTGGTCGCGGGTCCGCGCGCTCCAGCCGCGCAGCAGTGGCTCGACCGGCTGGAGGACCGCCACCTGGCCGGCGCCGCCGGGCAGGCTGTGCACTGCGGCCAGCACGCTCTCGCCGCCCGGAAGCTCGAGAGCCATGGCGCCGGCGCGCTCGCCGAGACTCGAGAGCGGCTCGCCGTCGCCGAGCACCTGGGCGAGGGTCGTCAGGTCGGCCGGAAGCGGCGGATGGGCGGCGGCGATGCGCGTGTCGGGCCGGACCAGCAGCAGGCGCCGGCCCGGATAGCGACCGCTTTCCGGCAACAGGGTCTGGAGGTCCGACGCGACGGTCCCGGCGGGCGCGACCGCCCGCGCGGCCAGCCGAGCGAAGCCCTCGATCTCGGCGCGCGCGCCGGCCAGGATCTCGGCGCGTTGACCCTGGATGTGGAGCGCCGCCAGTCCGACGAGGCAGGCCAGGAACATCGCGAGCGTGCCCGGCACGGCATAGCGCAACCAGCGCTCCGCTTGGCCGAGCCGCGGATCCCGCGCCCGCATCGGCCACGAGACGGTGAGACTCGAATCCGCACGCGCGGAGAAGGAAGCGGAACCCGCCTCCGGCATGGCCGAACCTCGCCCGTGGGAGCTGCGAACCGGTCGAGGCGTCCTGCCCCCCCGAATCTGTGTGAATACAATCACCTCGGGGGGCCATTTGTCCACGGGTTTTTTGGCCCGAGGGATTGACGGACGCCCGGTGTTGCCGGGTCGCCCGATGAGAGTTTTCTACCGTAAGTTCAGCTACTTAGCCGTCTCCGAGAGTCCGTGCGAGGATGTCGGCGGAGTCCCGCGATAGGCCTGGGATCGCCTTGATCCAATTAAGCATTTCGACCGCCTTGGCGGCACGCGATTTTTCCAGCCGGCGCCAGGATCCGAACGCTGTCAGCAGCCGCGCGGCAACCTGTGGGTTGGCCGAATCGAGGACCGCGACCGTCTCGGCCACGCGTGAGAACCCGCCTCCGTCCTTCCGGGTGAACTGGGTCGGATTGCCGAACGCGAAGCTACCGATCAGGGCGCGGACCCGGTTCGGGTTGGTGATGGTGAAGGCGGGGTGGCTCTGCAGCCGGGTGATCCGCTCCAGCGTCCCGGCCTCGGGGATCTGCGCCTGAATAGCGAACCACTTGTCGAGCACGAGGGGCTCGTCGGCGTAGCGCGCGGCGAATTCCGCCAGGGCGGTCTCCCGGGTCTCGCCGGGTATCAGCGCGAGGGTACCGAGGGCGGCGAGGCGGTCCGTCATGTTGGTGGCTCCGGCCAGGCGCTCGGCGGCCCGCGCCGCGCCGGCCTCCGGATCGCCCGCCGCGACGAGGTCGAGGGCGGCGTTGCGCAGCGATCGGCGACCGGCGGAGGCCGCGTCGGGGCTGTAGGCAGCACCTGCGGCGGGGGCGAGGGCCGCGTCGAGGCGCTCGAGCCGTGACCGCAGCGCCGTCCCGAGATGCGCCCGCAGGTCATGCCGCGCCCGGTGGATCGCGTCGGGATCGACATCGGACGGCACGGCATCCGCCGCCTCGCCCTCGCTCGGCAGCGCCAGGACGAGGGCGGCGAAGGCCGGGTCGGCCAGGGCCTCGTCGCCGAGGAATCGTCCGAGCGCGGCCGCGAAGGCATCGGCGCGTCCCGGATCGGGGTCGAGGATCAGGCGGAGGCTCACGTCCTGGGCGGCCTGCCACCGGTTGAACGGGTCGCTGTCCTGCGCGAGCAGCCGCATGCTCTGCGTATCGGAGAGGGGGAGATCGAGCCGCACCGGCGCGGAGAAGTCGCGCAGGAGCGACGGGACCGGCTCCTCGGAGACGCCCTCGAACACGATCTCGGCCTCGGCCCGGTCCAGGACATAGACGCCGTCGCGCACGTCCGGGGAGCTCGCCTCGGTGAGCGGGCCGGACGCGCCGACGAGGCCGAGGGCGACCGGGATCACCAGCGGCGGCCCGTCCCGCCCCGCCTCTCCAGGCAGGCTCTGGGCGAACCGGAGCGCGTAGCGTCCCGCCGCCGGGTCGTAGGTGGCCGTGACGGCGAGGCGGGGCGTGCCGGGGCGCTCGTACCAGCGGGCGAAGGCGGACAGGTCGCGACCCGAGACCGCCGCGAAGGCCGCCAGGAAATCCTCCACCGTGGCGGCGCGCCCGTCATTGTCGGCGTAGTAGCGGTCCATGCCGGCCCGGAACGCCTCGGCACCCAGCAGCGTGCGCAGCATCCGGACGATCTCGGCGCCCTTGTCGTAGACGGTCGCCGTGTAGAAGTTGTTGATCTCCGCGTAGGCCCGGGGCCGCACCGGGTGGCGCAGCGGCCCGGCATCCTCAGGGAACTGGCGCGCTCGGAGCGAGCGCACCTCGCCGATCCGGTGCACCGGCCGGGAGCGCATGTCGGAGGAGAATTCCTGGTCCCGGAAGACCGTGAGACCCTCCTTCAGGCAGAGCTGGAACCAGTCCCGGCAGGTAACGCGGTTGCCCGACCAATTGTGGAAATACTCGTGGGCGATGATCGCCTCGATCGCGGCGTAATCCCCGTCGGTCGCCGTCTCGGGGCTGGCCAGAACGTACTTGTCGTTGAAGATGTTGAGGCCCTTGTTCTCCATGGCGCCCATGTTGAAGTCGGACACGGCGACGACGTTGAACACGTCGAGGTCGTAGGCGCGGCCGAAGGCGGTCTCGTCCCAGGCCATCGAGCGGATCACCGCGTCGAGGGCGTAATCCGCCCGCGGCTCCTTGCCCGGCTCGACATAGACCGCGCAGGTGACCGGACGCCCGTCCATGGTGGTGAACCGCGTCTCGACCTTGCCGAGGCGGCCGCCCACGAGGGCGAACAGGTAGGCCGGCTTCGGGTGCGGATCGTGCCAGACGGCGAAATGCCGATCCGCGCCGACGGATCCCGTTTCGGCGAGATTGCCGTTTCCGAGGAGAACCGGCGCCTCGGCCCGATCCGCCTCGATGCGCGTGGTGTAGACCGCCATCACGTCGGGCCGGTCGAGGAAATAGGTGATGCGCCGGAAGCCGTCGGCCTCGCACTGCGTGCAGTAGACCCCGCTCGAGCGATAGAGCCCCATCAGCTTGGTGTTGGCTGTCGGGTCGACCTCGGTGACGAGCCGCAGAGTGAAGGGCTTTCGGGGCGGCGCGAGAAGGCTCAGGCCGGCCGGACTCGCCGTGTAGGCATCGGCCGCGAGGGCCGTGCCGTCGAGGTCGACCGAGACCAGCCGCAGGTCATCGCCGTCGAGGTTGAGCGGCGCCCCTGCCTCACCCGCCGGGTTCGGGCGGAGCGTCAGGGTCGCGTCGATCCGGGTCGCGTGCGGGTCGAGGCGGATGTCGAGGTCGACGCGGTCGATCAGGTAGTCGCTCGGCCGATATTCCTCGAGGCGGATCAGCGGCGGCGTCTCGGTGCGCATGCGGCTCTCTCTCCGGGTGCGGTTCGGGCTCGTTCTGGTCCTTCGCGCCGCCGGGCGCAACGCGGTCGGACCGCGTCTTCTGGCGCCACAGGCCGCCGATCAGGCCGAGATTGGCCGTGGCCAGCAGGGCGAGCACGCCCCAGAGGGCATCGGGACCGATGCGGGTTAGCAGGTAGGCGCCCAGCGGCGGGCTGAGCGCCTGCGCGACGAGCCCCGGCCGTGCCAGGCGGCCGATCAGAGCGGCGTAGTGTTCCGGGCCGAACAGCGCGAGCGGAACCGTGCCGCGGGCGATGGAATAGACGCCGTTCCCGGCGCCGTAGAGGACGAGCGCCAGCCCGATCACCGGCAGGTGCGCCGCCAGCAGAACCAGGCCGATGGCGACGAGCGCGAAGGCGGCGGTCAGCGTCCAGAGCGGATGGTGACGCCCACGGCCGGAGATCTCGATCAGTCGGGCCCCGACCTGTGCCGGGCCGATCAGGCCGCCGTAGCCGACGGCCGCCGCGAGGCCGACACCGCGCGCCTGGAGCAGGGTGATCAGGTGGACCGACACCAGCGCCATGATCGCGCCGCCCAGCACGAGGACGCCGGCCATCAGCAGGACCGCTCGGCGCTGCCAGGGGACCAGCGGCGGCACCGGCCGGGTCACGCCGCCGGCCCCGAGGGCCTGTCCGGGCGCAGCGGGGATCGCCAGGAGCACGAGGGGCAGCGTCACCGTCAGATGCAGCGCCGCGTAGGTGAGGCAGGCGCCGCGCCAGCCGACATGCGCCACCAGGAACGCCGAGAGCGGCCAGCAGACGGTGCTGGCAAAACCGCCCAGAAGCGTCAGGGCCGTGATCGCCGGGCGCGCCTCCGCGCCGTAGAGCCGGCCGAGCGTCGCGTAGGCGGGATCGTATAGGCCGCAGCCCATGCCGAACCCGATTACGAGCCACCCGGTCAGGAAGACCGGCAGGGCAGGGGCGAGACCGAGGATCGTGAGCCCGGAGGCCAGGAGCAGGGCCGCCAGCGCCAGGACCGGGCGGCCTCCGCGCCGCTGGATGGCTGCCCCGACACGCGGCGAGACCGCGGCCGCGACCAGAAGGCCGACCGAGAGACCACCGACGATCCAGGCCAGCGGCCAGCCGGTATCCCGGGCGATCGGCTCGGCCAGCACGGCGGGCAGGTAGTAGGACGAACCCCAGGCGAGGATCTGCACCACGCCGAGGGCGGAGATCACAGGCCATCGCTTGGTGTGGTTGGCCATCAGGGCGTCGGCCCCGAGCCGGGAGCGCCGCGCGAAGAACGGCCCATCGCCGCGATCCTCGACGAAGAGGCGCCCCTCACGCCAGACCGACGCGGCGGCCGTGCTCGTCCACCACCGGCTCTCCGTCCTCCTTGATGAAGGCCCCCTGCTGCGGGGGAAGGAGCTCGAGCACGGCCTCGGAGGGCCGGCACAAACGGACGCCCAGAGGGCTCACCACCAGGGGCCGGTTCAGCAGAACCGGATGCGCCGCGATGGCGTCCAGAAGCCGGTCGTCCGGGATGGCCGGATCGCCGAGCCCCAATTCCGCGAACGGCGTGCCCGTCTCGCGCAGGATGTCGCGCACCGAGAGCCCGGCTCGCGCCAGCAGCTGCACGAGCAGGGTCCGGCTCGGCGGCGTCTTCAGGTACTCGGCGACGTGCGGCTCGATCCCGGCATTGCGGATCATCGCCAGCACGTTCCGCGACGTGCCGCAGGATGGGTTGTGATAGATCACGACGTCGAAGACGCTATCAGGCATGGTCCACCTCACGTGCCGCAGGGTCGGGGTTCGAGAAGGCCGCCACGGCCGGCGCGCAGACCTCGGGACGGCCTTGGCAGCAATCCGTCATGAGAAAGGCGATCAACCCGGAGAGAACCGGGTAGGCGGCGCTGTAGATGATCGAGCGCCCGGCGCGGCGGGACCGGATTAGCCCGGCCTGCTGCAGTTCCTTCAGGTGGAAGGAGATCGTGGAGGGCGACACGCCGATCGCCCCGGCTAGGCTTCCGGACGCCATGCCGTCCGGCCCGGCCACAACCAGCGCGCGTAGCGCTCGCAGTCGATGCTCCTGACCCAGCGCCACAAAGGCCGCCAGGGCTTGCGGTTCGTCCATCTTCACTTCAACATTCAAACCATCGTTTGATCATACGAGACCGCTGCATCGTGGACAAGTCCGAGCCGACCGCGCGTACGCTTCGTCCGACCGACGAGTTGCCCCATCTCAGCGCAGCCCATCTCCCGTTGCCGACGGCAGCGCAGCTACACGTTCCGGAACCGTTCCCACACGCGCCGCGCTTCCTGATTCTGTACGGCTCGCTGCGCGCGCGCTCGTACAGCCGCTTCCTGGCGCAGGAAGCGGCCCGGCTGCTGGAGGCCATGGGCGGCGACGTCCGGATCTATGACGCGCACGGGCTGCCGCTGCCCGACGACAGCACGGCGGATCATCCAAAGGTTCAGGAACTGCGGGCGCTCTCGCTCTGGTCGGAAGGCCAGGTCTGGGTTTCGCCGGAGCGCCACGGCAACCTGACCGGCGTGATGAAGAGCCAGATCGACTGGCTGCCTCTGAGCGAGGGCAGCGTGCGCCCGACGCAGGGCCGTACGCTGGCGGTGATGCAGGTCTCTGGCGGATCGCAGAGCTTCAATGCGGTGAACTCGCTGCGCCTGCTCGGTCGCTGGATGCGGATGATCACCATCCCCAACCAATCCTCCGTGCCGATGGCCTATCGTGAGTTCGGCGACGACGGTCGGATGAAGCCAAGCCCCCTCTACGAACGCGTCGTGGACGTGTGCGAGGAGCTGATGAAGTTCACCCTGCTGACCCGCGAGCGGGCGGATTATCTGGTCGATCGCTACAGCGAGCGGAAGGCCTCCGCGCCGGAACGAATGAAGGAGCTGGCCGCCGATATCGGCCTCGCCAAGCCCTGACGGACGCCTCACGGGTCCGGCCTTGCTGGAGCGGAGCGGGCGTTTGCCGTCGAAGCGGGCTACTCGACCGGCGGCGCGGCCCTAGCTAGCGCAGCAATCGGCCGGCCGCCCTGATGGCCGCCTCCTGATGCCGCCCAGGCACGGCCGGTCATGTCCGTACCCGCCGAGGGCGCCGTCAGAGCCCTCGCCAACAGAGGGATCGTCGCCCGATGGAATTTCTTCACACCATGGTCCGGGTCGCCGATCTCGACCGGGCGCTCGCCTTCTATGTCGACACGTTCGGCCTCCAGGAGGTCCGCCGCGTCGAGAACGAGAAGGGCCGCTTCACGCTGGTCTTCCTGGCCGCCCCCGGGGACGCCGAGCGCGCGAAGGAGACGAAGTCGCCGCTCGTGGAGCTGACCTACAACTGGGATCCGGAAACCTACACGGGCGGGCGCAATTTCGGTCATCTCGCCTATCAGGTCGGCGACATCTACGCCTTCTGCAGCCGGCTGCAGGAGAAGGGCGTCACCATCAACCGCCCGCCGCGCGACGGCTACATGGCCTTCGTGAAGTCGCCCGACGGCATCTCGATCGAGATCCTCCAGAAGGGCGGCGCGAAGGCGCCGCAGGAGCCCTGGGCGTCGATGGAGAACACCGGGAGCTGGTAACCGGCCTTGACCCGGACGGCGGCGCGGGCGCATCTGCCCGCGGATCAGCCGGCCGGGCGGCCGCTCCGGACGCGCGAGCGTCCGGGGAGGAAAGTCCGGGCTCCATGGAGAGACGGTGCCGGATAACGTCCGGCGGGGGCGACCCCAGGGACAGTGCCACAGAGAGCAGACCGCCCCGGATCCGTCCGGGGTCAGGGTGAAAGGGTGCGGTAAGAGCGCACCGCGGACGCGGCAACGCGGACGGCACGGCAAACCCCACCGGGAGCAAGACCGAATAGGGGCGGCGCGCCCTTCGCAAGAGGGGCAGGCCCGCTCTCCAGGCCAGTCGCCCGGGTTGGTTGCTCGAGGCGGTCGGCAACGACCGTCCCAGAGGAATGGCTGCCACGTCGGGGCGTGCAAGCGCTCCGGCCCTACAGAACCCGGCTTACAGGCCGGCTGATCCACAAGCCCTCAAAACAGAAGCCCCGCCAGTGCCTTACGGGCGACGCGGGCCCCGCAACCGGACGTCGGGTCCGATCAAATTTCCGGCGCGACGAAAACCTTCGGTTAACCTTGCCAGGGTCAGATCGGATCGCGCGGCAGCGCCAAGCTTGTGCGTTGACGATCCTCCGAGGCCCATGATACCCGGCATCCTCCCGTCAACGGCGTGTATCGGATCGCCGGGCGCAACCTGCCTCAGTGCAGGTCCCGTCCGAGCGCGGCGTTTTGCGCGCTCCGAATTCGATGCCGTTCCCGTCACGCGCGCCGCGCTCGCGCGGCCCGGTCCAGGGCATCATGAGACGCACGAGCCGCATCCGCGACCGGTTCCCCGGTCCGCGTCGCCCTTCCGCTCCGGTCTGCGTCTCCCGGCGGAGGTGCCCATGACCCGCCGCCGCCCTTCGGCTGAGCCTCCGGCCTCCGTCCGGCGCAGCGGCACCGAGTCCGAGGCCTCGTCCCCGTCGGCTCAGCCGCACGTGCCGGTGCTGCTCGGCGAGGTGGTCGCGACGCTCAGCACCGACGGCGGACTGGCCGTCGACGGCACGTTCGGAGCGGGCGGCTACACGCGCGCCCTGCTGGATCGGGATCCGGCCCTGCAGGTCGTGGCGATCGACCGTGATCCCACGGCGATCGCCGCCGGGCAGAGCCTGGTCGCCGCGTCGCGGGGGCGCCTCCGCCTGATCCCGGGCCGCTTCGGCAACCTCGACACCCTCCTGGCCGAGGCCGGTGTGGGGCAGGCCGATCAGGTGGTGCTCGACATCGGCGTCTCGTCGATGCAGCTCGACGTGCCGGAGCGGGGGTTCTCGTTCCGCAACGACGGCCCTCTCGACATGCGCATGGGCGGCGACGGCCCCAGCGCCGCCGACATCGTCAATGAATCCGACGAGACGGTGCTCGCCGACATCATCTACCATTACGGCGAGGAGCGGCGCTCGCGCGCCGTCGCGCGGGCGATCCACGAGGCGCGCCGCCGCGGCCGGATCGAGACCACAGCGCAGCTCGCCGAGCTTGTGGCCGGCGTGGTGCGGGCGGAGCCCGGCAGCCACATCCACCCGGCGACGCGGACCTTCCAGGGACTGCGCATCGCGGTGAACGACGAACTCGGCGAGCTGGTGCGCGCCCTGCACGCGGCCGAACGGGTTCTGAGGCCCGGCGGCCGCCTCGCCGTGGTGACGTTCCACTCGCTCGAGGATCGGATCGTCAAGCAGTTCTTTGCGGCCCGCAGCGGCCGCTCCGCGCAAGGGTCGCGCCACCTGCCGGGCGCTCCGGCCGAGGTGGTCCGCAGCTTCAACCTCGTGACCAAAGGCCCGGTCCTGCCGGGCGAGGCCGAGACGGCGCGCAACCCGCGCGCCCGCTCGGCGAAGCTCCGCGCGGCGGAGCGCACGGAGTCCGACGTGCCCGAGCCGCTCGCGGCGCTGACCGCCCTGGCAAGCCTGCCCGAAGCCGCCCGCGGGGGCCATCGCCGATGATCCGCCTCCTGAACCTGCTGGCCGTGGCCGGCCTCGTCGCCTCGGCGATCTACGCCTACTCGATCAAGTACGACACGCTCTACCAGGGCGGTCAGGTGTCGAAGCTGCAGACCGCCCTGCATGCGGAACGGCAGGCGATCGCGGTGCTGCGCGCCGAGTGGCAGCTCCTGACCCGGCCTGACCGGCTGCAGGCGGCGGTCGACAAGCATCTCGCCCTGGAGCCGATCGGCACGAGCCACCTGGCGCGCCTCTCGGATCTGCCCGCCCGTCCGGAGCGCGGCGACGAGATCGGACGGCTGCTCGCGGCCACCGCGACGCCCAAGGACAAGGGTGCGATCGAGCCGCGCACCACCGGCTCGATCACCCGCACCGTCACCACCACCCGCACCCCGACGACGGCTTCGAGGTAATCCCCGTGTCCGAAGACGCCGACCAGATCGCAGACGCGGCAGCCGAGACGCAGGCGGCCGACGCGCATGTTCCGGAGCACGAGGCCGCCCTGCTGGAGGCGGCGGCGCTGGTGCATGCCGCCAACGCGCCGCGCGTCCTCGCAGAGGACGAGCACGTCCCGGTGGATCGCGCCGAGCGGGCCAAGGCGTTCCTGCGCAGCATGTTCCGGCTGGCGATCGAGCGGTCGCACATGCGCGTCGCCCTGGTCGGCCTGGTCTTCGTCGCCGTGTTCGGGACGATCTCGGCCAAGCTCCTGATGATGGCGATCTTCGGCGAGCCGCCCAGCCAGGAGCACAGGGTCGCGGCCGCCTCCTCGACGGCGTTCCGGCCCGACATCGCCGACCGCAACGGCGAGATCCTGGCCACCGACATCCGCACGGTCTCGGTCTTTGCCGAGCCCGGCAACATCTACGATAAGGACGAGGCGGTCGAGCTGCTCACCGCGGTCCTGCCGGAACTCAACGCCACCGAGCTGCGGGCCAAGCTGGCCTCGCGCAAGGGCCGGAGCGGCGCCGGCTTCGTGTGGGTCAAGCGCGAGCTGACCCCGAAGCAGCAGGCCGAGGTCCACAGGCTCGGCATCCCGGGCATCGGCTTCCTGCCCGACCAGCGGGTCTATCCGAACGGCACGGCCGCCGCCCACATCCTGGGCGCGACCAATCTCGACGGCATCGGCATCGCCGGGATGGAGAAGTACATCGATTCCACCGGCCTCCAGGCGCTCAACAGCTTCGGGCTGGTCAACAAGCAGGCCGACCTGAAGCCGGTGCAGCTCTCCATCGATCTGCGCGCGCAGTTCGCCGTGCGCGACGAGCTGGCCTGGGGCATCGACCACTTCAAGGCCAAGGCCGGCGCCTCGATGATCCTCGACGTGAAGACCGGCGAGGTCATCGCGCTGGTCTCCATGCCGGATTTCGATCCGAACGATCCGAAGGACGCGCTGTCGCCCGACCGGATCAACCGGATGAATGTCGGCGTCTACGAGATGGGATCGACCTTCAAGGCGATGACGCTCGCCATGGCGCTCGATTCCGGCAAGTATAACGTCAACTCGACCTTCGACACCCGCGGCGGCGTGCTGAACTGGGGCCGGCAGAAGATCCACGAGTACCACGGCACCAACCGCGTCATCACCATGCCGGAGGTGTTCACCCACTCGCCGAACATCGGCTCGGCCAAGATGGCGCTCGGCGTCGGCGTCACCGGCCACAAGGCCTTCCTGAAGAAGATGGGCCTGCTCGACCGGCTGCGCACCGAGCTGCCCGAGAGCGCGGCGCCGATCGTCCCGTCCCGCTGGACCGAGATCAACACCATCACCATCGCGTTCGGCCACGGCATCGCGGTGGCGCCGATCCAGGCGGCGGCCGCGGTGGCGGCCATCGCCAATGGCGGCGACCTGATCACCCCGACCTTCCTGAAGGCGAATCCGGACGACAAGGCCCGCGCTACGCACGTGCTCTCGCCCCAGACCTCCGAGGCGATGCGCTACATTATGCGCCTCAATGCCTCCGAAGGCTCGGCCAAGAAGGCGGCGATCCCGTACTACTTCGTCGGCGGCAAGACCGGCACCGCCGAGAAGGTGATCGGCGGGCGCTACATCCACAACCGCCTGTTCACGACCTTCATGGCGGCGGCGCCGATGAACGACCCGAAGTACCTGTTCGTCACGATCATGGACGAGCCGCAGGGCCTGCCGGAATCCGGCGGCTACGCCACGGCGGCCTGGAACTCCGGCGTGGTCACCGGCAAGGTGATCGAGCGGGTGGCGCCGATCCTGGGCCTGCCGCCGCAGTTCGAGCCGCCGGTGAGGCCGTTCCCGCAGATGGTCAAGCTCAACGCCTACCACATCAACCAGCTCGGCGGCCCGTGATGGTGGCGTCATGAGCGCGCGGCTCGCCGACCTCTTCCCGGAAGCCTCAGGAGCGGCCGCCGACCTGACGGTGTCGGACCTGACCGCCGACAGCCGGCAGGTCGCGACGGGCACGGTGTTCGTGGCCGTGCCGGGCACCAAGGCCGACGGTCGCCGCTTCGCCGCGCAGGCCGCCAACCGCGGCGCGGTGGCGGTGGCGGGGGAGGGGACGCGCCCCGCCGATCTGCCGGAGGCGGTCGCCTGGATCGCGGTGGCCGACGCCCGCCGCGCCCTGGCCCTCGCGGCGGCGCGGCTTGCCGGCCGGCAGCCCGACACCGTGGTGGCCGTGACCGGTACCGCGGGCAAGAGTTCGGTGGCCGACTTCGTCCGCCAGATCCTGGCACGCCTCGGCCGCGAGGCCGCGAGCCTCGGCACCGTCGGGATCGTCACGAACCGCGGCGCGCAGTACGGCTCGCTCACCACCCCGGATCCGGTGACGCTGCACCAGACGCTGGCGCGGCTCGCCGCGGACGGCATCACCGACCTCGCCATGGAGGCGTCCTCGCACGGGATCGAGCAGCGCCGTCTCGACGGCGTGCGGCTCGACGCGGCGGGCTTCACCAATCTCGGGCGGGACCACCTCGACTACCACGCGAGCATCGAGGACTACCTCGCGGCCAAGCTGCGCCTGTTCACCGACCTGCTGCCGTCCGGCTGCCCGGCGATCGTGAACGCCGACGGCGCCTATGCGGACCGGGTGATCGCCGCGGCCGAGGATGCGGGGCGGCCGATCCGAACGGTCGGGCGCGGCGGCCGGGATCTGCACGTCGAGTCGGTCCGGACGGAGGGGTTCGCGCAGGCCGTGCGCCTGGTCTTCCAGGGGCGGGCCCGGGAGCTGCGCCTGCCGCTCGTCGGGGAATTCCAGGTCGAGAACGCCCTGGTGGCGGCCGGCCTCGCCCTGGCAACCCCGGCGGGTGCCGCCGATCCCGACGGCGTGTTCGCGGCCCTCGACCATCTCACCGGCGTGCCGGGCCGCATGGAGCGGATCGGCGAGGCCCGGGGCGGGCTCTGCCTCGTCGACTACGCCCACAAGCCCGAGGCGCTGGAGAGCGTGCTGACCGCGCTCCGCCCCTTCGCCTCCGGAAGCCTGGTCGTGGTGTTCGGCTGCGGCGGCGACCGCGACCGGGGCAAGCGGCCGCTGATGGGCGCGATCGCGCAGCGCCTCGCCGACACCGTGATCATCACCGACGACAATCCGCGCACCGAGGCGGCCGCCGCGATCCGTCGGGCGATCCTCGACGCCGCGCCGGGCGCGAGAGATCGGCGACCGCGCCGAGGCGATCCGCACGGCCGTGCGGCGTCTCGGGCCGGGCGACGTGCTGGTCGTGGCCGGCAAGGGTCATGAAACCGGCCAGATCGTGGGGGATCGGACGCTGCCGTTCTCGGACCACGAGGTCCTGCGCACGGCGATCGCCGAGGCGACCTGAAGGTGACCGGGGGCTGACCATGACCGCACTCTGGACGCGGGAGGAACTCGAGGCCGCGACGGGCGGGCGGCTGATCGGCGCCGAGCGCCCGATCGGTGGCGCCTCGATCGACACCCGCACGCTCCAGCCCGGCGACCTGTTCTTCGCCATCCGGGGCGACGCCCGCGACGGCCACGACTTCGTGGCCGACGCCCTCGGCCGCGGGGCCGGCGCCGCCGTGGTGGCCGAAGCCCGCGCCGGCGACCTCGCGCCTCATGGCCCGGTCCTGGCGGTCCCCGAGACGGGTGCGGATCCGGTGCTGACGGCGATGACCCGGCTCGGAGCGGCGGCGCGCACCCGCACGAAGGCCCAGGTCGTGGCGGTGACCGGCTCGGTCGGAAAGACCGGGACCAAGGAGGCCCTGCGCCACGTGCTCTCCGGGCAGGGCGAGACCCACGCCTCGGCGGCCTCCTACAACAATCACTGGGGCGTGCCCCTGACGCTGGCGCGGATGCCGCAAGCCACGCGCTACGGCGTGTTCGAGATCGGCATGAACCACGCGGCCGAGATCGTGCCGCTGACCGCCCAGGTCCGGCCCGACATCGCGCTGATCACCACGATCGCGCCCGCCCATATCGAGCATTTCGCCTCGCTCGCGGCCATCGCGGACGCCAAGGGCGAGATCTTCTCCGGCCTCCAGCCCGGCGGCGTCGCGATCATCAACCGCGACGTCCAGCATTTCGACCGGCTCGCGGCCCACGCGCAGGCCTCCCGGGCGGGACGGGTGATCACCTTCGGCGAGCACCCGGATGCCGACGTGCGCGCCCTGAAGATCGTGCTCCGCCCCGACCTGTCGGTCGCCGATGCCCTCGTGATGGGCCAGCCCGTCACCTACAAGCTCGGCACGGCCGGCCGGCACGCGGCGCTGAATTCGCTGGGTGTGATGGCGGTGGTCCACAGCCTCGGGGCCGACCTCGCACGCGCCGCCCTGTCGCTCGGCGGGCTGACGCCGCCGGCCGGGCGCGGCGAGCGCACCGCCCTCGAGATCGGCGGCGGCACCGCCTACCTGGTGGACGAGAGCTACAACGCCAATCCCGTGGCGGTCCGGGCGGCGCTCGCGACGCTCGCGGGGATCGAGACCGGGCCCCGCGGCCGCCGGATCGCCGTGCTGGGCGACATGCTGGAACTGGGCGCCGCCGCCCCCGACCTGCATCGCGGCCTTGCCGACGCGATCGAGGCGGCCCGGATCGACCTCGTCTTCGCGGCCGGCCCGCTGATGCGCCACCTGTTCGAGGCCCTGCCGGTGAGCCGCCGCGGCGCCGTGGCGGATACGTCCGCGGACCTGCTGGAACCGCTCGCCCGGACGCTCCGGCCTGGCGATGCCGTGATGGTCAAAGGATCGAACGGCAGCCGCATGGGCCGGATTGTCGAGGCCCTGAAAGCCCGCTACGCCGTCGACGAGGCGCGGCGCGCCCTGGCGACAGCCCCCTGACCGGCAGGCCCGCGCGTTCGAAGCGCGCGGAGCCGCCCCCCGAAACCCGCGCCTGAACAAAGGGGCCGAGCGCCCGAATGCTGTACCTTCTCTCGGACCTGAGCAGCAGCTTCACGCCGCTCAACGTGTTCCGCTACATCACCTTCCGCACCGGCGGCGCGCTGTTCACGGCGGGCCTGTTCGTGTTCTGGTTCGGGCCCTGGATCATCTCGCTGCTGCGCATCCGCCAGGGCAAGGGGCAGCCGATCCGCGAGGACGGTCCGCAGACCCATCTGCTGACCAAGCGCGGCACGCCGACCATGGGCGGGCTGATGATCCTGGCGGGCGCGATCGTGGCGATCCTGCTCTGGGCCAACCCGCGCAATCACTACGTCTGGGTGACGCTGACCGTCACCCTCGGCTTCGGCGCCATCGGCTTCTACGACGACTACCTCAAGGTGACGAAGCAGTCGCACAAGGGCTTCTCGGGCAAGTTCCGCCTGGCCCTCGAGGCGGTGATCGCGATGGCGGCCTGCCTGACGATCGCGGTCTACTCGCCGGCCGCGCTCCAGAACCAGCTCGCCTTCCCGGTCTTCAAGGACGCGCTCCTGAACCTCAGCTGGTTCTACCCGCTGTTCGGCGCCTTCGTGATCGTGGGCGCCGGCAACGCCGTGAACATGACAGACGGCCTCGACGGCCTGGCGATCGTGCCGGTGATGATCGCCTGCGCCACCTTCGGGTTCATCGCCTATCTGGTCGGCAACTCGTTCACCGCGAGCTACCTGCAGGTGAACTACGTCCGCGACTCGGGCGAGCTCGCCGTGGTCTGCGGCGCCGTGATCGGCGCCGGCCTCGGCTTCCTCTGGTTCAATGCGCCGCCGGCCCAGATCTTCATGGGCGATACCGGCTCCCTGGCCCTCGGCGGGCTCCTGGGCACCGTCGCGGTGGCGACGAAGCACGAGATCGTCCTGGCGATCGTCGGCGGCCTGTTCGTCCTCGAGATGATGTCGGTGATCATCCAGGTCGCCTCGTTCAAGCTCACCGGCAAGCGCGTCTTCCGGATGGCGCCGATCCACCACCATTTCGAGCAGAAGGGCTGGAAGGAGCCGCAGGTGGTCATCCGGTTCTGGATCATCGCCGTCATCCTGGCCATGGCGGGACTGGCGACGCTGAAGCTGCGCTGAGAAAATGTGATAGAGAGCCGCCTTAACTGGCTGATCCCACCCAGGTCCTCATCCTGAGGTGCCGTCGTGCAGCGGCGGCCTCGAAGGAGCCCTCCAGGGATCGCGCGCTCGCTGGAGGGCTCCTTCGAGGCTCGCTGACGCGAGCACCTCAGGATGAGGGAATTGGATGGGATCGGCCCGGCCCCTTTCGCTTCTCGAGCTTCCCATGACGCCCATCACCACCTTCGCCGACCGCACCGTCGCCCTGTTCGGGCTCGGCGGCTCCGGTCTCGCCACCGCGCTGGCGCTGAAGGCGGGCGGTGCCGGCGTGCGGGCCTGGGACGACAATGCCGACAGCCTCGCCCGGGCCCGTGAGGCCGGGATCGAGACGCAGGATCTGCGCGAGGCCGAGTGGTCGGGCTTCGCCGCGCTCGTGCTCAGCCCCGGCGTGCCCCTGACCCATCCGGAGCCGCACTGGAGCGTCCGGCTCGCCCGCGACGCGGATGTCGAGATCATCGGCGATATCGAGCTGTTCTGCCGCGAGCGCCGGGCCCACGCCGCCGGGGCGCCGTTCGTGGCGATCACCGGCACCAACGGCAAGTCGACCACCACGGCGCTGATCGCCCACGTGCTCGCGCAAGGAGGCCGCGACGTGCAGATGGGTGGCAATATCGGAACCGCGATCCTGTCGCTGGAGCCGCCCGCCGCCGGCCGCGTCCACGTGATCGAGATGTCGTCGTTCCAGATCGACCTGACGCCGAGCCTCGATCCGAGCGTCGGCGTCCTGATGAACATCACCCCCGACCACCTCGACCGCCACGGCACCATGGAGCAGTACGCGGCCATCAAGGAGCGCCTGATCCGCGGTTCGGACCTCGCGGTGGTCGGCATCGACGATGCGCCCAGCCGAGCCATCGCCGACCGGCGCGGCGCCGATCTCGTGCGCGTGCACGTGCCCCACGGCGAGACACTCTGCACCGACGCGCTGAGCGTGCGCGACGGGATCGTCCGCGATCCGGACGGTGCGGCGCTCGCCGACGTGAACGGGATTGGCTCGCTCCGGGGCGCCCATAACTGGCAGAACGCCGCGGTGGCCGTGGCGGTGGCGCGGGCGCTCGGCCTCTCACCCGCGGAGATCCAGGCCGGGCTGACCTCGTTCCCGGGCCTGCCGCACCGGATGGAAGAGGTCGGGCGGCGCGGGCCCGTGCTGTTCGTCAACGATTCGAAGGCGACGAACGCGGATTCGACCGAGAAGGCGCTCACGGCCTTCCGGGACATCCACTGGATCCTCGGCGGCAAGCCGAAGGACGGCGGCATTTTCCCGCTGGTGCCGTATTTCGAGCGGGTCGCCCACGCGTACCTGATCGGCGCCGCCTCCGATGCCTTCGCGGCGACGCTGGAGGGCGCCGTCCCCTACACCCGCTGCGAGACCCTGGAGGTGGCGGTCCCGAAGGCCGCCGAGAACGCTGCCGCCTCGGGCGCCCCGGAGCCCGTTGTGCTGCTCTCGCCGGCCTGCGCCTCCTACGACCAGTTCCGGAACTTCGAGATCCGCGGCAACCGTTTCCGGGAGCTGGTGCAGGCGCTGCCCTGAGGCAGCGCCGCCTCAGCGCGCCAGCACCTTGGCGGCGTCGCGGGTGGTGCCCACCGCCTGCGAAACGTCGGCCACGGACTGAACGATCGCCCCAATATTGCCGGTGATCGCCGTGACCGCCCCGGCAGCGCTCTGCATGTTCTCGGCGAGATCGCGCGTCACCGCGCTCTGCTCCTCGATGGCCGCCGCGGTCGCCACGACGGTCTCGCGCATCACCGAGACCGAGGTTCCGATCGAGCTCAGCGCTCCCACCACCTCCTGCGAGACGCGCTGCACGCTGGCGATCTCGCCGTTGATCTGCCCGGTGGCGCGCGCTGCCTGATCGGCCAGCGCCTTCACCTCGGAGGCGACGACCGCGAAGCCGCGGCCCGCCTCGCCGGCGCGGGCCGCCTCGATCGTGGCATTGAGCGCCAGCAGGTTGATCTGGCCGGCGATGTTCTGGATCAGGCCGACGATGCTGGTCATCGCGGTCGCGGTCTCAGCGAGGCGCTTGGTGTGGCCGTCCGCCTCCTGGACGCAGGCATAGGCGGTGTCGGTGGCGCCCTGCGAGCGGACGATGCTCTGCGACATCTCCGCCACGGACGCGGCCAGCTCTTCGGCCGCCGCCGCCACGGTCTGGACGTTGCCGGAGGTCGAGTCCGCGGCCGAGGAGGCCAGGGCGGCCGCCCGCGTCGAGTGCGTCACCGCCTGCTCGATCTCGCCGAAGTTCCGGTCGATCAGCGTGCGCAGGTCGGCGAGAAGGCGGACTTGGTCGGTGATGTCGGTGGCGAACTTCACAACCTTGTAGGGCCGGCCGGCGGCATCGAAGATCGGGTTGTAGGACGCCTGAATCCAGACTTCGCGACCGCCCTTGCCGACGCGCCGGAACTGCGCCGCCTGATAGGTCCCGTTCCGCAGCGCCGCCCAGAACGCGCGGTACGCCTCGCTGTCGCGCTGGCCGGGCTCGGCGAACAGGCTGTGGTGCTGCCCAATCACTTCCCCTCGTGTGTAGCCCATCGCGGCCAGGAAGTTGTCGTTGGCCTCAAGCACCGTACCGTCGAGGTCGAACGCGATGACGGCCTGCACCTTGTGGATGGCCTCGATCTGTCCCGCGCGGTCGGCCTCCTCGGTCCGCTGCTGGGTGATGTCGGTGGCGAATTTCACCACCTTGTAGGGCCGGCCGCGGCTGTCGAGCACCGGATTGTAGGACGCCTGGATACAGATCCTGCGGCCGCCCCGGCCGACCCGCTGGAACTGTCCGCTCTCGAACGTGCCCGAACGCAGGCGCTCCCAGAGCGCGCGGTACTCGGGCGAGTCCCGCTGCGCCGGATCCATGAACATGCTGTGGTGCTGCCCGACGATCTCCGGCAGCGTGTAGCCGACCACAGCCAGGAAATTGCTGTTGGCCGAGAGGATCTTCCCGGAGAGGTCGAACTCGATGACGCCCTGAACGCGGTCGAGGGCCGCGAGCTTGGCCTGCGCTTCACGGACGTTCAGGGCAGAGAACATGGCGAGGGAGCTTCCGCTTGGCGGATCCGGCATCGCCGAGCGGCACCCGGTTCAGGTGGCTCGCCGATCCGCAACTGACATCCAAGAGTTGCATCGAGGGTATTAACATAGAGTGATATCTGTTCTTTGGACGATGGAACTCGAACGACACGCGTGAGGTTTTCACCGCCTCTCGGGCGGTATCGGCAGCACCGACATCTGGCTTCGGCGCTCGACCGGCGCCACGGCACGGACAGAGTCGGCGGCGCAGCATCGCCACGCATAAGTCTCCGTTTACCATTCCTGCACAGGATCGACTCCGACCCGCGCGGATCGGCATCCGCGCGGCCTGGAGTCGTTGCCCGGCATGATGTCACGCGCGGAACGCACCCCCCTGACGGACTGGTGGTGGACGGTCGATCGCGGGCTCCTCGCGGCCCTGTTCGCCCTGATGGTGGCCGGGCTCGTCTTCCTGATGGGCGGCGGCCCGCCGGTGGCCGAGCGGATCGGCCTGCCGACCTTCTACTTCCTGAACCGGCAGGCGATGTATCTCGCCCCGACGATCCTGCTGATCTGCGCGGTCTCGTTCCTGTCCCTGCGCGGCATCCGCCGGCTCGCGCTGATCACCTGGGTCTGCGGCGTCGTCCTGTGCCTGCTCGCCGGCAAGTTCGGCCCCGAGATCAAGGGCGCGCATCGCTGGATCCAGTTCGGCTCCTTCGGCCTGCAGCCCTCGGAATTCGTGAAGCCGGCCTTCGTGGTCGTGGCCGCCTGGGCCTTCTCGGAGGGTGCGCAGCGCCGCGACATGCCGGGCGGCATCCTGGCGCTGCTGCTCCTGCCGATCACCATCGTGCCGCTGCTGCTCCAGCCCGATTTCGGCCAGACCATGCTGATTACCATGGTGTGGTGCGCGCTGTTCTTCGTGGCCGGCCTCCACCTGATCTGGGTGGCCGTCCTCGGCGTGCTGGGCCTTGGGGGTGTCTTCGCTGCCTACTTGTTCTTCCATCACGTCCGTGAGCGCTTCAACAAGTTCCTCGACCGGGATTCCGGCGGCGGCTTCCAGGATTTCTGGTCGCGCGAATCGTTCCGCTCGGGCGGCTGGTTCGGCACGGGCCCGGGGGAGGGCGTGGCCAAGCGCCACCTGCCGGACGCGCATACCGACTTCATCTTCTCGGTCACCGGCGAGGAATTCGGCGTGATCGTCTGCCTGTGCCTCGTGGCCCTGTTCGCCTTCATCGTGCTGCGCGGCCTCAAGCTCGCCCGGCGCACGGACGACACCTTCTCGCGGCTGGCGATCACCGGCCTGACCACGCTGTTCGGCCTCCAGGCCTGCATCAACATGGCGGTGAACACCCAGCTGATGCCCGCCAAGGGCATGACGCTGCCCTTCGTCTCCTACGGCGGCTCCTCGCTGATCTCGCTGGCGCTCGGCACCGGCTTCCTCGTCGCCCTGACCCGCAAGCGCCCCCGCACCGTGATGCTCAGCCAGAAGCCCCCCGGCACCGCGCCCGCTACCGTCGCCGGAGTGATGCGGTGACGGTCTTCACCCCCACGATCCTGCTCTGCGCGGGCGGCACCGGCGGCCACCTGTTCCCGGCCGAGAGTCTCGCCCACGCGCTGCGCGCCCGTGGCGTAAGGGTGGCGCTCGCCACCGATGCCCGGGTCGACGCGATCGCGTCCGAGTTCCCGGCCTCCGAGGTGGTGACCATCGCGTCGGCGACGCCGTCCGGCCGGTCGCCGCTGAAGCGGGCCGGCGCCGTGCTGACGCTCGGCCGCGGCTTCGGCGTGGCCGCCAAGGAGATCCGCCGGATCAACCCGGCCGCGATCGTGGGCTTCGGCGGCTACCCGACCGTCCCGCCGGTGCTCGCCGGTCAGATCCTGCGCGTGCCGACGATCCTGCACGAGCAGAACGCCGTGATGGGCCGGGCCAACGCCTTCCTGGCGCGAGGCGCCCGCGCCATCGCCACCGGCTTCAAGGTCGTGCGCGGCGTGCCCGACAAGGCGCAGGCCCCCCGGATCCACACCGGCAACCCGCTCCGCCCGGCCGTCATCGAGGCGGCCAAGACCCCGTATCCGGCCTTCGGCCCGGACGCGGTCCTGCGCCTCCTGGTGTTCGGCGGCAGCCAGGGCGCCCGGGTCATGGGCGAGGTCGTCCCCGAGGCGATCGCGCGCCTGACCGACGCGCTGCGCGCCCGGCTGCACCTCGTCCAGCAGGTCCGGCCGGAGGATCTGACGGCAGTGCAGAACCGCTACCTTGCCATGGGGCTCGCGGGGATCGAGGCGGCGCCGTTCTTCAAGGACCTGCCCGCCCGCATGGCGGCAAGCCACTTGGTGGTCTCGCGATCGGGCGCTTCCACGGTCTCGGAACTGGCGGCGATCGGCCGCCCGGCGATCCTCGTGCCGCTGCCCGGCGCGCTGGATCAGGACCAGGCCGCCAACGCCGCGACCCTCGAGGCGATCGGCGCGGCTTTGGCCGTGAAGCAGGCCGATTTCACGCCGGATCGCCTCGTGGCGGACCTCACCGCCTGCTTCGAGACGCCGGCAAAATTGACCGCGGCGGCCGATGCGGCCAGAAGCGCCGGCATCCACGACGCCGCCGAGCGGCTGGCCGAGGTCGTCATCCAGACGGCCGCCCGCACCTGATCCTCAAGGGATTTCGCACCGGCGATCCCGCCACCAGACGGTTCGACCCATGAAGCTGCCCGACAAGCTCGGACCCATCCACTTCATCGGCATCGGCGGCATTGGCATGTCCGGCATCGCCGAGGTGATGCACAACCTCGGCTATACGGTGCAGGGGTCGGACGCGTCCGACAACGCCAATGTCCGCCGTCTCGCCGAGAAGGGCATGCGCACCTTCGTCGGCCACAATGCCGACAACGTCGCGGAGGCCGCCCTGGTCGTGGTCTCGACGGCGATCCGGCGTGACAATCCCGAGTTGCAGGCCGCACGGGAGCGCCGTCTCCCGGTCGTGCGCCGGGCCGAGATGCTGGCCGAGCTGATGCGCTTCAAGTCCTGCGTCGCCATCGCGGGCACGCACGGCAAGACCACGACCACCTCGCTGGTCGCGACCCTGCTCGACGCCGGCGCCCTCGACCCGACCGTGATCAACGGCGGCATCATCAATGCCTACGGCACCAACGCCCGGATGGGCGCGGGCGAGTGGATGGTGGTGGAGGCCGACGAGTCGGACGGCACCTTCCTGAAGCTGCCGGCCGATGTCGCGATCGTCACCAACATCGATCCCGAGCACCTCGACCATTTCGGCTCGTTCGACGCCATCAAGGACGCGTTCCGGCGCTTCATCGACAACATCCCGTTCTACGGCTTCGCGGTGATGTGCATCGATCATCCGGTGGTGCAGGACCTCGTCGGCCATATCGAGGACCGGCGGATCATCACCTACGGTGAGAATCCGCAGGCCGACGTGCGCCTGATCGACGTGGACCTGCGCGGCGGCCAGAGCCGCTTCCGGGTGATGATCCGCGACCGTCGCCCCGGCTACCGGATGGAGATGGAGGATCTCGTGCTGCCGATGCCCGGCAAGCACAACGCGCTCAACGCCACGGCGGCGCTCGCCGTCGCGCACGAGCTCGGCGTCAAGCCGGACGCGATCCGCCAGGCGCTCGCCGGATTCGGCGGCGTGAAGCGGCGCTTCACCCGCACCGGCGAGTGGAACGGCGCCACGATCTTCGACGATTACGGACACCATCCGGTGGAGATCAAGGCGGTGCTCAAGGCCGCCCGGGCCTCGACCGAGCACGGCGTCGTCGCGGTCGTGCAGCCGCACCGCTACACCCGCCTCCAGTCGCTGTTCGGCGATTTCTGCACCTGCTTCAACGATGCCGACACGGTCATCGTCGCGCCGGTCTACGCGGCCGGCGAGCAGCCGATCGAGGGCTTCGACCGCGACAGCCTCGTGGCGGGTCTCCGCTCCCGCGGCCACCGCGACGCACGGGCGCTGGAGCGGCCGGAGGAGCTGGCCGGGATCATCGCGGACCTCGCCAAGCCCGGCGACTACGTGGTCTGTCTCGGGGCCGGCACCATCACCCAATGGGCCTACGCGCTGCCGGGCGAACTCGCCGCGCGGGGACGGTAGGCGCGGTGCATGAGCCTGCCCCGAGAGGCCTCTCGGGCCGGCGGCACCTTCGACCGTCTACACTGGGCTGCGCTCTGAGGATGAACCCGGCGGTGACTCTCCGGACCCCGGCCTCGCAGCGTCCGCTGCCACCCCGATGCGGCGACACCAGGATCGCCGCATCCCTCTTCCCGCAGGCGGGACGAGGGGAGACACACAGATGACCGCCTCTCTGCACGATCGCATCCGGGCCGCCGCGCCCGACCTCCGCGGGCGCCTGCTCGCCGACCAGCCGCTCGCCGACCTGACGTGGTTCCGGGTCGGCGGATCGGCCGAAATCCTGTTCACGCCGGCCGACGAGGAGGATCTCGCCCGCCTGCTCGCGTCCCTCGATCCGGACGTGCCCGTCACGGTGATCGGGCTCGGCTCGAACCTGATCGTGCGGGACGGCGGCATCCCCGGTGTCGTCGTGCGCCTCGGCGGCAAGGCCTTCGGCAGCGTTGCGATCGATGGCGACACGCTGGCGGTCGGCACCGCAGTCCCGGACATGCGCCTCGCCAAGGCCGCGGCTGAGGCCGGGCTCGACGGGCTCGCCTTCTATCGCGGCATCCCCGGCTCGATCGGCGGGGCCTTGCGCATGAACGCGGGCGCGCATGGTGGCGAGACGACCGACGTGCTGGTTGAGGCTCGCGGCATCGATCGCAAGGGGCAGGCGCGCACCTTCACCCACGCCGACATGGGCTTCTCGTACCGGCATTCGGGCGTGCCGGAGGATGTGATCCTCACGAGCGCCCTGTTCCGGGGCAGGCCCGGCGAACGGGCGGCCATCGAGGCCGAGATGGAGCGGGTCACCGCCGCCCGCGAGGCCGCCCAGCCGATCCGGGAGCGCACCGGCGGCTCGACCTTCGCCAACCCGGAAGGCGGCAAGGCGTGGCAGTTGATCGACGCCGCCGGCTGCCGCGGGCTGAGGCGGGGCGGCGCCCAGGTCAGCGAGATGCACTGCAACTTCCTGATCAACACCGGCAGCGCGACCGCGGCCGATATCGAGGGACTCGGCGAGGAAGTTCGTCGGCGGGTGCGCGAGACGAGCGGGGTCGAGCTGCGCTGGGAGATCCGGCGCATCGGCCGGCCCACCGGCGCAACGTGAGAGCGGTGTTCCGGACGCGCCGGTGCGGCCGAGATCCGATGCTCGGCTGCCGCGGCGACCGTTCGGGTGCGTTCAGATCCTGACTGAAGCAAACCTATTCGAGGTGCCCTGATGTCCAAGCACGTCGCCGTCCTGCTGGGCGGCACCTCCGCCGAGCGCGAAGTCTCGCTCAATTCCGGCAAGGCCTGCGCCGACGCCCTGGAAGGCGAGGGCTACCGGGTCACGCGGGTCGATGTCGGTCCCGACATCGCCTCGGTGCTGTCGGCGCTCAGGCCGGACGTCGCCTTCAACGCGCTGCACGGCCCGGACGGCGAGGACGGCACGATTCAGGGTCTCCTGGAGATCCTCAAGATCCCCTACACCCATTCCGGCGTCCTCGCCTCGGCGCTCGCCATGAACAAGGAGCGGGCCAAGACCGTTATGCGCGCCGCCGGCGTCGACGTGCCGGAGGGCCGGATCGTTAACCGTCATGCGGCCGCCAAGACACACCCCCTGCCGCCACCCTACGTCGTGAAACCCATCGCGGAAGGCTCATCGGTGGGTGTGATCATCGTGCGCGACGGCCGCTCGCACCCGCCCCAGATCCTCGCCTCCGAGGAGTGGACGTTCGGCGAGCAAGTCCTTGCAGAACCTTACATAGCCGGCCGCGAACTGACCTGCGGCGTGATGGGCGACAGGGCCCTCGGCGTGATCGAGGTGAAGGCCGCGACGGGCGACTGGTACGACTACGACGCCAAATACGCCCCGGGGGGGTCGATCCACGTCCTCCCGGCCGAACTTAAACCAAATGTTTACCAGCGTGTCCAAGAACTGTCGTTAACGGCGCATCAAGCACTGGGCTGTCGGGGCGTCAGCCGTGCCGACCTTCGATTCGACGACACACCGGGTGGAACCGGTCTGCTCGTCGTGCTGGAGGTCAACACGCAACCCGGCATGACCCAGACGAGCCTTGTGCCGGAGATGGCGGCCCATGCGGGCCTGAGTTTCGGTGAGCTCGTCCGATGGATGGTGGAGGACGCTTCCCTGAATCGCTGAGCGGCGACGCCGCCGGCCGGATCGGTCCCGCGCGCCGCCTCGGCGCCGCCCTGGGCCGGCTCATCGGCCGCCCTGCGCGCTCGCTCTCGGTCCGCCGCGCCCGCCCCGGCCAGCGCCTGGGCGAGCGCCTGCCCCGCGGCGTCGGCGTCGTCGGGGTCTCGGTATCCCTCGCCGCCGTGGCGCTCGCCGGCTTCGTGGCGAGCGGACGCTACGACGCCTTCGTGGCCGAGCAGGGCCGCCCGCTGGACATCGCCGCACGCCTGACCGGCTTCGGCGTCGAGCGCGTGACCATCTCGGGCATCTCCCGGATGTATGAGCGCGAGGTTTTGGCGGCCGCCGGCATCGACTGGCGCTCCTCCGTGCCGTTCCTCGACGTCAGCGCGGTGCGCGAGAAGCTGCTGCGCGTGCCGCTGATCGCCCAGGCCTCGGTCCGCAAGATCTACCCCAACGAGATCGCCATCACCCAGGTGGAGCGCGAGCCCGCGGCCCTCTGGCAGAAGAACGGCGAGATCAGCGTCATCGCCGCCGACGGCACGGTCATCGATGCCATGCGCGACGACCGCTATGCCAGCCTGCCGCTGGTCGTCGGCGAGGACGCGAACACCAAGCTTCCCGAGTACCTCGCCCTGATCGCGGCCGCCGGGCCGCTGGCCGAGCGGATCAAGGCCGGCACCTACGTGTCCGGCCGGCGCTGGACCCTCAAGCTCGACGGCGTCGACGTGCGCCTGCCCGAGGCCGATCCGGCCGCCGCGCTCGCCCGCCTCGTCCGGTTCGAGCGCGAGGCCGGCCTGCTCGAGAAGGACATCATCGCCGTGGATCTGCGCATGCCGGACCGCCTCGTGGTGCGCCTGACCGAAGAGGCTGCCGCCACCCGCGCGGAAGCCCAGAAGGCGAAGAAGAAGGGCACGGCCAGCTGATGCCCTCGACCAAGATCTCCGCCCGTCCCGCATCCCGCGTCCGGTAGCGTCAATGCACAGCCAACACGGCCTCACGCCGCGCTTGAAGCCGCTCTCCGCCCGGCGCTCGACCACCCTTTCGGTGCTCGACATCGGCACGAGCAAGGTGGTCTGCCTCATCGCCGAGCTGCAGCCCGCCGAGGCGCTCACCACGCTCCGCGGCCGCACGCACCTCGCGCGCATCATCGGCATCGGCCACCAGCGCTCCCTCGGTCTGAAGGGCGGCGCCATCGTCGACCTCGCCGCCGCCGAGGGCGCGATCCGTCAGGCGGTCCACGCCGCCGAGCGGATGGCCAAGGTCGAGGTCCAGTCGGTCATCGTCAACATGTCGGGCGGCCGGCTCGCCTCGCAGCATTTCCAGGCGCGGGTGAACGTCCGCTCCGGCACCGTCACGGGCAGCGACGTCGAGCGTGTGCTCGAGACCGCCAGCGCCCACGGCGTCAGCCCCGGCCGGGCCGTGCTCCACGCCTTGCCGACCGGCTACGCGCTGGACGGGCAGGGCGCCGTGATCGACCCGTCGGGCATGATCGGCGAGGCGCTCAGCGTCGACCTGCACGTGGTGACCAGCGAGCTCGCCGCGGCCCGCAACGTCATGCTGGCGGTGGAGCACTGCCATCTCGGGGTCGAGGCGGTGATCGCCACGCCCTACGCGGCCGGCCTCTCGGCCCTGGTCGGCGACGAGGCCGAGATGGGCGTCTGCGTCGTCGACATGGGCGGCGGCACCACCAGCGTCGGCGTGTTCTCGGGCGGCCACCTCGTCCATGTGGACGCCCTGGCGGTCGGCGGCCACCACGTCACCATGGACATCGCCCGCGGCCTCTCCACCCGCATGGCGGCGGCCGAGCGGCTGAAGACCCTCTACGGCTCGGCCCTCTCCACCCCCTCCGACGACCGCGACATGATCGCCGTGCACGGCGTCGGCGAGGACGAGGGCGAGGCGCCGGCTCACATTCCGCGCTCGCAACTCGTGCGGATCATCAAGCCGCGCGTCGAGGAGGTGATCGAGCTGGTGCGCGACCGTCTGCGGGAGGCGGGCTTCGCCGCCCAGGCCGGGCGGCGCGTGGTCCTCACCGGCGGCGCCAGCCAGCTCGTCGGTCTGCCGGAGGTCGCCCGCCGCGTCCTCCAGGGTCAGGTGCGGATCGGACGGCCCCTCGGCATCCGCGGCCTGCCGGAGGCCGCCAAGGGCCCGGCCTTCTCGGCGGCGGTCGGCCTGCTCGTCTACCCGCAGGTGGCCCATGCCGAGCATTTCGAGCCGCGGGGGCACGGCGCCTTCGCGGCGACCGGCACCGACAGCTACATCCGCCGAGTCAGCCGCTGGCTCTCGGACAGCTTCTGAAATTCCACATCCGCCCCTGCGGGCGGGTGTGTCGGCGAGGATCCGGCGCTTTCAGCGTCGCACGGACAGCACAGTTAGCGAGAGGCTCGACACCATGGCCATCACACTCCAGGCGCCGGACATCCGGGAACTCAAGCCCCGTATCACCGTCTTCGGCGTGGGCGGCGCCGGCGGCAACGCCGTCAACAACATGATCGAGTCGGGCCTGCTCGGCTGCGAGTTCGTCGTCGCCAACACCGACGCGCAGGCGCTCACCTCCTCGAAGGCCGAGCGGGTGATCCAGATGGGCCTGGGCGTCACCCAGGGCCTCGGCGCCGGCTCGCACCCGGAGGTCGGCTCGGCCGCCGCCGACGAGGTGATCGGCGAGATCCGCGACCAGCTCTCGGGCGCCCACATGTGCTTCATCACCGCCGGCATGGGCGGCGGCACCGGCACCGGCGCGGCCCCGGTCATCGCCCGCGCGGCCCGCGACATGGGCATCCTGACGGTCGGCGTCGTGACCAAGCCGTTCCAGTTCGAGGGCATGCGCCGCATGCGCACCGCCGAGTTCGGCATCCAGGAGCTGCAGGCCGCGGTCGATACGCTGATCGTGATCCCGAACCAGAACCTGTTCCGGGTCGCCAACGAGAAGACCACCTTCGCCGACGCCTTCGCGATGGCCGACCAGGTGCTCTACTCCGGCGTCGCCTGCATCACCGACCTGATGGTGAAGGAAGGCCTCATCAACCTCGACTTCGCCGACGTGCGGGCGATCATGCGCGGCATGGGCAAGGCCATGATGGGCACCGGCGAGGCGTCCGGCGAGAAGCGCGCCAACCGCGCCGCCGAGGCCGCCATCGCCAACCCGCTCCTCGGCGACGTCTCGATGAAGGGCGCCCGCGGCCTGCTGATCTCGATCACCGGCGGCTCCGACCTGACCCTGTACGAGCTCGGCGAGGCCGCCACCCGCATCCGCGAGGAGGTCGATCAGGACGCCAACATCATCCTGGGCGCCACCTTCGGCGAGAGCCTCGACGGCATCATCCGCGTGTCGGTGGTCGCCACCGGCATCGAGCCGCTGCTGATCTCGGCGAACTCGCCGAACAACCCGGCGATCGCCGAGACCGAGCAGCGCATCGCCGAGGTCGCCGAGCGCCTGCGCGCCGAGGCCCGCGCCCGCGCCGCCTCGCCGGTGCCGAGCATCCGCACCGAGGCGGCCGCCGCGGCGCCGGCGCCGGCTCCCGCTCCGGTCCACGCGCCGCAGCCGGCCCCCGAGATGCGCGCCGAGCCGCGGATCGAGGCGCCCGCTCCGGTGACTCGCGACGACGTCGTGCTCGCCCCGGTCCAGCCCCGGGCCGCAGCGCCCTTCGTCCCGGCTCCGGCGCCCCAGCAATCCGAGCCCGCGGCGCAGCTCCCGGCCGGTCCGTTCGTCCCGCCGCGCCCGGCCGCTCCGGCCGGCACGCCGCTCGCCCGGGCCCCGCGCATGCCGCAGATCCACGAGCTGCCGCCGATCGCGCAGACCCAGATCATGGCGAACCGCGCCGCCGAGGAGTCCGCGCCGGAATCCAAGCGGACCTCGCTCCTCCGTCGCCTCGCGACGGTCGGCTTCGGCGGCCGCCGCGACGAGATGGAGGGTGCCGCCCCGGCAGCCCGGCCCGCCGCTCCGGCCGCGCCGCAGCCTCAGATGGCGCAGCCCCCGTCCCGCAGGCCCCGCGCGCTCCGGCCGCTCCCGCGGTCCCGCAATACCGCCCGGCCCAGGGCAATCTCGATGCCCAGGGCCGGATGGCGCCGCAGCCGCGGATGATGGACGACGACCAGCTCGAGATCCCCGCCTTCCTGCGTCGTCAGGCGAACTGAGCGCCGGCGAACCCGGACGCGAATCGAGGGAGCCGGCGGGAAACCGCCGGCTCTTCGCGCTGCGGCAAGACAACCAACGGTTGCTTTTTGACCCCCCGGGGGGTGTAGCCGGGTTCGCCCGGATCCTGTGATCCCGGGGGCGTGGTGCATCCGCGCCACAGAACGGTCGCTGGTTAGCCACGCATTAACCAACCTTTAAGTCTTTGGGGGATCAGCAGTTTGCGAAGGCGGCGCCGCAAGCGTGTCTGTAACACAGCGTAAGAATCCGTGATTTGGCTGCCCTGTGCGGTGCAGCTATAGAACCTCAAGACCGACGACACACGCATCGGGACACAACCTGGTAGCGTGGGCAGGGGCATCAAGCAGCGGACGGATCAGTCAGTTTTCTTGTCATCTTCAGTCGAGATGGCGGGACCTGATCGCGGCCGGGGGCTAAGGAATGCGAACGCATAAACAGACGACCCTCAAAGGGCCGGCAACGCTCTCGGGCATCGGGGTCCATTCCGGGAACCCGGCCGAGATCACGATCCGGCCCGCTCCCGCCAATCACGGCATCGCCTTCCTCCGCACCGGCACCACCCATGGCAATGACCGCCTGATCAAGGCGCATCATGCCCTCGTCTCGGCCACCGAACTCTGCACCGTTCTGGGTGACATCGAGACCGGTGCCGTCGCCACCGTCGAGCACCTGATGTCCGCCCTCTACGGGCTGGGCGTGGACAACGCCCTGGTGGAGATCGACGGCCCCGAGATGCCGATCCTCGACGGATCCGCGCTCCCCTTCGTCCAGGCGATCGATCAGGTCGGGATCGCGACCTGCGACACGCCGCGGCGCTGGCTCAAGATCCTCCGCCATGTCCGCATCGAGACCGGGACGTCCTTCGCTGAGCTGCGGCCCATCGATCGCGGCTTCCGCCTCGACGTCGAGATCGATTTCGAGAGCCCGGTGATCGGCCGCTCCCGCAAGGCTATGGACCTGTCGCCGGCCTCCTACCGCCGCGAGATCGCCGGCGCCCGCACCTTCGGGATGATGCGGGATGTGGAGCGCTACTGGAAGGCGGGCTTCGCCCTCGGCGCCTCGCTGGAGAACACCGTCGCGGTCGGCGAGAGCGCGGTGGTCAATCCCGAGGGCCTGCGTTTCCCGGACGAGTTCGTCCGCCACAAGATCCTCGACGCCATCGGCGACCTCGCGCTGGCCGGCCTGCCGATCCAGGGCGCCTACCGCTCCTATTGCGGCGGCCACCGGATGAATGTCGGCGTGCTCTCCGCCCTCTTCGCCGACCGGTCTAACTACGCGATCGTCGAGGCGCAGGGCTCGCGGCGCGAGACCGTCCTCTCCGAGCTCGGCGCCGGCCTCGGGATCGCCGCCTTCGCGGCGGACCTCTGAACGGCAACTTGTGTCCTGCGGGACACAGCCGACAACCGATCCTGGCCGCCCGCAGCCTTGCCGCTTTCGTGCCCGAATCAAACGTCACGGTTTAACGGTCCGTGAACGGCGGGCGCGGCCCGGACGGGCCGGATCCACCCACGCGATGGCATGACGGCGCGAGACGGCGCCGGTTCGGGAAAGAGCGCCAGATGCCTGTCACCATTCGTCATCGCCGGGCGGCGGCCTTCGCGGCGCCGCTCGTGGCCATCCTCGGCCTGGGCCTCGGCGGCTGCGACTTCGACCCGACCCAAATCTTCGCCGAGAAGTACAAGCCCGAGGTCGTGCCGGATGTCCCGGCCGACAAGCTCTACAGCGACGGCTTGGCCAAGCTCGAGGACAGCGACTACGAGGGCGCCGTCAAGAAGTTCGATAGCCTCGACAAGCAATACCAGTATTCCGACTGGTCCCGGAAGGCGCTGCTGATGACGGCATACGCCAACTACGAGGGCCAGAAGTACGACGACGCGATCAGCGCCTCGAAGCGCTACCTGCAGCGGCACCCGGCCAGCAAGGATGCCGCCTACGCGCAGTACCTGATGGCGATGTCGAACTATAAGCAGATCCCGGACGTGACCCGCGACCAGGAACGCTCCGAGAAGGCGCTCGCCTCCCTGCAGGAGCTGGTCCAGAAGTATCCGACCTCGGAATACGCCGCGGATGCGAAGGCCAAGATCCAGATCACCCGCGACCAGCTCGCCGGCAAGGAGATGGAAGTCGGGCGTTTCTACCTGGAGCGGCGCAACTTCCCGGCCGCGATCAACCGCTTCCGCGACGTCGTCGCCAAGTACCAGACTACGCGCCACGCCGAGGAGGCCCTGGAGCGCCTGACCGAGGCCTACTGGGCGCTCGGCATCACTCAGGAGGCGCAGAACGCCGCCGCGGTGCTCGGGCACAACTTCCCGGAGAGTTCCTGGTACAAGGACGCGCACGCGCTGCTCGCTCAGGGCGGCGTCGAGCCCCGCGAGGAGAAGTCCTCGTTCCTCTCCAAGATCTACCGCACGGTCACGGGCAAGACCGCCTCGGCCGAGTAAGGCGGCCGGGTCCGGTCGGGCCCGACCCGCGAAGCCTCAGGGCCCGGAGCCGCCGCTCCGGGCCTTTCCGTTGTCGCATCCAAGACGTCCGGTGCGACGCATTTTTCGGGTGAATCCGCGCCGCGGCGGCCTTATGTCTGCGGTCCCGTCCTGAGGAATCCCCGTCGCCGCATGCTGGCGCAGCTCGCGATCCGCGACATCGTCCTGATCGATAGGCTCGCACTGAATTTCCGATCGGGGCTCAGCGTCCTGACCGGAGAGACAGGCGCGGGCAAATCGATCCTGCTCGACGCCTTCGCCCTGGCGCTTGGCGGCCGCGGCGACGGCCGCCTCGTCCGCCACGGCGAGGCGCAGGGCGTCGTCACGGCGGTGTTCGACCTGCCCGTCGAACATCCGGCGCGCCGGATCGCCGCCGAGGCCGAGATCGACACCGAGGGCGACCTGATCCTGCGCCGGACCCAGATGGCCGACGGGCGGACCCGCGCCTTCGTCAACGATCAGCCGGTGGGCGTCCAGGTGCTGCGGGCGATCGGGGCCGCGCTCGTGGAGATCCACGGCCAGCACGACGACCGGGCGCTGGCCGATCCTGCCTCGCACCGGGCGATCCTCGATGCCTTCGGCGGTCTCCAGGCCCACCTCGCCAAAGTGGGGAACGCGTCGCGCGCGGTCCGCACGGCGCGGACCGCGCTGTCCGAGCATCGCGCCCGCGTGGAGGCGGCCCGCAAGGAGTCCGATTTCCTGCGCCACGCCGTCGAGGAGCTGGCCACGCTCGCTCCGCTGCCGGGCGAGGAGGCGCAGCTGGCGGAGCGCCGCAGCATCATGCAGCAGTCGGAGAAGGTCGCCCGCGAGCTCAACGAGGCGCTCGACGCCGTGGGCGGCCCCCATTCCGGCGTGCCCCATCTCTCGGCCGCCCTGCGCAAGCTGGAGCGCCGCGCGGCGCAGCTGCCGGCCCTCGCCGATCCCTGCGTGAACGCCCTCGACGCCGCGATGGTCGCCCTCGGCGAAGCCCGCGCGGTTCTGGACGCGGCCGTGTCCGAGACCGAGTTCGATCCCCGCGACCTGGAGCGAGTGGAGGAACGCCTGTTCGCCTTGAGAGCGGCCTCCCGCAAGTACGATGTCGCGGCCGATGACCTCGCCGCGCTGGCGGAGCGCTACGCCGGAGACGTCGCGGCGATCGATGCCGGCGAGGCGGCGCTGGCCGGGCTCGAGCAGGCGCTCGCCAAGGCGGAGGCCGACTACGCCGAGGCGGCCGAGAAACTCAGCGCCGGGCGCCGCCGGGCGGCCAAGCAGCTCGACGCCGCCGTGAAGGCCGAGCTGCCGCCGCTGAAGCTGGAGCGGGCCCGGTTCATCACCGAGATCGCCACCGATCCGGATTCGCGCGATCCGGCCGGCACCGATCGCGTGGAGTTCTGGGCACAGACCAATCCCGGCACTAAGCCCGGCCCGATGATGAAGGTCGCCTCGGGCGGCGAGTTGTCGCGCTTCATGCTCGCCCTCAAGGTGGTGCTGGCCGACAAGGGCTCCGCGCCGACCCTGATCTTCGGCGAGATCGATACAGGCGTCGGCGGCGCCGTGGCCGACGCGATCGGCCTGCGCCTCGCCCGGCTCGCAGCCACCGTGCAGGTCGTCGCCGTGACCCACGCGCCCCAGGTCGCGGCGCGCGCCGAGACGCACTTCCTGATCGCCAAGGCGCCCGTGAAGGGGGCCAGCCGTGTCGCAACCCGGGTCTCGAGCCTGCCCGTCGGCGAGCGGCGGGAGGAGATTGCCCGGATGCTGGCGGGTGCCACCGTGACGGACGAGGCCCGGGCGGCGGCGGCCCGGCTTCTTCAGGGCGCCGACGCGTAAACGCGTATCAACCTTAACCGTTGGTTGTAATTAGGCGTTTATTAACCATTGCGCGCGAGAGTGCGATCGTCCTGGCGCCGCGGAAGGTTTCGGCGGCAGGGCGGGGGAGGGAGCGATGAAGCCGTCCATGGTCGCGTCCGATGGGCACCTGCGCGCAGGCCAGACGCTCAAGCAGTCGATCGACACGCGACAGCTCGGGCTCACGCTCCGGACGGTCTACGAGGGCAGTGTCGATACCCAGCCGATCACCGACACCCATGTCGAGCTGCTTCTGCGCCTGCGCCAGAAGGAGCGCGAACTCCGCCGGGCGAGCTAAGCGTCCGATTCGGCCTGACTGACTCAGGCCGGCGACTTTGAGTTCATCTTGAACCGCGCAAGCGTTCGATGAACCTGCATTCGCGTCGTCGGAAAGCCCGGCTTCGTGCGAAACCGACTACCAGCGGCGCGAACCGGGCCTCCGGCGATACTCGGCAGCCCGAATCAAGGTCAGCACCCGATCGAGGTTGACCAGCAGTTCCGATTCCTCGACCCGCGCCTGTGCGGCCGTTCCAGGATCGGTGCTGAACTTCTGGCGCGCCTGCGCCAGCGTCAGGGCGCGCTCCAGGGCTTCCCGCTCGGCATGCAGGGCAAGCCAGGCTGGATCGGCTTCCGTCGCTGCCTCGACCTCCTCGCCGCCCACGATCCGACATCCTTCCGGTACGATTGCCGGTATTGAACGCACGAGGTCGATGAACCGTGCCGCTCGACTTGCGGCTGCGGTGTCATCCCGGTGTCATCTCTCTGTCGTAACCGCCCAGCCATCGGGCGGCCGGCGCTGGGTCTCTTCGGAAGATCGGCCGCAGAGCTCTGCCGCGGGCATGGGCTTGCCGGCGGAGCGGCGCAGGCTCTTGCCCGACGGCAACGGAGAATCCCTTGAGACCCTTCGCTTACGCGCTCGCCGTCGGCCTCGCGACGGTTCAGCTGGCGTCCGCGGCGCTCGCCGCCGACATCACCGGAGCCGGGGCCACGTTCCCCTTCCCGGTCTACTCGAAGTGGGCCGAAGCCTACCGCAAGGAGACCGGCTCGGGCCTCAACTATCAGTCGATCGGCTCCGGCGGCGGCATCAAGCAGATCCAGGCCAAGACCGTCGATTTCGGCGCCACGGACGCGCCGCTGAAGGCCGAGCAGCTCGCCAAGGACGGCCTCGTCCAGTTCCCGACCGTGATGGGCGGCGTCGTGCCGGTGGTGAACATCCCCGGGATCGAACCGGGCAAGCTCAAGCTCACCGGCGACATCCTGGCCGACATCTACGCCGGCAAGATCGCCAAATGGTCGGATCCGCGGATCGCGAAGCTCAATGACGGGCTGAAGCTCCCCGATTCGAACATCACGCCGGTTTACCGTTCGGATGCGTCGGGCACGACCAACATCTTCACCACCTACCTCTCCCAGGCGTCCGACACTTGGAAGAAGGAATACGGCGCAGCCACCACGATCTCCTGGCCGGTGGGTCAGGGCGGCAAGGGCAACGAGGGCGTGACCGCCACCGTGAAGCAGGTCCCGAACGCGATCGGCTACGTCGAGTCGGCCTATGCCAAGCAGAACAAGCTCTCCTACGCCCTGCTGCAGAACAAGGCCGGCAAGTACCCGCAGCCGGACGACAAGGCGTTCCAGGCCGCGGCCGCGAGCGCCGACTGGAAAGCCGCCCCGGGCTTCGGCATCTCGCTGACCAACCAGCCGGGCGACGATGCGTGGCCGATCACGGCGGCGACCTTCATCCTGATCCACAAGGATGCGGCCGATCCGGCCAAGGCCGCCGACGTGCTCAGGTTCTTCGACTGGGCCTACAAGAACGGCGACAAGCTCGCCACCGATCTCGACTATGTGCCGCTGCCGGACAACGTCGCCGAGCTCATCCACCAGGAGTGGAAAGACGTGAAGGGCAAGGACGGTAAGCCTGTCTTCAACATGTGAGCGTGGCCGGGAGGAGGTGACAACCTCCTCCCTCGCTTCCGGGAACGCACCGCGCTACCACGCCACCCTTCGCAGAGAACCGCGGATGCCCGCTTTGACAGAATCGATCGCCCTCGGCCGAACCCGTTCCGCGACCGCGCGGAAGGCGCCGAGCCGGAGCCTCGACACCCTGTTCCGGACCTTCTCGTATGCCGCCGCGCTGCTGGTGCTTCTCGTCCTCGCCGGCATCCTCGGCTCGATCCTGTACGGCGGCTGGCCCGCCTTCCGCGAGTTCGGCTTCGGCTTCCTGACCTCCGCCGCCTGGAACGTCGGGACCGAGCAGTACGGCGCGCTGGTCGCGGTGCTCGGGACCGTCGCCTCCGCCTTCCTGGCGCTGCTGATCGGCGTCCCCGTCTCCCTCGGGATCGCGGTCTACCTGACGCAGCTCTGCCCCGGCTGGGCGCGCAAGCCGGTCGCCATGACGATCGAGCTGCTCGCCGCCGTGCCGAGCATCATCTACGGCATGTGGGGCCTGTTCGTGTTCGCGCCGCTCTTCGCGCGCTTCGTGCAGATCCCGGTCTCGAACCTCGCCGAAGGCATGCCGATCGTCGGCACGTTGTTCTACGCCCGGGTGCCGTCCGGCGTCGGCGTGCTCACCGCCGGCATCATCCTGGCGATCATGATCGTGCCGTTCATCGCCTCGATCGCCCGCGACATGCTCGACCAGATCCCCACCGTGCTACGCGAGAGCGCCTACGGCATCGGCTGCACCACCTGGGAGGTCGTGCGCCACGTGCTGGTGCCGCAGGCCGCGGTCTCGATCATCGGCGCGATCATGCTCGGGCTCGGCCGGGCCCTCGGCGAGACGATGGCGGTGACCTTCGTGGTCGGCAACGCCAACCGCCTCTCGGCCTCGATCTTCGACCCGAGTTCCACCATCGCGTCGCGCATCGCCAACGAGTTCAACGAGGCGGACGGCCTCCAGCTGAACGCCCTGATGGCGCTGGGCTGCATCCTGTTCGTGATCACCTTCGTGGTGCTCATCATCGCCCGGCTGCTGACGCGCCGCGTCCAGTCCGCCTGAGGAGCCCGCGCGATGGACGCTTCCAACACGATCACCACGACCACCGGGCGCCGTTCCGGTCGTGTCCGCCACGGCCGCCGCGTCGCCGACCGGGCCCTGCGGATCGCCTGTACCGGCGCGACCCTGGTGGGCGCCCTGGTCCTGGGCTCGATCCTGGTGATGCTGATCGTCCAGGGCGTGCGCGGCTTCACGCCGACCCTGTTCACCAACCCGACCCCGGGCCCGGGCTCCGAGGGCGGCGGCATCGCGAACGCGATCCTCGGCAGCCTCGTTCTGACCGGGATCGGCATCCTGATCGCGACGCCGATCGGCGTCATGGCGGGGACCTATCTGGCCGAGTACGGGCGCGGCTCGAAGCTCGCGGCGCTGATCCGGTTCCTCAACGACATCCTGCTCTCGGCGCCGTCGATCCTGATCGGGCTGTTCGTCTACACGCTGATGGTACGGCCGATGGGGACCTATTCGGGCTGGGCCGGCGGCGTGGCGCTCGCGATCATCGCCGTGCCGGTGATCGTGCGCACCACTGAGGACATGCTGCGCCTCGTCCCCGGCACTCTGCGGGAAGCCGGCGCGGCCCTCGGGGCGCCGCCCTCGACGGTGATCACCAGCGTGACCTGGCGCGCGGCCTCGGCGGGCATCGTCACCGGCATCATCCTGGCGCTGGCGCGCATCGCCGGCGAGACCGCGCCGCTGCTGTTCACGGCGCTCAACAACAATTCCTGGTTCTCCGCCAATCTGATGGGCGGCGTCGCGAACCTGCCGGTGATGATCTACCAGTTCGCCCTGTCGCCCTATCCGAACTGGCAGGGGCTCGCCTGGGCGGGCGCGCTCCTGATCACCGCGACCATCCTGGTGCTGTCGATCATCGCGCGCCTCGTGATCAAGCCGCAGACCTCGCGCTGAGACCCCTTTCGAGGACACGACGATGAACGCCGCCTCCGCGATCCCCACGGTCGAGCTCAACCGCAACCGCGCCGACGAGGCCGGCCCCGTGCGGATCGCCGTGAAGGACCTGAACTTCTACTACGGCAGCTTCCACGGCCTGAAGGACGTCAACCTCGACTTCCACGACCGGCAGGTCACGGCGCTGATCGGCCCCTCCGGCTGCGGCAAGTCCACCCTGCTGCGCTGCTTCAACCGGATCTACAGCCTCTATCCGGAGCAGCGGGCCGAGGGCGAGATCCTGCTCGACGGCGAGAACATCCTCAGCCCCTCGGTCGACCTGAACGAGCTGCGCTCGCGCATCGGCATGGTGTTCCAGAAGCCGACGCCGTTCCCGATGTCGATCTACGACAACGTGGCCTTCGGCCTGCGCCTCTACGAGAAGCTGCCGAAGTCCGAGCTCGACGGCCGCATCGAGGAATCGCTGCGCAAGGCCGCCCTCTGGGACGAGGTGAAGGACAAGCTCCGCCAGCCGGGCACGGGCCTCTCGGGTGGCCAGCAGCAGCGCCTGTGCATCGCCCGGACGGTGGCGCAGAAGCCGGAGGTGATCCTGTTCGACGAGCCGACCTCGGCCCTCGACCCGATCTCCACGGGCCGCATCGAGGAGCTGATCGAGCAGCTGCGCGACGAGTTCACCATCGTGATCGTCACCCACAACATGCAGCAGGCGGCGCGCATCTCGCAGTTCACCGCCTTCATGTATCTGGGACAGCTCGTCGAGTTCGGTCCGACCAACCGGATGTTCATGAACCCGACGGAACGCCGCACGCAGGACTACATCACCGGCCGCTTCGGCTAGTCTGCCGGGCCGCTCCGGTCTCGGGGCCGCCGCTCGCGTCTCCAGCGCGCCGGCGGATCCCGCAAGCCTCCCGGAGGGCCGTCCCCGGGACCCCATCGAAGGATCCGCCATGCCCGGCCATATCGTCACCTCCTACGACACCGACCTGGAGAACCTGCGTCGCTCGATCTCGGAGATGGGCGGCGTCGCCGAGAAGATGACCGCGGAGGCGACCGACGCTCTCGTGCGCCGGGACGACACGCTCGCCCAGGCGGTGATCCTCGCCGACAAGCGGCTCGACGCGCTGCAGCGGGATATCGAGGAGCGCGCGGTCCTGCTGATCGCCCGGCGCCAGCCCCTGGCGATCGACCTGCGCGAGACCATCTCGGCCATTCGCGTCTCAGGCGATCTCGAGCGGATCGGCGACCTCGCCAAGAACGTCGCAAAGCGGGTGGTGGCGATCTCCGACCAGGCGCCGGCCCAGAAGATCGTGCTCGGTGTCCGCCACATGAGCGACCTCGCCGAGGGACAGCTCAAGGACGTGCTCGACGCCTACGCGAGCCGCGACGTCCGGGCGGCCCACGATGTCTGGGAGCGCGACGGCGAGATCGACGCCCTGTACAATTCCCTGTTCCGCGAACTCCTGACCTACATGATGGAGGATCCGCGCAACATCTCGTTCTGCACGCATCTGCTGTTCTGCGCCAAGAACGTCGAGCGGATCGGCGACCACACCACCAACATCGCCGAGACGATCCACTACCTCGCCACCGGCGAGACGCTGGCGGGCGACCGGCCGAAGAACGACGCGTCGAACTACGCGACCGTGGACGGGGTGCAGGCTCCGTAGGCGGGCCGGCCTGATTTCACGCGCCGGCCTGCGCGCTCTCCTGTGGGGCGCGGTCGGAAAATCGGAGGGTGCGGGTTGAGGCTGAGCGGCGCCTCCCGCACCCTCCGCCTGCAGTCCGCTCCGATGCGCGTCGGGGTGTCGGCAGGCCGTGTGGCGCCGCCTCGGGAACGGGTCTTCGAACGTGAGCATGCAAGTCCTGATCGTCGAGGACGAGGAGGCGCTGACCACGCTGCTGCGCTACAACCTTGAGGCCGAGGGCTTCCTCGCCGACTCGGCGGCCCGCGGCGACGATGCGGAGCTGCTCCTGGCCGAGCGGATTCCCGATCTCGTCCTGCTCGACTGGATGCTGCCCGGCCTCTCGGGGATCGAGCTCTGCCGCCGGATCCGGGCGCGCCGGGAGACCGAGCGGCTGCCGGTGATCATGCTCACTGCCCGCGGCGAGGAGGGCGACCGGATCCGCGGTCTCGGCACGGGCGCCGACGACTACATCGTCAAGCCGTTCTCCGTGCCGGAGCTGCTGGCCCGGATCCGCGCGCTGCTGCGCCGGGCCAAGCCTGCCCACAGCTCGGATCGGCTGGCCGCCGGCGATCTCGAACTCGACCGGACCGGCCACCGCGTCCGCCGCGGCGGCGAGGAGCTGCATCTCGGCCCGACCGAGTTCCGGCTGCTGGAATTCCTGATGCTGGCCCCGGGCCGGGTCTTCTCCCGCGAGCAGCTCCTCGACGGGGTCTGGGGCCATGACGTCTACATCGGCGAGCGCACCGTGGACGTGCATGTCGGGCGCCTGCGCAAGGCGCTGAACGGCCCGCGCCAGGCCGATCCGATTCGCACGGTCCGCGGCTCGGGCTACGCCTTCGGCGAGACCTTCTCGCTGGAGGCGTGAGGCGGCCGCACGGGCTCTCCGAAACGAACTTCGGTCCGGCGCACTGTCGTCGCGCGCATCGACGTGTACCGGAGCGGCGCGCGGCCGGTCGGCGTGGCGCTGCTGGATTGCTTCGCTCCGCTCGCAAAGACGGCGACCGCGCGTTGATGCATTAGGGGCTCGGATCCCAGAAAGGCTCAGCGGGCCAGCGCAGCACTCCGGCCGGACGAGGCCGGGACCGCATCCAGCGCCGCCAGAACCGTTCCCTCAGTCAGGATCTGCGGCAGCACCTGGGGCTCCCCGGTCCCGGCATAGAGCAGGTAGAGCGGTACGCCGCTGCGCCCGTACTTCTCCAGCAGGCGGGTGATCTCGGGATTCTGGTTGGTCCAATCGCCCTTCATGTAGGTCACGCCGCGCTCCGCCATCGCCGCCCGCACGGCCTTGGTGTTGAGCGAGGTCGCCTCGTTCACCGCGCAGGTGATGCACCACGCCGCCGTCATATCGATGAAGACCGGGCGGCGGGCGCTCACCAGCGCGTCGAGGCGCGCCTGCGTGAACGGCACGATCCCGTCGGCAGCAGCCTGCGCCGACGGGAGCGTGCGCTGCTGCGGGAGGGTCACGGCGAGCGCCGCGACGGTGACGATCGCCAGGATTGCGGCGGCCTGGGCGATTCGACCGGTGCGGGGCGCGGCGGCGCGTCCACGCTCCCAGGCCCAGGCGGCGAAGCCGACCAGAACCAGCCCGATCAGCGCCGCCAGCAGCCCGCGCGGATCGACCTGCTGCGCCAGCACCCAGACCAGCCACGCCACCGTCGCGTAGACCGGGAAGGCCAGGATCTGCTTGAGGACCTCCATCCAGGCGCCGGGCCGCGGCAGCGCCCGCAGGGCCGGCGGCCAGAGGGTCAGCGCCAGGAAGGGCAGGGCGAGGCCGAGGCCGAGGCTCGCGAATACCGCGAGCGCCACGCCGGCGCTCTGGGTCAGCGCGAAGCCCACCGCCGAGCCCATAAACGGCGCCGTGCAGGGCGTGGCCACGAGCGTCGCGAGCACGCCCGTGAAGAACGAGCCGCTCAGGCCCGCGCGCCGGGCGAGGCCGTCGCCGAGGCCGGCAAGCCGGCCGCCGACATGGACGACCCCCGACAGGCTGAGGCCCATCGCGAACAGCAGATAGGCCAGCCCCGCCACCACGATCGGCGATTGCAGCTGAAAGCCCCAGCCGATCGCCGCCCCGCCGCCCTTCAGGGCGATCAGCAGCGCTGCGAGGCCCAGGAAGCTCGCCAGCACGCCGGCGGTGTAGGCCAGGCCGTGGAGGCGGAGGCGACCGGGGCTCTCGCCGGCATGCCGGATCAGGCCGAGAACCTTGATCGACAGGACCGGGAAGACGCACGGCATCAGGTTGAGGATCAGGCCGCCGAGGAACGCGAAGGCCGCCGCGGTCGCGAGCGTCAGCGCGTCGACATCGGGCGCGATCGCCCGTGCCGCGGGCGCTTCCGGCGTGATGGCCGGAGCCGCCGTCGGCAGGACCGGCTCGTCGCCATACGCGAAGGCGAGCCGGCGGGGACCGGCCTCAGTGACCTCCTCGAGAGTGAGCACGCCCGGCAGCGCGGCGGGCGCCGGCTCGGTCGGGCTGCTGCGGGCGAGGGTGAGATGCAGGCCGGTCTCATCGACCGACATCACCTGCGCGGCGGCGTTGTCGATCGCCGTCTCGGAATAGGGGAAGAACGCGGCGTTCCGGACCGAATCCGGCTTGAGGCCCATTGCCGCGAAATCGAGCCGCAGCGTGTCGCCCTGACTTGCGAGATGCAGCGGCCAGAGCGGCGGGACGGGCAGGGCGGCCCGGGCGCGGGCGAACAGGGCGGCGTTGTCCGGATCGGGCCGGGGCTCGGCCACCGGCAGCGTCAGCGCGAGGTCGGCGGAGCCCGGCACGCACTCGGTCTCGCAGACGAGATAGGTGAGCTTCGCCCGGATTTGCACCGGGTCGGCCGGATCGAGGCTCGGCGGCGGGGTGACCGGCACTAGGAGCGTGACCTCGCCCTCGTAGCCGTAGTTCATCAGCGTGGCGATCGGGATGCGCTCCGGCGCCGGCCACCGGAGCGCCCCGGCGTTGAACCCCGCCGGCAGGGTCCAGGTCACCTCCGGCGGCAGGCCGGAATCGCCCGGATTGCGCCAGTAGACGTGCCAGCCGGGCTTCACCTCCATGCGCACGGCGAGGGTGAACGGCTGCGCACCCGCCACCGCGACAGGCTCGGCCACCAGGCTCGACCGCACAAGGTCCGGCGGCGTGCGGAAGCTCGATTGCAGACCCTGCGCCGCCGCGGCCGAGAGGCCTGCGGCCAGAGCCAGGATCAGGAAGGCGAGGCGACGGATCATGCTGTTCCTTCGCGCGCAGGGCCGGCGCGGTTTCACGCGCGGCGATGTCCGGCCCGGCGCGGGCTATTCCGTATCCGAACCGCTTAGCACGGAAGGCGCTTGTGGCGGCAGGCCGCGACGTCAGGCCGGGAGCGGCGCAGTGGCACGCTCCAGCCAGGCGCACGCCTCGGCGTCGAGGCCGGGCGCCAGGGTCTCGCGGACCCGCGCATGATAGGCGTCGATCCAGGCGCGCTCTCCCGGGTCGGCGAGAGCCGGCTCGATCAGCCGCCGGTCGTAAGGGGCAAGCGTCAGGGTCTCGAAGCCGAGCATCGGCCGCTCGCCTCCGGACATCGGACGGGGCTCCACCAGCACGAGGTTCTCGATCCGGATGCCGTAGGCGCCGCTCGCGTAGTAGCCGGGCTCGTTCGACAGGATCATGCCGGCCTCCAGCGGCACCGTGCCGGTCTTGGCGATGCGCTGCGGACCCTCATGCACCGACAGGAAGGCGCCGACCCCGTGGCCGGTGCCGTGATCGAAATCGAGCCCCGCCTGCCAGAGCGGCGCCCGGGCGAAGGCGTCGATCTGCGCGCCGGTCGTGCCGGTCGGGAAGACCGCGCGCGCGATGGCGACATGGCCCTTGAGCACCCGGGTGAAGCGGTCGCGCATCTCGGCGCTCGGCTCGCCCACCGCGACCGTGCGGGTTATGTCGGTGGTGCCGTCCGGGTATTGCGCGCCGGAATCGATCAGGAACAGCTCGCCGGGCCGGACCGTCCGGTCGCTGGCGCGGGTGACCCGATAATGGACGATCGCCCCGTTCGGGCCGGAGCCCGAGATCGTCGGGAACGAGACGTCGCGCAGGTCGCCGCCAGCGGAGCGGAAATCCTCCAGCGCCTCGACCGCGGCGATCTCGGTCACGCCGCCGGACGCGGCCGCCCCGTCGAGCCAGGCCAGGAAGCGCACGACGCTCGCCCCGTCGCGGATATGGGCGGCGCGCGCGCCCGCCACCTCGGCGGCGTTCTTGACCGCCTTCATGGCGGTGATTGGGTCCTTGCCGACATCGGCGGTGCCGCCGGCCGCCTCGATCTTCTCCTTGAGGGCGACCGCCCCGGTCGCGGCGTCCAGCCGGACGCGCACGCCGGCCAGGGAGGCCAGCCCGTCATCGAGGTCCGATCGGGGCAGAATCCCGGCGATCGGGGCCAGCGCCGCGCGCAGGGCCGGATCGACGTTCGGCGAGACCAGGAACAGCAGCGCCGCGCCCGCGCGCGGCAGGATCGCGTAGCCGAGCGCGAGCGGCGTATGCCCGACATCCGAACCGCGCAGGTTGAACACCCAGGCGAGATTGTGCGGGTCGGAGATCACGAGGGCATCGCAGCCGCCCTCCGCAAGGGCCGCGCGCACCCGGGCGAGCTTGTCGGCGGCCGTCTCGCCTGCAAGCGCGTCCGGCTGGACGACCACCGGCCCGGCGGCCGGCTTCGGCCGTCCGGCCCAGACCGCGTCGGCGAGGTTCGGCACGGCCCGCACCGTACCGCCCGCCTTCGTGACCGCGCGCTCAAGCCGCGCGAGCCCGTCGGGCGTGTGCAGCCAGGGATCGTAGCCGAGCACCTGATCGCGCTTGAGGTTGGCGCCGATCCAGCCTTCGGCCGTTGTTTCGGCGAGCGGCACGACCGTCACCAGGCCGGTGTCGACCTGCTCGGGCGCCTGCAAGGTGTAGCGGCCGTCCACCACCAGCGCCGCGGATTCCATCAGGATCACGGCGGTGCCGGCCGAGCCGGTGAAGCCGGTCAGCCACGCGAGACGCTCGGCATCGGCGGGGACATATTCCGACTGGTGCTCGTCGCCCCGCGGCACGACGAAGCCGTCGAGGCCGGTCTCCCGCAGGGCTGCGCGCAGGGCCTCGATGCGCTCAGGCCCCTTGCGATGGCTCGGATCGTCGAAGGTCTGGAAGCGCCGGCGCGGTGCGGTCGGGTCGAGTTCGGTCATGGGGCGAGCCTAGCGCCCGCCGGACCCGGCTCGCAACTGCGCAGCAATCGAAGCGGCACATGCTAATTTTGGGATTAAAAATCGCGAGCAATCTTATCACGCAGCCGAATTTGGCTTATTCCTGAGGCATGCCCCGCCGTGTTTATTATCGGATCAGCGACAGAGCGGACGGCCGCTTCGACGCCGTCGTGACGATCTCGAGCCGGACACAGTGGTCCGCCGCGACGGCTTCGAATCTCTCGCCGAACTCGAGGAGTGGATCGAAGGCCTGCGCGTTCTGATGGCGGCGCTCGGCGCGCCGGTGGCGCAGGCGGATGGGATCGAGCCGGCATCTCAGCCGGATACGCAGCCGCAGGGGCCGACATCCGCTGGGCGATTGCGCACGGCGCGGCAGTAGGATCTGCGGCGCAGTTCCGATCAACCGTTTCTGACCGGCAAATCAGGCGCGCGGTCGACCGGCGCGCCGTCATAGCCCTCAAGCCAGGCCGTGCGCGCCGCCGAATGCGCCGGATAGGGGCAGGCGTCCTTCGGTCGGCCCTGGGCCCGCGCGCGGGCGCCTTCCGTGATCGGATCCGCCGGCGGGTGGTGGAGCGACGTCTGGCTCATGCCAGGAAAACGCGGCGGCCTGTCTCCGGTTCAGCGCCGCGGGCGTCGGGCCGCACCGCCCCGCATCAGGACGAGGGCGACCCAGCCCTCGATCAGGCCGCGGCGTACGAGCGAGAAGCCCTGAGCCCGGTAGGCTGAGAGCACGCCGGACACGTCGCGCTCGATCAGGCCCGACAGGACGAGGACGCCTTCCGGGGCGACCACGCCCGCCAGGGTCGGGGCAAGCAGCCGCAGGGGCCGCGCCAGGATGTTGGCGAAGACCAGGTCGAAGTGCCGCGGCCGGTCCGCGAGGTGATGGCGCACCCCCGGCCCCTGGTAGAGCTTGAGATAGGGGCCGAGGCCGTTGGCCCGGGCGTTCTCGCGCGCGGTGCGCACCGCCTCGGCGTCGAGATCGCCCGCCACCACCGGCTGCCGCAAGGCCTTGGCGGCGGCAAAGGCGAGGATGCCGGTGCCCGTGCCGACGTCCAAGACGTGGGCCGGACGCCGCCGCTTCAGCTCGGAGACCAGAGCCCGGAGGCAGCCCAGCGTCGTCCCGTGATGGCCCGTGCCGAAGGCCAGGGCCGCCTCGATCTCGATGGGCAGGTCGTTCGCCCGTACCGTGTCGCGATCGTGCGAGCCGTGGACGACGAAGCGCCCGGCGCGGACGGGTTTCAGCCCCTCCAGCGAGGCGCGGACCCAATCCTGCTGCGCGATCGTGCGGAATTCGGCCGCGTCGGCGGCATCGCCGATCACCGGCCGGATCAGGGCACGGACGTAATCCTCGTCGGGTTCGTCGGCGAAGTAGGCTTCGAGCCGCCACGTGCGTCCGTCCTCATCCTCGAAGGCCGCCACTGCGGTCTCGGTCGGGTCGAACATCTCGCCCAGCAGATCGGTCATGGCCCGGGCCGAGCGTTCGTCGGTCAGCAGGCGCAGGACGTGGGACGGGCGGTGGGGCGGCAAGCCTTCGAGCATGGTTCTGGGCTGTAACGCCGGGACGCGCCACATCCCAGAGGCGGACGCGAAAAAATCCGGCGGCGGCCTGACACACCCCTTGCCCCAGGGCACGACCGCTTGTGGCCAGCCAGACACAGCCTGCAATACTTGTGAGTTCGCGCACCTAAATCAGTGTCCGGAGCCAATCGGTGTGCTTAAACAGTTCCGGCTCTCCCAAAGCCAGACCCTCAACTCAGGCGCGCCGATTTTCGCGACCCGGCGCGCCAGTTTTGCCAGATGACACGACGCCCATGAACTCGCCTTTCCTCATCAGCGTGGCCGTCGCGCTGGTCACCACCGGTGTGGCGACACTCTGGGCGTTGCTTGTGGCGGCCGACATGACCAGCTTGGCGGAGGCCGAGCCGACCGAGCGGCGCGACATCCGGACCTGGTGACGACGGGCATCGGGAGCCCAGGCGTGTCGTCGCGATTCGGAACGGCGAACGCCCAGGAATGCGGCACTGTGTTCACGCGTTAACCATAGGATCTTCGAAGGCGTGCGGAACCCGCTGCCTGGACCGACGTTTTTGCCGGCTTTTTCCGTGAATCACGATTGAGCAGGGTGCGTACAGCGTGACCAAGTCCAGGCGTTCCGGCCCCCGCGGGCCCGTGGTCGTCAACGATACGTCCGCGCCTTCCAGGCCGCGCGAGCGGATCTTCGGCGGGCCCGCGCCGGACGGGCCGCTGCCGGGTCACCTCCTCGTTCTTCTCAGCCGTCTGCATCGCGCCGAAGCGGCCCCGAAGGACCGTCCCGAGCCCCAGCACGGCTGAGCCCGCCGCGGGCCTGTGCGGCCGCCCTTGGCCGCGTGGACGGGCCTCTCTATGATCACCGTCGTACCCGGCCGGATATAACGGGTTGCGACAGGGATAGTCACCGCATGCGCCTGACCCGACGGATCGTGGCCGCCCTCGTCCTCGGCACGCTGGCGCTCGTTCCCACGGCCCCGCCGGCTCGCGCGGGCGAGCCCGTCGTGGTGTTCGCTGCGGCGAGCCTGAAGAACGCGCTGGACGCGGCTTCGGCCGCCTGGACGAAGGAGACCGGCAAGACCGCCCGGATCTCCTATGCGGGCTCGAATGCCCTGGCGAAGCAGATCGAGGCGGGCGCTCCGGCGGACCTGTTCATCTCGGCGGACCAGGCCTGGATGGATTATGTCGAGCAGGCGGGGCTGCTGGAGCCGGATTCCCGCTTCGATCTCCTGCGCAACGCGCTGGTGCTGATCGCGGCCGGCCCCCAGAACCCGGGCTCGGATCCGCGGATCGCCCTGGCGCCGGATCTCGGGACCACGCTGTCGCGCGTGCTCGGCGGCGGGAAGCTCGCCATGGCGACCATCGATGCCGTCCCGGCCGGCAAGTACGGCAAGGCCGCCCTTGAGAAGCTCGGCGCCTGGGATGCGGTGAAAGGGCAGGTCGCGCAGGCCGAGAACGTGCGCGCCGCCCTGCTGCTCGTCGCCCGCGGCGAGGCTCCGCTCGGCATCGTCTACGCCACGGATGCGGCCGCCGATCCGAGCGTCCACGTGGAGGCGACCTTCCCCTCCGACAGCCATCCGCCGATCGTCTATCCCGCCGCCCTTCTCAAGGATTCGCACAACCCGGACGCCGCCGCCCTGCTGACCTACCTGCGCGGCCCGGGGGCTCGGGGCGCCTTCGAGCGCCAGGGCTTCACGGTCATCGGGGCGCAGAGCGCCGGCCGGTAGCGTCGCCGCGCCGCCGTGCTCGGCTTCACCCCGGAGGAATGGACCGCCGTCGCCCTGAGCCTGCGGGTGGCGGCGGTGGCGACGCTCGCGAGCCTGGGTCCGGGCCTCGCCGTGGCGTGGCTGCTCGCCCGGCGCCGGTTTCCCGGCCGCGCGCTCCTCGACGGGCTGGTCCACCTGCCGCTGATCCTGCCTCCCGTAGTCACCGGCTACCTGCTGCTGCTGACCTTCGGCCGACGTGGCCTGTTCGGCAGCGCGCTCGCCGAGATCGGCCTCGTCTTCTCGTTCCGCTGGACCGGGGCCGCGCTGGCCTGCGCGATCATGGGGTTTCCCCTCATGGTGCGGGCGATGCGGCTGTCGATCGAGGCGGTGGACCGGCGGCTGGAGCAGGCGGCGGCAACCCTGGGCGCGAGTCCGCTCGCGGTGTTCCTGACCGTGACCGTGCCGCTGAGCCTGCCCGGCTGCATCGCGGGGGCCGTGCTGGCCTTCGCCAAGGCGATGGGCGAATTCGGCGCGACCATCACCTTCGTGTCCAACATCCCGGGGGAGACTCAGACGCTGCCGTCGGCCATCTACACGCTGACGCAGGTCCCCGGCGGCGAGGGGCCGGCCCTGCGCCTCACCCTGATCTCGATCGCCCTATCTGTGACGGCGCTGCTCGTGTCCGAGTTCCTGGCGGCCCGGGCAGCGCGGCGGCTGGGAGCGGGCTGACATGACGGCATCGATCCGCTGCCCGTCGGAGGTGCGATCCCGGACCATCCAGCGTACGTCCGGAAGGCAGGGAGCCCGCAATGCTGTCCTTCGGCCGATCGTTGGCGCGGCAGGCGCAGACCTCCGTCATCCCGGGGCTGCGGCGCGGATCCCGGGATCCAGAGCCGCCGACGCGCCAAGGCTGAGCACCGGCCGCGCATCAAGATTTCGGTCTCACCGGCGGCGTCCCGGATTGACGAGCGGACACGCGGTGATCGCGCCAGCCGACACGGCTTCAGGCGTACGCGTAGGGACCGCCCGCCTGCAGCGCGCGCTGATAGGCCGGGCGGGCGTGAATGCGCGCGAGCCATGCCTCGGCCTGCGGCCCGGCCCCTGTGCCGCGCGCCGCGAAGGCCTCCAGCGGGAAGCTCATCATGATGTCGGCGGCGGTGAAATCCGTTCCGCAGAAATACGGCTGGCCGGTGAGCTCCGTCTCCCAGTAGGCCGCGTGCCGGCGCAGATCCGGATCGGCGAAACCCTGGAGCACGCGCCCGGCGATCCGGCTCACCAGGGGACGCAGCAGCCACGGGCTGCTGGGGGCCAAACGGGAGAAGATCAGCTTGAGCAGAAGCGGCGGCATTGCCGACCCTTCGGCGTAATGCAGCCAGTAGACGTAGCGCGCATGCGCCTCCGTCCCCGGGGCGGGCACCAGCGCGCCGCCGGTCCTGCCGGTGAGATACGTCACGATCGCGCCGGTCTCGGCGATCACCGTCCCGTCCTCCGTGATCACCGGCGACTTGCCCAGCGGGTGGACGGCGACGAGGTCCGGCGGGGCGCGCAGGGTCCGCGGGTCGCGGGCGTAGCGCTGCACCCGGTAGGGCAGGCCGAGTTCCTCCAAGAGCCAGAGCACGCGCTGCGAGCGGCTGTTCTCGAGATGGTGGACCGTGATCATGGCGCGCGCGTCCGGACCGGCGCCGGAGCGCGCCGCGCCCCCTGTTACGCGAGTCGCTCCGCGTGAGCATCCAAGTCGACGTCCAGCTTCGGCGCGGGGCCTTCGCCCTTGAGGCCGCCTTCGCGGCCGGGCCGGGGCTCACCGCCCTGTTCGGGCGCTCGGGTTCGGGAAAGACGACGCTGATCGACCTGATCGCCGGGCTCGCCCGGCCGGACCGGGGCCGGATCGCGGTCGACGGCGCCGCGCTGGTCGATACCGCCGCCGGATTGTTCCTGCCGCCGCATCGGCGCCGCGTCGGTGTCGTCTTCCAGGATGCACGGCTGTTCCCGCATCTGAGCGTGCGGACCAATCTGGGCTACGGCCGCGTCTTCGCGCGGCACCGGCCTGATCCGGCGGCCTTCGCGTCGGTGACCGAGATGCTCGGTATCGGCCATCTTCTCGACCGACAGCCGGCGGGGCTCTCGGGGGCGAGCGGCAGCGGGTCGCGATCGGCCGGGCGCTGCTCGCCCAGCCCCGCCTCCTGCTGATGGACGAGCCGCTGGCTGCGCTGGACGAGGCCCGCAAGGCCGAAATCCTGCCCTATATCGAGCGCCTGCGCGACGAGGCCGGGGTGCCGATCGTCTATGTCAGCCACGCCGTCTCGGAGGTGGCGCGGCTCGCCACCACGGTGGTCGTGCTGGAGGCGGGGCGCGTAGCTGCCGCCGGCCCCGCGGAGGCGATCCTGCGCCGCGCCGACCTCGTGCCGATCCACGAGGCCGAGGCCGGCGCGTTGCTCGACATGGTCGTGGCGGACCGAGATCCGGAGACGGGCCTGACGCGCCTGACCGGAGCCGCGGGCCAGCTGCTGGTGCCTGGACCGGCGCGCGCGCCGGGGGCGCGCCTGCGGGTGCGTATCCCGGCCCGGGACGTCCTGGTCGCCACCGAGCGTCCTCGAGGCCTCAGCGCGCGCAACATCCTCGCGGGCCGTGTCAGCGCGCTGACACCGTCCGGCACGGAGATCCTGGTGGAGATCGACTGCAAAGGGGCGCCGCTCGCCGCGCGCCTCACCGCGGCGGCGGTGCGTGAACTCGGTCTCGTGCCGGACAGCCCTGTCTACGCGATCATCAAGAGCGCGGCCTTCGATCCCGCGGGGATCGGCACGCTGAAGCCCCCCGTCGCGATCTGAACGCAAGCCGCGCCGACCGCTCCCGGTCTAGCCGAGCTGCGTCAGCAGCGTGAAGGCACCGAAGATCAAGACCGCACCGACCGAGGCCGCCAGCAGAATGAGAGCGGCGCGCGACTCCCGTATTTCCGGCGACATGGCTCCCCTCCGGTCCCGGCGCGCGTTGGCCCGCGGCACGACAGGGCCAGATTTGCACCGTTCCGCCGGCCTGTCGACACGCACGGCACCACACCCTCGACAGGGCAAACCAATTGACGCGAGCGGTCGAGTCGGAGCATGTTTGTACCGATCGGTACAAACATGCGCAGGGATGAGCACGATGTCGGACCGCCCCCGTTTCCGCCTTTTACCGCCGAGACCGCGGCCCAGAAGGCCCGCATGGCCGAGGACGCCTGGAACGGGCGCGATCCGGAGCGCGTGTCGCTTGCCTACACGCCGGACAGCGTCTGGCGGAACCGCAGCGAGTTCTTCACGGGCCGTGAGGCCATCGTCGCCTTCCTCCAGCGCAAATGGGCGAAGGAACTGGATTATCGGCTGATCAAGGAGCTCTGGACCTTCGGGGGCGACCGCATCGCGGTGCGCTTCGCCTATGAGTGGCACAACGCGGAGGGACACTGGTTCCGGTCCTACGGCAATGAGAACTGGGAGTTCGACGCGCACGGCCTGATGCGGCGGCGGATCGCCAGCATCAACGACCTTTCGATTGAGGAGTCGGAACGGAAGTTCCACTGGCCGCTGGGCCGCCGCCCCGACGACCATCCGGGCCTCAGCGATCTCGGCCTCTGACGGCTGTGGCCGGTCGGGCCGGGCTGCTCCCCGTGCTGGCGGAGGTGTTTCGCGAGCACGGCTATGAGGGCGCCAGCCTGGCGCTGATCAGCCGTGCAACCGGGCTGGGCAAGGGCAGCCTGTACAACCTCTTCCCCGGCGGGAAAGCCGAGATGGCGGCCTGCGTGCTGGCCGAGATCGACGCGTGGTTCGAGGCCAACCTGTACGCGCCGCTTCGCGAGGCGGACCCGCCGGCCGAGGCGGTGTCGGCCATGTTCGACGCCGTCCAGGCATATTTCCGCTCCGGCCGGCGGGTCTGCCTCGTGGGCGTGGTGGCGCTCGGCTCGGAGCGCGAGCGCTTCGCCGAGGCGGTGCAAAGCTACTTCGCGCGCTGGGTGGCGGCGCTGGCCGATGCCCTGAAGCGATCGGGCCGGGACGACGCGGCGAGCGTCGCTCTGGCGGAGGAGGTCGTCGCCCAGATCCAGGGGGCGATCGTCCTGGCGCGGGCCCTCGGCGAGCCCGCGCTCTTCAGCCGAGCGATGACCGCCCTGAGGGCCAGGGTCGCCGCGATCTGAGCGCCGCGACGATCCTGCGCCCGTTGATCAGGCGGCCGTGCGGCGCTCGACCATCCGCGCTAGGAAAGCGCTGCCGATCGGGATGATCGAGTCGTCCGAAGTTGTAGCCGGCATTGTGCAGGCCCGGGCCGGGATTCGCGCCGAGCCAGACATAGGCACCGGGCACCGCCATGGTCATGTCGGCGAAATCCTCGCTGCCCATTTTGGGGACGACGTTCGCCTCGACCTTGTCGGCCCCCAACAGCTCGGTGGCGACCTCCGTGGCCGCCGCCGCCTGCTCGGGCGCGTTCTCCAGCACGGAGAACACGTCCTGCAGGTCGACCGTGACCTCGGCGCCGTAGGCGGCAGCGAAGCCCGCCGCCAGCTCGCGCATGCGGGTACCGGCGAGCGCCCGGATTTCCTTGTCGAAGGTGCGGATCGTGCCGGCGAGATGCGCCGTCTCCGGGATCACGTTGTAGGCGGAGCCCGCCTCGATCCGGGTGATCGACAGCACGATCGACTTCAGCGGGTCGGCGTTGCGCGAGACGATCGACTGGAGCGCCTGAGCGAGCCCGGTGGCGATGATGATCGGGTCGACGCCGCGATGCGGCTGGGCCGCGTGGATGCCCTTGCCGCGGATATGGATGTCGAAAAAGTCGGCCGCCGCCATGATCGGCCCGGGCCGGAGCTTGATCATGCCGTGGCCGCCGCCGGGCTGGTTGTGCAGCCCGTAGATCTCGTCGCAGGGGAAGCGCTCGAACAGCCCGTCCTTCAGCATGGCCCGGGCGCCGCCGCGGCCTTCCTCGGCCGGCTGGAACACGAACACCGCGGTGCCGTCGAAGTCGCGGGTCTCGGCGAGGTAGCGGGCCGCGCCGACCAGCATCGTGGTGTGCCCGTCATGGCCGCAGGCGTGCATCTTGCCGGCATAGGTCGAGCGGTAGGGGAGGTTGGTCTCCTCCTCGATGGGCAAGGCGTCCATGTCGGCGCGCAGGCCGATGCGTTTCCCGTTGTCGGTGCGGCCCTTGAGCAGGCCCACCACCCCGGTGCCGCCGACGCCGCGATGCACCTCGCAGCCGAATTTCTCGAGGAGATCGGCCACGATGCCGGCGGTGCGCACCTCCTCGAAGCCGAGCTCCGGATGGGCGTGCAGATCGCGGCGCAGGGCCGTCAGCTCGTCGGCATAGGTCTTGATGTGGTCGATCGGGCTCATGTCTCGGAACTCTCGGGGGTGATGTCTTGGAAGGGACGGTCTTCGGAGGCGGGGCCTCGGGACGCGCCGCGCCGTCGCAGGCGCCGCCCTCATCCGTACGCCGGAACGGCGTCAGCGTGTCGAGGACGTCGACCGCCTCGGCGACGTGGGCGCGTTCCCGCTGCAAGTAATCGGCCACGGCGCGGCGCAGGGCCGGGTCGGCGATGTCGTGGGCCGAGTGCATCAGGACCGGCCGGTAACCGCGGGCGAGCTTGTGCTCGCCCTGGGCGCCCGCCTCAACGCGCTTCAGGCCGCGGGCAATCGCGAAATCGATCGCCTGATAGTAGCAGACCTCGAAGTGCAGGAACGGGTGATCCTCGATGCAGCCCCAGTTGCGCCCGTAGAGCGCCGTGTCGCCGATCAGGTTGATCGCGCCGGCGATGTAGGCATTGTTGCGCTTGGCCATTACCAGCAGCACGCGGTCGGCCATCCGCTCGGACAGGAGCGAGAAGAACCGGCGATTGAGGTAGGGCCGCCCCCACTTGCGGGAGCCCGTGTCGGTGTAGAAGGCGTAGAACGCGTCCCAGTGCGCCTCGGTGATGTCCGCGCCGGTCAGGTGCTCCACGGAGATGCCGGGTGCGAGCGCGTCGCGGCGCTCCTTGCGGATGGTCTTGCGCTTGCGCGAGGCCAGGGCGGCGAGAAAGTCGCCGAAGCGCCCGTAGCCGTCGTTCTGCCAGTGGAACTGCTGGTCGGTGCGCTGCAGGAAACCCGCTGCGCCGGCCCGGTTCCACTCGGCCTCGCGCATGAAGGTGACGTGGATCGAGGAGGCCTTGGTCTCGGCCCGCAGGGCCCGCAGGCCCGCGACGAGGCCGGCGGTGGCCTCATCGGGATCGGCGCCCGGGGCGATCAGGAAGCGCGGGCCGGTCACGGGGGTGAACGGCACGCTCACCTGGAGCTTGGGGTAGTATTCGCCGCCGGCCCGCTCGTAGGCATCGGCCCAGCCGTGGTCGAACACGTACTCGCCCTGGCTGTGCGTCTTCAGATAGCAGGGCACCACGCCGAGGCGCGCGCCGTCGCGCTCCACGGAGACGTGGAGCGGCAGCCAGCCGGTCCTGCGGGAGACGCAGCCCGAATCCTCCAGGGCCGACAGGAACGCGTGCGACACGAAAGGGTTATGCGTCTCGTCGCCGGCCGCCAGGGTCTCGGGGGAGAAGGCGCAGGCATCCCATTCCGCCGCGCCGATGTCCTTCAATCCGGGCAGCGCCCGCACGGTGAGCGTGGGGGTCTCCGGCATCGGCCCGGGTGCTTGCTTCATGAGCGAGAGTCTAGCCGGTGTCCGGAGCGGAGCAAGCGGGCGGATGCGCGCGGCGGCGATGGCAGCCTTTCAACCGGGCGCCTAACGAAACCGCTTTCACATCCTTTGGCCGACGACGAAGCCCAGGCGCCTCACTCGCTGAACCGGCCGACGCAGGAGACGTCGCCCTCGCTGCAGGTTAGATACCCGTTCAGCACCGAAGTTCGCGCGGCTGTGACACGCGCCAGGCAGTCCGCGCGGACCTGCGGCTGCATGGAGCCGCCCTCGACGCCCATCGCCTCCAGGGCGCAGCTCGCGTCCCGGAACGGCAGCCACGCCTTCTGTGCCACGCGCAAACCGTCCTTCGCCCTGGGGCTGATCTGCTTCATCAGCCGGGTATACGCCTGGTTCATCGTCGCATCCGCGCGGTCGTACGCGGCCCCGGCGCAGGCGTTCAGATCCATCTGGGTCGCGCCGGTGCAGGGATCGTCCGCCGTGGCCGGTCCGGCGGTGATCAGGAACGCCGTGAGGCCGACGAACAGCCTTCGCTTCACGGCACGAACCCCTCGAACACCATCTGGTCCGCATGCGTGCCCGCACGGGCGCGCTGATCCTCGGTCCGGACCGTCCAGGTCATCACCGGGATCCGGCCGAGTAGCCGGCACAGATACGTCGGCGCGCAGGGCAGGTCGCCGACGCGCCAGGACAGGAAATCCGGCCGCGACTCGGCGAAGTGCAGGAGGTTGGACAAAGCCGGCGGGCGCTCGGCGGGAGCGCCGCGTAGATCGGGTCGTCCTGCGTGGTCTCCGCCACGATTCCGCGCGGGACCGTCGGCGGGCAGAGGTCCCGCAGGGCCGCGACGATCTGCGGGTCGAAGGATTTCAGCGCCACCGGGCCCGTGTAGGCCGCCGCGACGTCGGCGGCGCGGGTGGCGAGCCGCAGGTCGCCGTCGTAGCGGGACTTGACCTCGATCACCACCGGAACGGCGCCGTCCACCGCCGCCAGGAAGGCCGATAGCGTCGGCATCGTCTCGGCGGAGCCGGCGATCCCGAGGCGCCCGAGCGAGGCCGCGGATTTCGACGCGACCGATCTGCTCGCCTCCGTCAGACGCCCGAGGGCGGCGTCGTGGAACACCATCGCCTCGCCGTCGGCGCTCAATTGCACGTCGCACTCGATGGCGAAGCCGCCGGCCACCGCCGCCCGGGCCGCCGCCAGGGTGTTCTCCGGCCGGCCCGCCGCGCGGTCATGAAGCCCGCGATGGGCGATCGGCCGTGCGGTGAGCCAGTCGGGCGCGGCCATGGCTACCGGACCTCGAACATGGCCTCGACCTCGACGGCAGCGTCGAGGGGCAGCTCCGCCACGCCGACGGTCGAGCGGGCGTGACGCCCGCGATCGCCGAGCAACTCGACCATCAGGTCGGAGGCGCCGTTCATGACGCCGGCCACCGCCGAGAAGCCCGGCGCCGCGTTGATGAAGCCGCCGAGCCGCACGCACTGGACCACCGCGCGGTCGAGGTCGGTCACCGCGGCCTCGAGCTGGGCGAGCACGTTGAGGGCACAGAGCCGGGCGGCCGCCTTGCCGGCCTCGGCCGAGACGTTGCCGCCGACCTTGCCCGTGTGCTCGGCGGCGAGCTTGCCGTCCGTGCCGAAGCAGATCTGGCCGGAGATCACCACGAGCGCGCCCGTGCGCACGAACGGCACGTAGTTCGCCACCGGCGCCGCCGCTTTCGGCAGGGCGAGGCCCAGAGCCTCCAGGCGTTCCTTGACCGTGCTCATCGCGATCTCCCTCGCTGACTGAAATCCGCCCGAGGCTGGAGCATGGCCGCCCCCCGCCGCGCAAGGAAAAAGACCGGCTGAACGATCGGGTCATCAGCGGTTTGACGGTGTCGCGCAGAGCAGCCGCGCGCGCGCGCCGAGCATAGAAACGTTGACAGCGCCGGCCTCTTTCATAGTAATCGCGCGCGTGCCGCCCATCACTGAGGCGGCACTTTCATTTGGAGCCGGCTACGCTTGCTCCGCGACTTTTGCCTGAAACGGAGATGGGACCCGTGACGTCAGCCCTTCTGCCGACCTACGTCCGCGCGCCGCTCGCCTTCGAGCGCGGCGAGGGCGCCTGGCTCGTGACGGAGGGCGGCGAGCGATATCTCGACTTCGGTGCCGGTATCGCGGTCAACGGACTCGGCCATGCCCATCCGCACTTGGTCAACGCCCTGACCGAGCAGGCGGCCAAGATCTGGCACACCTCGAACCTGTTCCAGATTCCCGGCGGCGAGCGCCTCGGGCAGCGCCTGGTCGACGCGACCTTCGCGGACGTGGTGTTCTTCTGCAACTCGGGGGCCGAGGCGAACGAGGCGGCGATCAAGATCGCCCGGAAGTATCACGCCGCCGGCGGCCAGCCCGAGCGGTTCCGGATCGTTACCTTCGCGGGCGCTTTCCACGGGCGCACGCTGGCGACTCTCGCGGCCGGCGGCCAGCAGAAATACATCGAGGGCTTCGGGCCCAAGGTGGAGGGTTTTGATCAGGTCCCGGCCGGCGACTGGGCGGCGCTCGAGGCGGTGATCGGCCCCGAGACGGCCGCGCTGATGATCGAGCCGATCCAGGGCGAGGGCGGCGTGCGGGAGATCCCCCATGCGGATCTGCGCCGGCTGCGCGAGATCTGCGACGCCAACGGTCTCCTGCTGATCATGGACGAGGTCCAGACCGGCGTCGGCCGCACCGGGCGTCTGTTCGCCCACGAATGGTCCGGCATCACCCCGGACATCATGAGCGTCGCGAAGGGAATCGGCGGCGGCTTCCCCCTCGGCGCCTGCCTCGCGACCCGAGAGGCGGCCCGCGGCATGACTGCCGGCACGCACGGCACCACCTTCGGCGGCAACCCGCTCGCCATGGCGGTGGGCAACGCCGTGCTCGACGTCGTCTTGGAAGAGGGCTTCCTGGAGCGCGTCGCCCGATCTGGCCTCATCCTCAAGCAGAAGCTCGCCGCCCTGCGCGACCGGCACCCCCACGTCTTCGAGGAGATCCGCGGCGAGGGGCTGATGCTCGGGCTCAAGCTCGGCGTGCCGAACACCGATTTCGCCGCCGCGGCCCGGGACGCGCATCTCCTGGTGATCCCAGCGGGCGACAACATCGTCCGCCTCCTGCCGCCGCTCACCATCGGCGACGCCGAGATCGATGAGGCCGTCCGGCGCCTCGACGCGGCGGCGTCCGGCTTCGAGGCCGTGCGCGGAGCCGCCGAGTAAGGTCAGAGACCGGATTTCAGAACACCGTCCCCGCGCCGCGGGGGGCGGCTCGAAGCGTTTCCGGGCGCGCGCGATCCCGCCGCGCCGGACGGAGACGCCCCTGCAAGGAGGTAGAGTGCGGTTCATGATCAGGTGATCGTTGAGCAGACTCTAGGTAACGTGACGCGATGAAAGCCCAGATTGACGGCCGGGCCCAGGCCCCGGCCCCGCACCTGAACGGTGCCGGCCCTCGCCATTTCCTCGACCTCAAGGATTTCTCCGGTGCGGAGCTGCGCCGGGTCCTCGATGCCAGCGCCGCCATCAAGGCGCGCCGCCGCAAGGGCGAACTCGCGACCGAGCGGCCGCTCACGGGCAAGACCCTGGCGATGGTGTTCGACCGCCCCTCGACCCGCACCCGCGTCTCGTTCGACGTGGCGATGCGCGAACTCGGCGGCGAGACCCTGATGCTCACCGGCTCCGAGATGCAGCTCGGCCGCGGCGAGACGATCGGCGATACCGCGCAGGTTCTGTCCCGCTTCGCCGACGCGATCATGATCCGCATCCTCGACCACGGTCAGATGCTGGAACTCGCCGAGTACGCCACGGTGCCGGTGATCAATGCGCTGACCAAGGTCTCGCATCCGTGCCAGATCATGGCGGACGTGCTGACCTTCGAGGAGCATCGCGGGCCGATCAAGGGCCGGACCGTGGCGTGGTCGGGCGATTCCAACAACGTGCTGGCCAGCTGGGTCCACGCGGCGGCGCGGCTCGACTTCACGCTCAACGTGGCGAGTCCCCCCGAACTCGCGCCGCCGCCCGCGCTGCTCGCCTGGGCCAAGCAGGAGGGCGCCGACCTCAACGTCACCACGGACGCCTTCGCGGCCGTGGACGGCGCCGATGCGGTGGTCACGGATTGCTGGGTGTCCATGGGCGACGACGACGAGGCCCACCGCCACAACCTGCTGAGCCCCTATCAGGTCAACGCCAAGCTGATGGCCGCGGCCAACCGGGACGCGATCTTCATGCATTGCCTGCCGGCCCATCGCGGCGAGGAGGTGACGGCGGAGGTCATGGACGGCCCGAGCTCGGTCGTGTTCGACGAGGCCGAGAATCGTCTGCACGCGCAGAAGGGGATCCTGGCCTGGTGCCTGGGCGCGGGCGGCCTCTGATCCGAGCGGCTCGCCCGGTCTCGCGCTGGTGGGGCCGGCGCCCCATATAGGCGTCAGCGGGCGGCACACGCCGCCCGCCTCCCCATCACGGCTGCCGACAGGCGGTCATCCCGGCGACGGATGTGGCGTGCTGCGCCGTCCTTCCCGCACGGGCCGGGCGGGGTGAGGGATTCGGTCGCTCCGCCAGGGACATCGCCTCACCCCGCCCGGCCCGTGCGGAGAACGAGGCCGCGCCCTGTCGGGACGGCCGCCTGATCCGGGAGCAGGGCGCCGCGGGCGCCGGACGCATCGATCGGAGAGGGTATGACCTCAGAAACGCAATCTCAGCCGCAGCACCAGACCGCCGGCAATGGCCACGCGGGCGAGGACGACGCCGTGCTGCCCTTCGCCGTGGAGGCTCTGGACGTGCGCGGGCGCGTGGTCCGGCTCGGCGATTCCGTGGACACGATCCTGCGCCGCCACGGCTATCCGGACCCGGTCGCCCGGCTGCTCGGCGAGGCGGCGGCGCTCACGGTGCTGCTCGGCTCCTCCCTCAAGTTTGAGGGCCGGTTCCAGCTCCAGACCAAGACCGACGGCCCGGTCGCGATGATCGTGGTCGATTTCGAGGCGCCCGACCGCCTGCGCGCCACCGCCCGGTTCGATGCGGAGCGCGTCGCGGCCCTGGGTTCCGGCCCGCTCAAAGATTCCGAGCTGATCGGCACGGGTCACCTCGCCATGACCATCGACCAGGGCACGGCCGCCAGCCGTTACCAGGGCGTGGTCGCCCTGGAAGGTCAGAGCCTGGAGGAGGCCGCCCACCAGTATTTCCGCCAGTCGGAGCAGATCCCCACGGAGGTGCGCCTCGCCGTGGCGGAGGCCGTGGACGAGATTGCGGGCCGCTGGCGGGCCGGCGGGCTGCTCGTGCAGTTCCTGCCGCAATCGGTCGACCGCGCCCGGCTCGCCGATCTGCCGCCGGGCGACATCCCGGAGGGGCACGCGCATCTCTCCGGCGCTGCGCCCGAGGACGATGCCTGGGTCGAGGCGCGCTCCCTGGTCGCCACGATCGAGGATCACGAGCTCGCCGACCCCAATGTCTCAAGCGAGCGCCTGCTCTACAGGCTGTTCCACGAGCGCGGGGTGCGGGTCTTCGAGCGTCAGCCCGTGCACGAGACCTGCCGCTGCTCCCGAGAGCGGGTGATGGGTATGATCCGTTCGTTCTCGCCGCAGGAGCGGCACGACATGGTGGCGGATGACGGGCGGATCGTCATCACCTGCGAATTCTGCTCTCGTCGATACGACCTCGATCCGCAGGAGGTCGAGGCCGAGATCGCCGAGCAGCCTAAGCAGTAGAGACCGAACTGAGACTGAGGGCGCGAGGCTATCACCCAGCGCTTACGGCCAAGCTTCGTCCGCGTAACGCGTTGATACCCGTATTCGTTGCGTGAATTTTTAAGGAGCCAGACCCGAACCGTTTCCGGACCTTCGACGTTGCGTGGCAGATTCAACATCGGAGGAATTCCCATGCGGAAATTGTCCATCGGTCTGGCCGCGCTGCTGATCAGCACCTCGGCCTATGCGCAACAGGGCGGCGCCGGCGCTGGCGCCGGGATGAGCGGCCGCGGCGGCCAGGGCGGAGCCGAGTCCGGCATGAAGGCCGGCGGCGGTGACCGCGGCGGCTTGCAGGGAGGCAGCCAGGCCGGATCCGATCGGGGCGGCGCCGATACGGGCCGCTCCGCTCAGGGCCGGGACGCGGGTGGCGAGGGCCGGATGGCCCAGGACCGCGGTCGCGCCGGTGCCGAGCGCGGGGATCGCGACGGCGCCCGCGCCGAGCGCAACGATCGGGGTGACCGCAACGGTGATCGTGCGGAGCGCGGCGACCGCAACGGCGCACGGGCGGAGCGCAACGAGCGCGGCGATCATCGCGACGGCCGTGCCGACTTCCGCGGCCGGACCGACGTGAGCAGCCGGACCGACGTGCGTTCGAACCGGGTCGAGGGCGGATACCGCCGCGAGGGCCGCTACGTGTTCATCGGCGGCCGCCGGGTCGTGTACGGCTCGCCGGAATATCGCCGCCTGATCGTCACCGAGAACCGCGGCCCGCGCGAGCGCTACGTCGTCATCCGCGGCCAGCGCGTCCTCTACGGCTCGCCGGAGTACAAGCGCCTCGTCAGCGTCCGCGAGAGCGGCCCGCGCGAGCGCTACGTGGTCGTGCGCGGCCACCGGGTCCTGTACGGCTCGCCTGAGTATCGTCGCCTCGTCTCAGTGCAGGAGGACCGCTTCGTCACGATCCGCGGTCACCGCGTGCGCTACGGCTCCGACGAGTACCGGCGCCTGAGCGGCGGCGGCACCGTCAGCGCCAGCTTCCGCTCCGAGCAGCGCGCCGGCGCGCGCTTCGACAAGCACGGCGAGCGGGACGGCATCCGCAACGCCTCGCGCAACGAGGGCCGGAATGACGGTCGCAACGAGGGCCGCATGGACCGCGGCCAGGATCGCGGGATGGACCGCACGGCCGGCCAGGACCGCAAGAACGACGGCATGCGCAACAGCGACATGCGCGGCGGCCAGCAGCAGGACGGCATCCGCAACGCCTCGGATCGCGGCGGTCAGCAGGGTGGCATGAAGGCTGGCGGCACCGAGGGCGGCCGGACGGGCGGCGCCGAGCGTGGCGGCATGAGCGGCGGCAGCATGGGCGGCGCCCAGGGCGCGGGCCGCTCGGGCGGCCAGTCCGGTGGCCAGACGGGTGCCGGCCGCAACTGAGGCGGACCGGACAAGATGGCGGGGAGGGGCCTCGGCGGCCCTTCCCGACAGCCCTGCGCAGCGGCGGGAATCATCCCGAGTGCCGCTGCGCGGCTCCGGGATGACGGCCCGGATACACCGATGGACCGGGATTTACGGGTTGCTCACCGCCCGGACCTCACATGCGGCCTGTCGACCAATAAGAGTCCGACCTCGACGCATCGGCCCGGAATCTTTATCCGGCTCCGCGCGGCACCGGCGCGGTAGACCGCCTCCGAACCGGCCGCTCGGGCGTCACGATGAGCCAGCTCTCCTCCGAGATCCTCCTTGTTCCGCGGGGCGAAGCCGGCCATTTCCTGCCGGCGGCGCTCGGCTGGATGGGGAAGCGCACCACCGTCACGCACCATCCGGGCGAGGCGAACCATGTGCTGTGCCTGCCGGTCCTCGACTTCGTCCGCCTGGGTTTCCCGGACGCGAACGGACGGCTGGACCTGCTGCAGCCGGGTGACGCCGAGAACCTGCGGGCTGGACGGGCGGCGCTCCTCCTCGACCTGTCGAACGAGGGGCCGGGACTCCACGCCCCGACCTTCGAGGCGCTGCATCGCAACCTCGACGGGCTCGGGATCCCCCGCGACCGGGTCATCCTCGTCTCGCAGAACAGGATGCTGCGCCTGGATTACGAGCGGCTCTACGGGGAGGGCCTGCGCTTCTGGACCTTCGAGTTCTTCCCGCTGCAGGTCGCCCTCTGGCTCGACGCGGAAGCGGGCCCGCGGCTGTTCCCGCAGCATCCGCTCGACCGCACCGGATACGCGCCCTTCGCACGGGATTTCGGGCCCGCGCGCTTTCTCTGCCAGAACGCGGCCCTGCGTTGGCACCGGGTCCTGCTGTACCGCTGGTTCCAGCTCAACGGCATGGATCGGCACGGGCTGATCTCGTTCCACGGCATCGGGGCGGACAACCCGAAGGCCGGCGGCATCAACGTCTTCCACGCCCCGCCGGAGATCGAGGCCGCCTTCGCTCCTCTGCTCGCCGATGTCGGCGACTGGATCCCCCGGCAGGCCCGGCGGATCGATCCGCCCGCCGCGGGTACCGACATGGTGATGACCCTGGATACCCGCGCCTACGCGGATTGCGACCTCACCATCATCTCCGAGACCGACTTCTTCGAGGGCGGGGTCGAGCGCGTCACGGAGAAGTCCCTCAAGGCCGCCGCGACCGGGCTGCCCTTCGTGATGGTCGGCGCGCCCCGGGCCGTCGCGCGGCTGTCGGAACTGGGCTTCCACACCTTCGGCAGCCTGATCGATCATGACTACGATCCGGTCACCGAACCGGCCGAGCGGCTGCCGCGGGTGTTCCGATCGATCGAGCGGGCGTGGGCCGACTGCAGGAGCGACCGCGCTGCACGGCACCGCCGGGCACGGGAGCAGGCCGAGGCGAACGTCGCGCACGCTCGGCACGGTCTGCTGCCGCAGCTCGACCGGGTGATGGTGGCACCGCTGCTCGAGCGGCTGGTCCGGTTCACGGAGACGGGCGCACTGGTTCACTGACGCCCCGTTCGGCTCCGGGCCTGTCGGGTCGTGACCGACGCGCGACCTGCACCCGCTCAGCTCGCCAGCCGCAACGCCTCCGCCATCCGCCGCACGGCCGGTTCGATCGCGCGCTCCGGCACCGCGGCGTAACCCAGAAGCAGCCCCGGCTCTGGCGCGCCGGCATGGTAGGCCGACAGCGCCACCGCGGAGATCCCGGCCCGACCGAGCGCGGCGGCGGCGGCGTGATCGGCGAGGGATGGCGTCCAGGCAGGTCCCGGCCGGGCGATGAGGTGCATGCCGCCCTCCATCGGAGCCACCGCGATCACGTCCGCCGCGTGGCGCCTTGCAGCCTCCACCAGCGCGTCCTGACGCAGGGCATAGAGGCGGCGGGTCCGCCGCAGGTGACCGGCGAGATGGCCGTCCTCGATGAAGCGGGCCAGCGCCCACTGGCCGATTCCGGGCGGGGCCGGACCGGTTTCGGCGAGGGCTTGGTTGACCGGCGCCACGAGGCCGCGCGGCAGGACGAGGTAGCTCAGGCCCAGGGCGGGCAGCAGGAGCTTGGAGAAGCTGCCGACATAGATCACCCGCCCGCCGCGATCGAGGGCGCGCAGCGGTGCGAGCGGGCGCCCGGCATAGCGGTACGCCCCGTCGTAATCGTCCTCGACGATCCAGCCCGAGGCCGCATCCGCCCAGGCCAGGAGATCCAGCCGGTTCTCGAGGCTCATGGCGTAACCGAGGGGGTAATGCTGGGCCGGCGTGACCACGGCGAGCCGGGCGCCGGGCGCCGCGGCCGCCCCGCGGCTTGCCGAGAGGCCGCCCGGCCCGATCGGGATCGGCACAACGCGCAGGCCCGAGCCCGCCAGGGCCCGGGCGATTCCGGGGAAGCCCGGCTCCTCGACCCAAGCGGTCTCGCCCGGATCGAGCAGCAGCTCGGCCAGAAGGCGCAGGCTCTGACGGATGCCCGCCGTGACGATGACGTCGTCGGCCTCGCAGACGACGCCGCGGGCCTGGGCGAGGAAGGCGGCGATCGCCCCGCGTAGCGCCGCCGAGCCGCGCGGATCGGTCCGCTCGGCCGGACCGTGGCGCCACTCCGCCTGGAGCAGGCGGGCCCAGACCTCGTAGGGGAACGCGTCCAGAGCCGGACGGCCGAGGGCGAAGGCGTCGGGGACGCCCGGTCCCGCCATGTAGCGCTGCGACGGTGCACGGACGCGCTCGGCGCCGCGCCGCGACAGCGCCGGCGCCGGTCCGAGGGCCGTCCGAGCGACCGGCCTGGAATGCGGGACCGCATCGTCCGGCAGGATCGCGGCGACGCGCGTGGCCGAGCCGGGCCGCGCCGTCAGGTAGCCTTCCGCGGTGAGCTGCTCCAGGGCCAGCACCACGGTGCCGCGGGCGCAGCCGAGATCCGCCGCGAGGACCCGCGAGGCCGGCAGCCGGGCACCGCGCGGCAGGCGGCGGTCGAGGATGGCCGTTCGCAGGCCCTCGCGCAGCTGCACGTGCAGTGGCAGCGCCGCCGCCGGATCGAGGCTGACGGGCAGCGGAAGCGGCCCCCTGGGCATCGTGCAAACTGGTCCAGCCGGGTTCAGAGAATTGGACCTTTCGCCTGGTCCGCCGCCGGGTCAAGCAGAGCTGTATCCACGTGCCAGACAGGACAGGGGCGATGTACCAGCCGCCGCACTTCCGGGAGGACAGCCAAGCCGCCCAGCACGCGCTGATCCGCGCCCATCCGCTGGGCCTTCTGGTCACCGCCGGGCCGGGCGGTCTCATCGCCAATCCGATCCCCTTCCTCCTCGACGCGGTCGGAGAGCACGGCACGCTGCGAGCCCACCTCGCCCGCGCCAACCCGCAGGGGCGTGAGCTTGCCGCGGTGGAGGAGTGCTTGGTGGTGTTCCAGGGACCCCAGGGCTACGTCACGCCCAGCTGGTACGCGAGCAAGCGCGAGCACGGGCGCGTGGTGCCGACCTGGAACTACGCCACCGTCCATGCCTGGGGCCGACCCCGGGTGATCGAGGCGGCGGACTGGCTGCACCGACAGATCGCCGACCTCACCGCCCTGCGCGAGGCTCCGCGGGCGGCGCCCTGGGCCGTGTCGGACGCGCCCGAGCCGTTCGTCGCCGCGCAGGTCCGGGCGCTCGTCGGCGTCGAAATCCCGATCAGCCGCATCGAGGGGAAATGGAAGATGAGCCAGAACAGGTCCGAAGCGGACCGGCACGGCGTCATGGCCGGCTTCCAGGCGGAGGGCGAACCGGTTCTCGCCGGCCTGATCGCCGAGCGGAGCCCGGCATGAGCGCGCGCCTCAACGAATTCGGCCAGCCGATCGGTCCGGACCTATCGGATTGGACGGCGCGCCCGCGGCCGCCGCGATCGCCCATGGAGGGCCGCACCTGCCGGGTCGTGCCCCTGGTCGCGGAGGCTCACACGGCCGGCCTGTTCGCGACCTACAGCGCAGCGTCCGATACGCGCGGCTGGACCTATCTCGGCGACGAGATGCCCACGAGTGAAGCCGTCTACCGGGCCCGGCTCGAGGCCATGGAGACGAGCCAGGATCCGCTCTTCCACGTGGTGCTCGACCGCGCGAGCGGAGAGGCCCTGGGGATCGCCTCGTATCTGCGGATCGACCCCGGCAACGGGGTGATCGAGGTCGGCCATCTGCATTTCGGGCCGAAGCTTCAGCGCGCGCCCGCCGCCACGGAGGCGATGGCGCTGATGATGACCCGGGCCTTCGATGAGCTGGGCTACCGCCGCTACGAGTGGAAGTGCGACAGCCTCAACGCCCCATCCCGGGCAGCCGCCCTGCGCCTCGGTTTCACCTTCGAGGGCATCTTCCGCAACGCCGTCGTGGTGAAGGGCCGCTCCCGCGACACGGCTTGGTTCTCGATCACCGACGCCGAGTGGCCGCGGGTGCGCGCCGGATTTGCGGCCTGGCTTGACCCGGCAAATTTCGACGCGGAGGGCCGGCAGCGGCGCGGGTTGGCGGAGCTGCGCGAGGCGGTTCGATAAGCGTTGTCGTCCGGCAACGCCGCGCCGTCGAAGCACATGACACCGGAGAGACACTATCGGGCCCGGCCTCGAGCAGCTCGAGCGGCGCAAGACCAGGCCACGATCTGACTTCGCTGTAAGCAGACCGCCAAAGCGGCACGCGACGCGGCTGACCGCTCCAGCGTGACCTGACGACGCCCCTCCCTCGTCCGCTCCCTGGCGGACAGCGAGGGTCATCAGCGACCGCAGAGAGTGAAGAGCGCTCGCTTCAATGCCTTCCGCCCTGTTCAACGAATAATAGGCATCATCCGATGTGCGAAAAACCGCATTCGGATCCGGTATTGGAGATTTAAGAGCTCGTCTCACACCATGCGTGGCAACGCGTGAAGGCGATCCATGCCGCTGTCCTATTCCGCGCGCCTCCGGCGCGACCTCCGTGATTGGCAGGAACGCGGCTTGATCCAGCCGGAGCAGGCCGAGCGCATCGCCGCCCATGCCCTCGCGCCCCGGGGTATGCGGCACCTCCAGACCGCCCTCGCTCTGTGCATCCTCCTCCTCGTGGCGCCCTCCGTCATCGCGTTCGTGGCCGCGAACTGGTCGGCGATGCCGCCGTCCGGGCGGCTGATCGTGCTCTTCCTCGCCAACGCCGCGGCCGTATCCGCCACCTACCTCGCGGCGCAACGTCGTGCCCGTGATCCGGCCGGCACGTCGCACAGGCTCGCGATGGCCTCGCGACCCTGTCGCTCGCCATCGCGACGGCCACGCTGGCCCTGGTCGGGCAGACCTTCCACGTGGCTGCCGACCCCCGCGGCTTCGCCGGGACCGTCGCGGTTCTCGGCCTGGCGACGGCGCTCGTCGCGCGATCCAGCGGTGCGGCCGTGATCGCCTGCATCGCGCTTGTCGCGAGCGATGCGGGCCCCAACGCCCTCGACCTCGGCTTGGTGCGGGGAGAGGCCGCCTCCGGATCAGAACCCTGGTTCTGGATGGTCGGCCCCGCGCTGTTCCTCGCAAGTCTCTCGGGCTGGCTGCGGGCACGCGAGACGACGCTGCTCCTGCTCCTGGTCGTGCTCAGCAACCATCTCGGGAGCACACCTGCAGGATCGATGTTTCTTCTGCCGCCCGACCGGATCCTGTCCGTAGCGGCTCTCGCCCTCGCTCTGGGCCACGTGCTGGCGCGTCTCTCCCGGGAAAAACCATGGGCGACCCGCCTGCACGGCGGCGCGCAGGCGCTCGCGCGCGCGGCTGTCGGCCTCATCCTCCTCGGAATCGTCATGGTCTCGGCGCGCATACTGGGGTTCGGCGGCGCGCAGCCAACCCCAGCGGTGGCGCTCGCATTCGCGGCGATCGCCATCGCCGCGCTCATCCTGGTCCGCCTCCGCGCGTCGGCATCGGCGCTGTCCGCGACGAGCGATCTCCTCGTTCTCGCCGCCGCCGCGCTGGCCCTCCTCGTCTGGCTGATCGCCAGTCTGAGCCGGGAGCCCGCGACGGTCTGGACCGTATGGGGCGGTATCGTGCCGGCGCTCATCCTCGTCGTGGCCGGGCATATCGAGGACAGGCGTGAACTGTACGGCTGGGGATTGGCGCTGACCGCCGGCGTCACGCTGGGCATGCTCGTCGCATCGCGCAATCTCATCGCCTTCTCGGGGAACCTGCTGCTCTGCGCGCTTCTGCTCACGCTGGCACTGTTCGCCTGTCGCTGGGCTGCGCGCCGCATCGATCGGAGAGCCGCGTGAGAGGCCTCATCCTCGGCATCGCCTTCGCCGGCTTGTTGGTGGTCCAGGTGCTCCCGTCAGCGCTCCTGGCGTGGCAGCAGACTGAGCGTCTGAACGACGGGCGCTCGGTCCGCCTGGCCGTCGAGACCCGGGATCCGCGGGATCTGCTCCGCGGCGAGTACAGCGTGCTGACGTACGAGATCGGGCGTCTGCAGGGGATCGGCGCAGGAACGCCGCCCGCGAACTGCAATCTCGAAGCTCGCGAATCGTGCAGTCTCGAGGCCGGGCGCTCCGTCTATCTCCGTCTCTCCGCCGATGCCGAGGGCGTCCACAGGGCAGACGAGGTGCTGTTCGAGCCTCCGGCAGGCGACGTCCCGTTCATCAAGGGTCACCTGAGCTCGGGAACGCTTGTGCGCCAGGGCGCTCCGCTCCGCGCCCGCCCCAGAACCGGTAACCAGCCGGCCGAGCCCGCCATGTGCCAGCGTCTCGCCTGTCTGACAGGCGTCGTGACCTACGGAATCGAACGGTGGTACGGCGCCCAGGGCGTGCCGGCCAAGCTCGACCGCGCAGCCCGAAAGGAGATCCTCGTCGACGTGCGCGTGGCAGCGGACGGCAACGCGGTGCTCGACGGGATCCTGGTTGCGGGCCAGCCTTTCGCCAAGACCGCACGCCTGTGGTGAGGAGCGGCTGAAGTCAGGTGGGCGGACCGGCGATTCGACACGCGGTCCGCTCCAGCGCGGTCCCCAACAGCTCCCGACTAGGCGCGAGCGTCAGTCGGACCGGAGACGTCAGCGCCGCCCCGACGGTCCGGCCGCCAGGAACGCCGCGGCGGTGCGCAGGCTCAACGCCATGATCGTGAGCGCCGGGTTGGCGGCGAGGGAACTCGGGAAGGTCGAGCCGTCGCAGATCCACAGGTTGTCGATGTCGAAGCTGCGGCCGACGGGATCGACCACCGCGCTCGACCCGTCGCGCCCCATCCGGCAGGTGCCGATCGTGTGGGCGACCCGCTCCAGCACCCAGATATCCTCGGCGCCCGCCGCCTCCCAGAGGCCCCGCATGACCTTGGTCGCGTGGGCGTTCAGGCGGTTCTCGTTGGTGCTGTAGCCGAAGCTGATATGGGCCTTGCGCATCCCCCGCGCGTCGGTCTCGTCCGACAAGGTCAGGACGTTCGCGTCGCAGGGCAGGGTCTCGCCGTTGATGCCGATGCCCGCGAGGTTGTTGTAACGGTCGAGGTAGTCGAGCAGCGGCTTGCCCCACAGGCCGCGCCCGCGCGCGACTGCGTTGCCGAAGGTCACCGGCACCACGCCGAGGCTCTGGATGAGGTAGCCGCCGGCGAAGTCGGCACCGGCCCGGATGAAATCCTCGGTGATCAGGGCGGATGGGTAGCCTCGGTTCATCCGCACCTCATGCGGGAACGTGCCCCAGACCTGCGTGGCGACATGGCCCATGTAGTTGCGCCCGACTTGGTCGCTCGAATTGGCCATCCCGAGATGCAGCAGCAGGCGCGGCGTCTCGACGGCGCCGGCACAGAGGAAGACGGCGGCGCAGCGCTGGCGCCGATCCTGGCCGCCCTGCCGGTAGACCACGGCGGTGACCCGGCCGTCGGCGCCGCGCTCCAGCCCGTGCACGAACGCCTCGGGCCGGATCTCCGCGCCATGGGTCACGGCCAGCGGCAGGTAGGTCACGTCCATGCTCGCCTTGGCGCCGTTGCGGCAGCCCTGGTGGCAGTAGCCGCAGTTAATGCAGGCGTTGCGGCGCGGCCCGCCCTCGGAGTCGAAGTCGCGCGAGACGACAGCGGCGGGGGCATCGGCCCAGCGGATACCGAGCGTGTCGCAGGCCTCGCTCATGATCCGCGCCGGGCCGTTCCGCGGAACCGGGGGAGGGGATACCGGCGCTCGGGATCCCAGGGATAGGCCTGCGCCCCCGAGACGCCGAGGAAGCGCTCGACCCGCTCGTAGTATGGCCGCAGCTCGTCATAGGTCAGCGGCCAGTCGACGCCCTCGCCGGACTCGGTGTGGAGCCGCAGGTCGCGGGCATCGGACCGCGGCACGAAGGCGCCCCAGTGCAGCGTCGAACCACCGACTCCGGTGCCGCTGTTGTTGCCGCCGAAGGCCTCGGGCGTCGAGCCGCCGCTCAGGCGCTCCTCGGTCCAGTAGATCTCGTCGGCGAGCGTCTCGTCGAAGGCGAATTTCTCCGGCGTGAAATTCGGTCCGGCCTCCAGGGCGACGACCTTCAGGCCGGCGGCCGCGAGCCGCGCGAGGAGCGGGGCTCCGCCGGCCCCGGTCCCGACGATGACCGCGTCGGCGACATCGTCGGCGCGGTAGGTCCGCATCTCGGCGAGGTTCATCGTGCCGCCTCCACCTGCGCGGGTCGCGGCTCCCAGGGTTCCGGCGCGTCGAGCCCGACTTCGTGGAAGCCGTGCAGCCCCTCGGCGATCGCCCCCGGCCGGTCGCCGCCCGCGCCGATGCCCGAGAACCCGATCCGCGCCAGGGCCGCCGGCTGGCCAGCCAGAGCTTGGTGGCGTCGGCGCGCAGATCCTCGAACCAGAACCGCATCCGGTCGGCGTCGAGCCGGCCGCCGAGGCTCTCCGGCACCGTCAGGTCGCTGCGCTGCGTGAGAACGAGCAACGCGGCCTGCGCCTCCGGGTCGAGGGCGAGGTAGGGCCGATCATGCGCGGCCCGCGCGGCCGCATCAAGCGTGCGCAACGCCGCGCGGTAGGCCTCCGCGTCCGGCGGCAGCGCCGCGTAGCGCCACCCATCGCCGGCATCATCGGCCAGACGTCTGTCGAGCCGGGCCGCCGGATCGATGCCCGGGACCGGCAGGACATGGGCGAGGACGGCGCGCAGGAGCGCGAGTTCCACCGGATTGAGGGCGTTCGGCCGGTAGGCCGGGTCATCCGGCGCGGCGCGGGAATCCAGGACTGAGCGCAGGCGGCTGTTGACCCGGTCCGAGGTGATCAGCGCCTGATAGGCAGCGGGCACCGCAGGGGTTGCGGGTGCCGATCCGCGCGGCCGATCGCCGACATGATCGAGCACCCGTTCGGCCAGGGTCCCGGGTCGCTCCAGCGGCAGGAGATGGCCGACGCCGTCGACGGTGACGCGGCGGTGAAACGCGAGATGCGGCGCCATCAGGGCCTGCTGCGCGTCCGGCCCGAGATCCGCGTCCTCGGAGCCGGCCAGGATCAGCGCCGGCGTGCGCAGGACCCCGATACGGCGGCACCAATCCTCGCGCGCTCCCGCTTCGAGCCACGCCTTCCACGCCTCCGGCGACGCCTGCAGGACGTCGGCCACCGCGCGGGCCTCGGTATCGGGATCCAGTGCGGCCCCGACATTCTCGCGCACGAAGGCCTGCGCCTCACGGCGCCGCGTATCGGGATCCGCGTCGATCCAGGCGATCATCCGCGCGCGGCGATCCTCGGGGATCGGCTCCGGGCTCGGCGGGGAGCCGGAGACCAGGATCAGATCGGTCAGCCCGGCAAGGTCCGGCTCCCCATCCTCGGCACGGCGCGCCAGGACCAGGGCCACCTTGGCGCCCATGCTGTGGCCCGCGATTGCGTAACGCGTGGGCGCCCGGCCGCGCACCGCCGCAGCCACGTGGTCGGCCATGGCGGCGACGGTAAATCCTGTTGTGCCGGCCTCCTGGCCAAAGCCCGGCAAGTCTACGGGCACGCAAGTCAGCGCACCGTCGAGCGCGCCCGCAAGCGGCGCCCAACTTCGCGCACTGCCGCCCAGGAAGTGCAGGCAGAACAGGATTTCAGGTTCAGACATCGCGGAGACATCGCGCGAGCCCGAGATGCTTCAAGCGTACGCGACGCCGCATGGCCGAAGACTTCCCGGAACGCCTGTTGGCCAAGTCCGGGCCGCGTGCGATCACCGCCGCCGGAGGATACCATGACCCCGGACCACGAGCTCGCTTGGCGCGTCGAGGAAGCCTGTCTCAATGCCTGGCCGAGCCCGCGTCAGCTGCTGGTCGAGGGTTACCTTCTGCGCGCCGCCGGGGGCCCGTCGAAGCGGCAGAATTCCGTCAATCCCTTGCGCGGAAGTGGGCCGCCCGAGCCGGCCGTCGCCGCCGCGCGCGCGATCTACGGCCGGCTCGGGCTGCGGGCGATCTTCCGGATCCCGGAGATCGCGCCGCAGATGGAGCCGCTGCTGGCGGGATCCGACTACGACGTGGTCGGCGAGACCTGCACGCTCTTCCGTGACCTCGACGGCCTCCCGGCGGTTCCGGATCCGTCCGTAGCGGTCGCTCCGGCGCCGGGAGCCGACTGGCTGGCCCTGCGCGACGCGGTGAACAGGGCCGATGCCGCCGCCGCACAGGTGTTCCGCGACACGGTCGCAGCCCTGGTCCAGCCGCGCGCCTTCGCGACCGCCGCCGCCGAGGGCGGTCTCGCGGCGATCGCCTTCGGCGTGCTCGATCGGGAGCTTCTGGTCATCGAGTCGGTGGTCACGCTCGAAGCCCTGCGCGGCCGGGGCCACGCCAAGCGCGCCGTCACGGCGCTGTTGCGGTGGGCGCGCCAGGAGGGTGCGCGGTCGGCCTGCCTGCAGGTGGTCGCCACCAACACGCCGGCGCGGGCGCTCTACGGCGGGCTCGGCTTCAAGACGGAGCTCTACCGCTACCATTACCGCGTCGGGCCCGCCTGAGCCCGCGGGCGGCCTCAGGCGTCGAACAGCGACCCCTGCCGCACCGGCGTGGCCGGCTTCGAGGCCGTCCGCCGCTCCGCGGCGCGAGAGGCTGACGGAGTCCGCAGGCCGACCGGATGCGCAGCCTTGCCGGCCGAGGATGAGTCGGCTCCGCCGTCGGGGACCGCCTCGACGCTGCCGTCGGCGAATTGCAGGCTCAGTCTCCGTGCCGCTGCCGCGTCCGCGGCATGCCGCACCGGGAGGCCGGCGGCGTCTCGCACGAGCACGTAGCCGCGTTCGAGCACGGCGCGGTAGCTGAGCGAGCCCAGCAATCCCGCCAAGCCCTCCAGCCGGTCGCGCCGGCGCTCAACGCTCCGCGTCCCCGCCTGGATGAGGCGGTCCGAGAGGGCGAGCAGACGGTCGGCGCGGCGCGCCTGAAGCGCCCGGGCCCGTTCCAGGCTGGCGTCCCGGGCGACGACGAGGCGGCGTCCGAGCTGGACAAGCGCCTCGCCCTTGCGCTGCACGTCGTTGCGCAGGGCGTGGAGCGGCCGGTGGTCGATCCGCGCCAGCCGTGCGCGGGCGTTGGCGAGCGCCACGTCGGGGGAGCGACGTGCCATCCGGTCGAGGAGCAGCTGGAGCCGCGCCCGGTGACGGCTGGCGCCCGCCGCCAGCGCCGGGGCGAGGCGCGCCTCGGCGAGGTCGAGCCGCTGCCGCTTCGCGGCGAGCAGGACGTCGGCGCTCGGCAGCGCCCGGCCGAGGGCCCGCAGGTCGACCCGGTCGCGCTCGATCCGCCGCCCGACCGCCCCGACGCTCCGGGCGGCGAGATCCGCAACCGTGGCGATCAGGTCGGCGCGGACCGGCACGGCCATCTCGGCGGCGCCTGTGGGTGTCGGGGCGCGGCGGTCGGAGACGTAGTCGATCAGCGTCGTATCGGTTTCGTGCCCGACCGCCGAGATCAGCGGGATCGCGCTCTCGAACGCGGCGCGGACCACACATTCCTCGTTGAAGGCCCAGAGATCCTCGATGGAGCCGCCGCCGCGAGCGACGATCAGCACGTCCGGGCGCGGAACAGGGCCGCCGGGCTTCAGCGCGTTGAAGCCGCGGATCGCGGCCGCGACCTCCTCGGCAGCGCCGTCGCCCTGGACCCGGACCGGCCAGACCAGAACGGGGCGGGGGAAGCGGTCCTCCAGCCGGTGGAGGATGTCACGGATCACCGCGCCGGTGGGGGAGGTGACGACGCCGACGACCCGCGGCAGATAGGGGATCGCGCGCTTGTGCTCCGGGGCGAACAGCCCCTCGGCGGCGAGCTGCTTCTTGCGCTCCTCCAGCAGCGCCATCCAGGCGCCGAGGCCCGCCGGCTCCAGGCTCTCGACCACGATCTGGTACGAGGACTTGCCCGCGAAGGTGGTGATGCGGCCGGTGGCGATGACCTCCAGCCCCTCCTGCGGGCGCTGGCGCAGGCGACCGAACACGCCCTTCCAGACGACCGCGTCGATGCGCGCCTGACCATCCTTCAGGGAGAAATAGGCATGGCCCGAGCCGTGCTGACCGCGATAGCCCGATATCTCGCCGCGCAGGCGCACATGGCCGAACGCGTCCTCCAGCGTGCGCTTCAGCGCGCCGGCGAGGTCGCCCACCGTCCATTCGGGCTGATTGGCGGTGAGCACGCTGGTCGGCGGGATATCCGCCGCCTGGCTGGCTGATGGACGCGGGGGCGGCACGAGGGGCATGGCCGGACGCTAGAGCATGACGCGGCCGCACGGAAGCGCCGGCCCGGAGACTTACTCCACCGCGAGTTCGCGCGGGCGATCCGAGAGCGCCACGGGCGGCACCAGGAGCGACAGGAGCAGGGTCAGCACGGCGACCGCGAAGACCGTCCAGAACGTGCCGTGGAGAGCGTGCTGGAGCCCGTCGCGGATCGCGTCGCCCCCGGGGCCAAGGCTTGCCGGATCGTCGAGCAGGCGCCGCAGCTCGTCGGAATTGACCGTCGGCCCGCTCGTGGGGTGCGCCAGCCTGTAGTTCAGCACGGCGCCGAGAACGGTGGCCCCCAATGTCGAGCCGAGGTTGCGCGCGAAGATGTTCGAGGCCGTCGCCGCCCCGCGCTGCGCCCAGGCGACGCTGTCCTGGATGATCACGATGGCGGCGGTCGACAGGAATCCCATACCGAGCCCCATCACCACCGAGCCGCAGGCCGCGACCACCGGGGAGGTCGCGGGACCCAGGGCGACGAACGCGGTCGCACCGAGCGGCAGCAGGGTCGCGCCGACCAGCAGGATCGGGCGCAGCCCGAAGCGCACGAAGCTGCGCGCGGCCGTGGTGGCGCCGATCGGCCAGCCGAGCACCATCAAGGTCAGCGTCAGGCCGGCGATCAGGGGCGATTGCCGCAAGACGCCCTGGACGTACATCGGCAGGAACGCCGTGAGCCCGATCACCGTCATGCCGGACAGAAGCGTCGCGGTGTTGGCGGTGGCGATCGGCCGCTGCATCCACAGGCGGATATCGAGCATCGGATCGGGGGCCCGCCGCTCCTGAAGCACGAACAGGATCGCGGCGACCACGAAGCCCACGGCCGGCCACAGCGCTGCGGCGGCCGATTCGCCGGCCTCGGTCAACGCGATCATGAGCGCCGCGATGGCGGCGGTGAACAGGGCGGCGCCGAGGGCGTCAATCTGACGGCTGCGCCGCTCGACGCCCTCGTGCAGGAAGCGGAGGAACAGTCCAGCCGCGATCACCCCGATCGGCAGGTTGATCCAGAAGATCCACGGCCAGCTCAGATGGCCGATGATCAGGCCGCCGACCAGCGGCCCGGCCACCGAGGAGATGCCCCAGACGCTCGCGAGGTAGCCCTGGACCCGGCCGCGCTCCCGCGCCGAGTAGAGGTCGCCGACCACCGTCAGGCTCACCGGCTGAATCGCGCCGGCGCCGACGCCCTGCACGAGGCGGAACAGGATCAGGGACGGCATCGACCAGGCCAGGCCGCAGAGCCACGAGCCCACCAGGAACACCGCGATGCCGAACAGCAGCACCGGCCGGCGGCCGTAGAGATCGGACAGCTTGCCGAACACCACCGTCGTGGCGGTCTGGGTCAGCAGGAACGAGGCGAAGACCCAGGCATAGAGGTGGAGATCGCCGAGCTGGCCGGCGATCTGCGGCATCGCCGTCGACACGATGGTCGCCTCGATGGCGATCATGAACATCGCCGCCATCACCGCGGCGAGGACCAGCGGGCGGCGCGTCTCAGCGGGATTCGGCATGGACGCGGTCTAGTCCTGACAGCGCCGTCGACCTAGCGTTGAGCGACGCGTAATCCGTCGCCTAAAGCGAGTGTCGTGCGGGAACGCACATGATCGGCTCTGCCGAGACAGCCGCGAGGCCTGCGTGCCAGCGGGGCCCATCCAGCGTCAGGCTTCTCACTGCGTCATTCCGGGGCACCGAAGGTGAGCCCGGAATCTAGAACCGCAATCTATGCCAGCGCTTGGCTCCTCGGCGGCTCTGGATCCCGGGCTCCGCTCCGCGGCCCCGGGATGACGAAATGGCAGCTGAACCAACAGCGCAGCGACTTGCAATGAGCGACCTGCCGGCTTCGACCGGCAGGCCCGCGAACGGCGTTTCCCGCCCGCCGCTACGCCGCCGTATCGGCGTCGAGATCGCGCCCCCGGGTTTCCGGCAGCAGCAGCGCGGCGATCGTGCCGACGAGGCTGAAGGCTGCGAGGTAGTAGGCGGGCGCGAGCCGGTCGCCGGTCGCGGCGATCAGCCAGTTCACGAGATAGTTGGTGCTGCCGCCAAACACCGAGACTGCCACCGCGTAGACGATCGACAGGCCGGCGCTGCGCACCGCCCGCGGCAGCGCCTCGGGGATGCCGACGATCACCGCCGCGGCGTTGATCGAGGACAGGGCCGAGAGCAGGAACGTCACCGCGTAGACGCTCGCCGCACTCGGGGCGTGCAGCACCCAGGCGAAGGCCGGGACGGCGAGGACCAGGATCAGCGCCCGCGGCCAGATCATCACCGGCCGCCGCCCGACACGATCTGCGAGCCAGCCGCCGAGCAGCGGGAACACCACCGAGGCGAGGCCCAGCGCGATCGGCACCGCCGTGGACGCGGTCTCGCTGAGGCCGAGCGTCGCGCCGGCATAGACCGGCATGTTGGTGCCGACGGAATTCGAGACCGTGGAGGCCGCTATGACCAGGAAGGTCAGACCGAGCAGCCGGCCGTGCTCGCGAAGCAGCCGCCCGACCACCGCGAGCGTCGAGGCGGCCGCGTGCGGATCCTCCTCGGCGCCGGCCGTCTCCGGAAGATGGCTGCGGATCACGAGGCCCACCGGAACCACGCACAGGCCGAGCGCGAACATCAGCCGCCAGCCCCACTCCGCCATGGCGCGGTCCCCGACCGTCAGCGCCAGCGTGGTCGCCACGAGACCGGCGAACAGGGCGGCGCAACCCTGGCTGGCAATCTGCCAGCTCGTCACGAAGCCGCGCCGGTCCGGAGGCGCGGCCTCCAGCAGGTAGGCCGTCGACGGGCCGACCTCGCCGCCGAGCGCGAGGCCCTGAACGAGCCGGCCGGCGATGACGATGACCTGCGCCCAGCCGCCGATCGTGGCGTAGGACGGGCAGACCGCCAGCATCAGCATGCCGACCGCCATCAGCGCGATGGTGATCAGCATTGCGGGCTTGCGACCAGCGCGGTCCGCGAAGGCGCCGATCAGCGCGCCCCCGATCGGCCGCATGACGTAGCCGATGCCGAACAGGGCCAGCGAGGCGAGCAGGCTGTGGGTCGGGTCGTTGGCCGGGAAGAACGCCTCGCCGATCGCCTTGGCGAAGAAGGCGTAGACGGTGAAGTCGTAGAATTCGAGCGCGTTGCCGAGTACCACGGCACCCACCGCCTTGCGGTTCAGGGCCGGGTGCATGGGCGCGGCGAGACTCGATCTGGTCCGCGCGTCCATCAGCGCACCGGGCCGGACGGCGTGTGGACCGGATCCTTGGCGATCCCGCCGGTGACGGGCTCGACGCCGGCCTTCACGGCGTCATCGTAGCCGGCCAGCCAGAGCGTGCGCGCCTCTGTCCCCTCGGCATAGGGGCAGGCCTCGCGGGCCAAGCCCTTCAGGGGCGCGGCGCGGCCGAGTGCCCGTGCGTCGAGATCGTTGGGGGGTGTATCCATCCTGTCGCGGCTCCTCGTCCATCGCGTCCGGCGCGATGTAGGGCGCGGTTGTCGGACCGCCGCTGTCAGTGAACCGTGGGATCCTCCGGCGCGGGCAGCGTGACCGCCTCGCTGAACGGAAATTCGAAGACCACCTCGCCCGCGGCATCGGCGACGACCAGGCAGGCCGCCATCAGCCGAGCCTGCTCTTGGGGGGAGCGTAGGGCGGCGCGGACCGTCGCGCGGGCCTTCTCCCAGGCCTCGTCCGGATCGCGCAGCTCGATCCCGGTGGGATCGGTGATCACGTCCTCGCCGATCTGGGTGTGGAAGAAGTAGCGTGGCATGGGCTTCGTCACCGGCTCAGAAGCGCGCCCTGACGGGTGCAGACCTCCCAAGTGGTGATCGACGCCGGCCGGAACAGCGCCCGCCATGATGGGCGCGTCCCCGACCGGTCGTTCAGCCGTTGGCGGCCTTCGGCTCCGGCGTGGAGGGAACGGGCCGGAGCGTCCGAACCTGAGCCGAGGCCGCCCCCGCGCGGTGATGCTTCTCCATGGTCATCAGCGGACGCAGCTCGGGCTCGGCGAAGTCCATCAGCTTGGCGTTGCGCCAGCGCGGCTTGCCAGCGCCGCGCCCGAACCAGCGCGGGCGCTCTTCCTCGGCGAGGAGGATGAGGCGGCCGGTCCAGGATTTCCGAAACCAGAAGCGTCCGGTCAGGCTCATGATCTGGTTCCCAGTACAGGTCGCGCGAAGCGACCGGATCGATCGCCTCCATTATCGCGCACCTCGATACCGGATTTCGATGACGGGATAGCGGTGAGGTCGACGGCTTAGAGGGTCGGCTACCACTATCCACAGGGAGGTGTCGCACGTGCCCCGCGTCCCGCTCAGCGCGCCAGATGGCGCACTGTCAGCGCCAGCACGACCAGCCAGACGATGCCCGTCAGGCCGTAGACGAAGCCGCGCAGCAGCGTCGCTTCCAGCGCTGCATGCCGCGCGTTCTGCGCCGGGTTCCGGTCCTCGGATTGCGCCGGGCGCTTGGTCCGGTGTGGCTCTGCCGGCGCCGCGCGCGGGGGTGGCGCGACGAGCAGGCGCGTCAGGCTTTCCGGGAGCGGTTTCTGGTTCAGCGGCACGGCGCCCGTGAGCCTACAGGGCGCGGGCTCACGGCGACAAGGCACCCTGACGTAAGCCGTCGCGATCGCAGCGTCGCTTGGCGTCTCGAAGCTTCCAAGTGCCGCAGGGAGCCAATGCCGAAGCTTCCGTGTTGAGGCAGACGGCGGCCGGACGCGGGCGCCGATCCAGCGCCGGGTCAGCGGCTTGAGGAGACTAGGCCGTTGCACCGTGCGTGGGGATTCATTTAGAGCTGTTCCAGGCAGGCAAGCTCTGCCTTCAGCGCTGCCGCGCCGGCGGCCAACAGGAGGAAATCCATGCGTTCACTCGTTCTCGGCGCCGTCCTTGCCGCCCTGATCCCGCTTTCGGCTCAGGCCCAGGAGGCCGGCGACGCGGCCGCCGGCGAGAAGGCGTTCGCCCCGTGCAAGGCGTGCCACAACTTCCAGAAGAACGGCGTGGGTCCGGACCTGAAGGGCGTCGTCGGCCGCAAGGCGGGCACCTATGAGGGCTACAACTACTCCGCCGCGCTGAAGAACTCCGGCCTGACCTGGGACGAGGCCACGCTCCACGAGTGGCTGAAGAACCCGAAGGCGAAGGTGCCGGGCACCAAGATGATCTTCCAGGGCTACCCCGACGACAAGAAGATCAACGACGTGATCGCCTACCTTAAGACGCAGTCCTGAGGTCGGACCGGCCGCGTGCCGAAACCCCGGGGCCGGCCTCAGGCCGCCCCGGGGCCTATTGGGATCGGCTATTCCGGAATCAGCCCGGTCTGAAGGCCGAGCCTGAGGGTCACGAGATCGTGCAGCAGGTTCTTGCGGCCCTGCATGTCGAGGCCGGTCAGGCCGCCCGCCTCGTCGGGAATGCAGGCGAGGACATCGCGCAGCGACTCGCCGGCCGGGGTCAGGAAGATGCTGACCTGCCGCTCGTCGACACGGTCGCGGGCGCGCCGCACGCGACCTGACGCTTCGAGGCGCTTGAGCAACGGCGTCAGCGTCCCCGAGTCGAGGAACAGGCGGTTGCCGATCTCCTTCACCGACAGGCCGTCCTGCTCCCACAGCACGAGCAGCACGAGATATTGCGGGTAGGTCAGCTCGTGGCGACCGAGGAGCGTGCGATACGCGCGGCCGAAGGCGTGCGCGGCGGCGTAGACCGCGAAGCACAGCTGGTTGTCGAGGCGCTGCCGGTCCTGCTGCGATGGCTGATCGATCGTCGCATGCCCCGCCGGGTTCGGCTCAGCGCCGCTCTGCGAAGCAGTCGGGCCTGACATCGGAATGGTCTCTCTCTGGTAAAGTCGGTCTCACATACCGGTATGGCGAAAGGCCACTCTTAGGCAGTTCGCCAAACCTGTACAATTGGTGCTGACGACAGAGCCGCGCGACATTCGCCGCGAAGTTGCGTTCAGCCGTCCATCAGCGGGTGCAGATCGCGTACCATCGCCTTCAGACGCTCATCGAGGACGTGCGTGTAGATCTGCGTCGTGGAGATGTCGGCGTGGCCGAGCAATTCCTGGACGATGCGCAGATCGGCGCCATTCTGCAGAAGGTGGCTTGCGAAGGCGTGGCGCAGCACGTGCGGGCTGACCCGATCGGGCCGCAACCCGGCCGCCAAAGCCGCCGCCTTGAGATCCCGGGCGAAGGCCTGCCGGGTCAGATGGCCGCTGTCGCTATCGGCGGGAAACAGCCAGGCGGACTCCTCCGGCACGGCCGCGAGATGGGCCGCCATGGCGGTGCGGGCCGCCTCCGTGAGGGGCACGAGGCGCTCCCGGCCGCCCTTTCCCTTGATGAAGAGGTAGCGCTCACGGCTCACCCCCGCGGTCCGGGGCAGGGCGACAAGCTCGGAGACGCGCAGGCCGGTCGCGTAGAGCAGTTCGAGCAGGCAGAGCATCCTGCGTGCCCGGCGGGCCCGGCCCGGTGGTTGCTCGGCGGCGACCGCCTCCTGCGCGGTGGCGAGCAGGCGGTCGACCTCCGCGACGGACAGGATCTTGGGCAGCACGCGGCCCCGACGCGGTCCCGAGACCGCGACGCTGGGGTCGGCCGAAGCGTCGCCCTCGGCGTACAGGAACTTGTGGAAACCGCGCACGCAGGACAGGCGCCGCGCCGCCGAGGACGCCTTCAATCCGCGGCTCTCGAGATCGATCAGGAAGGCCCTGAGTGTGCCGGCATCGACATCGGCCAGCGCGATGCCGGCCCGGTCGAGATAGCCGAGATAATCGTCGAGGTCGCGCCGGTACGCGGCCAGGGTGTTGCCGCTGGCGCCGCGCTCCGCCGCCAGCATGTCGAGATAATCGGCAGCCTCGGGGCAGGGCGCCCGGACGGCGTCCACACCGGCGTCGGCCTCGCTCAACGGTTGCCCGGCTGGAGCTTCGAGGCCGGGATGGTGACGGTCATCTCCCGCGGCGTCGGCTGGACGAAGTTCGCCAGCGTGAACATCGCCGCGAAGACGAGGCCCGCCAGGATCGCGAGGGTGGCAAAGAAACGAAGCAGGGTCGGCACGTCGGTCGAACCTCGGGCGGACGGGCGCGGACGGCGGGGGTCGGGGCAAGCGGAGGCCTGCTCCGAGTTGCCGCGGGTGCCGGGTTTCCATCACGCGAACAAGGCGCTGACAAGGCCCACAACGACACAGCGATGCGTTTCGCAGGGCGCTTGAATCGCGCTAAGAGCCTGCCGCAGGATGACAGCCCGTCCCGTGCCACGCGCCCGGGACCGTCGGGGAGGCGGGGACGCCACACGGATGCGGTGCAGCTTTCGATGAATGCGGAGGACGAGGTTGGTGAACCGATCGAGGCGCGTCTGCGCCGCGCGCTGGGCGTGCGCTCGATCGTGCTCGTCGGCCTGATGGGTGCGGGCAAGAGCACCGTCGGCCGACGCCTCGCGAGCCGTCTCGGCCTGATCTTCAAGGATGCCGATCACGAGATCGAGGCGGCCGCCGGCCTGACGATCCCCGATATTTTCGCGATCTACGGCGAGCCGAGCTTCCGCGACGGCGAGGAGCGCGTGATCTCGCGGCTGCTGCGGGCCGGCCCCCTGGTGCTGGCGACCGGCGGGGGCGCCTATCTGCGCGAGGCCACGCGCGTGCGCATCGCCGAATCGGCCGTGTCGGTCTGGCTGAAGGCCGATCTCGACGTGCTGATGCGCCGGGTGCGCAAGCGCGGGAACCGGCCGCTCCTCCAGACCGAGGATCCCGAGGGGACGATGCGCGACCTGATGGCGGTCCGCCACCCGGTCTATGCCGCGGCCGACGTGATGGTGATCTCCCGGGAAGTGTCGCACGACCGCGTCGTCCAGGACGTCCTGGAGGCGCTCGACGCGCATCTCAACGGCGAAGGCACAATCCATGTCGCCGCCCAGTAGGTTTGAGCGAGCCCGCCTGTGACCGAGCATTCCACCAATCCGGATCCGCTGACGGTCCACGTGCCGCTCGACGGGGGCCGCGCCTACGACATCCGGATCGGGCGCGGCCTGATCGACAGCGCCGGCCCGCAGGTGGCCGCCCTCGGGGGGCGCCGCGCCGCCATCGTCACGGATGAGAACGTCGGCGCGCTCTACGCCGAACGCCTGGCGGAGAGCCTGGAGCGGGCCGGCCTGCAGGCGGGCGTCGTGACGGTTGCGCCCGGCGAGGGGTCGAAATCCTACGCGGGCTACGCGCAGGTCTGCGACGGCCTGCTGGCCCTGAAGGTCGAGCGCGGCGACCTCGTCGTGGCCCTGGGCGGCGGCGTGGTCGGGGACCTCGCCGGCTTCGCGGCCGCGACCCTGCGGCGGGGCGTGCGCTTCGTGCAGGTGCCCACGAGCCTGCTCGCCCAGGTCGATTCCTCCGTCGGCGGCAAGACCGGCATCAACGCGCCGCTCGGCAAGAACCTGATCGGCGCCTTCCATCAGCCTCGCCTCGTTCTGGCGGATACGGCGGCCCTCGACACGTTGTCCGAGCGCGAGATGCGCGCCGGCTACGCCGAGGTCGCGAAATACGGGCTGATCGCCGATTCCGGCTTCTTCGACTGGTGCGAGGCCAACTGGCGCGGGATCTTCGCGGGCGGGCCGGAGCGCGAGGAAGCGGTCGCCGCCTGCTGCCGCGCCAAGGCCGCGGTGGTCACCCGGGACGAGCGTGAGGACGGCGAGCGGGCGCTGCTGAATCTCGGCCATACCTTCGGTCATGCCCTCGAGCGCCTGACCGGCTACGACCCGGCCCGGCTGGTCCACGGAGAGGGCGTAGCGATCGGGCTGGCGCTGGCCTTCCGGTTCTCGGCACGGCTCGGCCTCTGCGCCGGCCAGGACGCGGGCCGCGTGGCCAACCACCTCGCGCTCGCGGGCCTGCCGACCCGTCTTCAGGCGGTCCCCGGCGGGTGCGGTGATGCCGAGGCGATCCTCGACGCGATGGCTCAGGACAAGAAGGTCCGAGACGGGGTGCTGACCTTCATCCTCGCCCGCGGCATCGGCCAGAGCTTCATCGCACCGGGCGTGGACCGCGCGGAGGTGGCGGCGTTCCTGCGCGACGAACTCGCCGCGGCGCAGCGCGCCTGACGCCGTTCGGGGCGTGACCGGCCTTGCCTAACGCGGGTCGGCCCGCTATGAGCCTGCCTCACCCGGCGCGGCCAAACCCGCGCCGTTCACGGCCCTGATCCGGGCCTGGGCCGCAATAGCTCAGCTGGTAGAGCACCTCATTCGTAATGAGGGGGTCGGGGGTTCGAATCCCTCTTGCGGCACCATCACTTCGCTCTGCTTCCACGCACCGAGAACCGCACCGCCTACGAGGCTGCTTGGTCCAGCCTGCTGGCAGCGAAGGTGAGCGTCGCCGAATAGATTTCGCGGCCCGTCTCGTCCCGAACCAGCACCGAGACGGCTTGATTGTCACTGTCGACAGGCGTGATCCAGCCGGCGACATCCGGCAGGCTGGCGAGCACCTTCTCGCGGGCGGCTTCGAAATCCGCGCACTCGGTGCCCTCCTCGTCGGGGAGCAGCTCGCCATCATGGATGTCGAAGTAGAAACGAGGCATTCGCGAACGCCTTATTGCGTTATTGAACCGCGATCCGTCGAAAGCGAATCACATTCTACACATCGCGGCGAAACAAGGTAGTCTCGCGCAGGTGCGGCCGTTTGATCTCGTAGGCGCTGGACAGCGCGTCAGCGGGTCGAGCAAGCTCAGGTATTGGGCGGGACCTGCCGCCCGGGACATCCGCGTGTTCCGTCGCCATCAGACCGACGCCAGAACGGCCACGATGACCGCCACGCCGACAGCCAGCCAGGCGGCGTAGTCGCCGATCAGGCCGCTATGCAGGGCTTCGAGAGCGCGCGTCGGCGCCGATTGCGTCGCGCCGACCGATCGGACCACGAACGCCGGCAGCCTGTCACGGAACAGCCCGTAGGCCGCGCCGGCCAGCGCCGCCAGCACGGACATCCAGGGCAGCCAGCCCGGACCCTCGGCGACGGCATCGACAGCGGGGCGGTGCATGAAGGCCGACGCCGCCCGGGGCAGGGCATGCTCGATCAGGCTCGCCGGCAGTCCGACATCGAGGGCGAGCAGCGCGCAGCAGGGCGCCAGCATCAGCCACAGGGGGCGGTTGGCCTTCTCGCGCTCGTCCTCGCTGGGCGCCCCGGCCTCGTCGCCGGGATCCGGCCCGAGGCCGAGGAAGATGCGGCCTGCCGCCCGCAGGACCGCGGCGCCCGTCAGCGCTGCGCCGATGGCGCCGGCCGCCAGCGCAATCCCGTGGCCCTGCTGTGCCAGCGCCCCCTGGACGAGGCGCGTTCCCTGGTCGAGCACCCCGATCGGCAGGCCGCAGAGCAGCAGCCCGGCAAGCGCCATCGCGATCCCCGCCGGCCCGATGCCCCGTCCGAGGCCGCGCAAGGCGATCTCGTCGATGCTCGCCCGCGTGGCCAGCAGGATGCCGGCAATCATGAACAGGGCGCCCTTCACCAGCCCATGGCCGACCACGTAGACCAGCGTCCCGCCGGTGCCGTCCGCCGAGAGGGCGCCGATGCCGGTGAGCATGATCCCGGCATGGGAAATCGTCGAGAAGGCCAGCATCCGCTTGAGGTGGCGCTGCAGCAGCGCCATCCAGCCGCCGAGCAGAGCGGTGAAGCTGCCCAGCGCGGTCAGGAGCACCGGCAGCGCGTGCTGGACCTGATCGGAGCCCGCGAACACGACGGCGCTCACCTTCGCGAGGCCGAACAGCCCGAGCGAGACCATCGACCCGGAGAAGATCACCGAGACCGGACTCGGCGCCACGGCGTGGGCGTCGGCAAGCCAGAACTGGAACGGCACGATCGCGCCCTTGATCATCAGGGCCGCCGCGACGAGGCAGAAGGCTCCGGCCACCACCGGATCACGGCCGCCCCGCGCCACCGCGGCCGCGATCCCCTCGAAGTCGAGGGTCCCGGTCTGCGCGTAGATCAGTCCGATCCCGCCGAGCATCAGGAAGCCCGCGAGGCTGTTGATCACTGTGAAGTTGATGGCACCTGCGAGCGCCGACTCCTCCAGATGGTAGGCCGTTAGGGCGAAGGCGGCGACGCTCATCACCTCGAACCACACGAACAGATTGAACATGTCGCGGGTGAAGCAGAACCCGACCATGGCGGCCAGGAACAGCAGCATCAGGATCTGGAAGTGCCCGTGGGTGCGGCCGAAGAAGCCCCAGGCGAACACGAAGGTCAGCGCGTAGAGCAGGCCGATGAACGCCGCGACCCAGCCGCTGGCCTCGTCGACCGAGAAGCCGATCCCGAGATGGACACCGTCGCGCGGCTCCCAGCCCCCGAACCAGTAGACGAGGGGCCCGTCCGCGGCATGCGCGGCGATGATGGCGGACAGGAGCGCGACCCCGAGCGCCGCGAGCGTCGCCAGGATGTCGGGGAGGCGGCCCGGAAGCAGATGGGCGGTCGCCAGCATCGCCGCGCAGACGACGAGCGGGATCGCGACCGGCAGCGGCAGAAGAGCGGCGGGAAAGGCGGTCACGAAGCCGTCCGCTCCCCGTCCTTCACCTGGCTCGACCCCTGGCCGCGCCCGGACTTGCCGCCGGCGCGCATCGGCCGGAGCTTCTCCGGATCGAGGCTGCCGCCACGCTTGTAGGCCTGGATCGTCAGCACGAGCAGAAGCGCCGTGAGGGTCGCGCCGACCACGATGTCGGTGAGCACCAGCGCCTGCATCACCGGATCGACGGCGGGCGTGCCCGGCGGGTGGTCGTAGAAGATCGGCGCGATGCTGCCCCAACGATAGCCGAGACCCAGCAGGAGCACGTAGGTCGCCGACTGGCAGACGCCGAGGCAGCCCACGAGGTGGATGAAGTTGCGGCTGGTGGCGATGCCGTAGAGGCCGATTCCGAACAGCCACGCGGCGACCGCGTAGGGCAGCATGCTCACGCGGATTCCTCTCCGGACTCTTCGGGCGCGTCCGCCTCGCGGGTCTCCTCCATGAATTCGAGGAAGAGCTGGGTGAAGCCGCCCGCCACCGCCATCGCGACGCCGAGGTTCTCCACCAGCATCAGGCCGCCGGAGAACAGGTCGCGGAAGGTGCCGAGCGGCAGGACGTTCTGCATGAAGGCGGCGCCCATGAGCATCGGCGCCAGCCCGCACAGGGCGAAGAGCAGCGCGCCGCCGCCCTCCAGCGCGTCAAGCCAGTGGCTGCGCACGGCATCGCGCCAGCCGGCATAGCCCTCGCCGAGGTAGATCAGCAGGGTTCCCGAGGCGAGGATCACGCCGCCCTGGAAGCCGCCCCCGGGCGTGACGGTGGCGTGCAGCACCACGTAGAGGCCGAACAGGGCGGTGAGGGGTCCGGCGATCCGGCAGGCGAGCACCACGGCCTCGGAGCGCGGGATCACGGCGCGGCCGGGCCGGCGCATGGCGCGGCCGGTCTGGCCCTCGCCGCGACGGCCACGCAGCAGGACGACCGTCCCGGTGATGGCGGCCAGCAGCATGAATTCCTCGCCGAGGGTGTCGAGGCCGCGCAGGTCGAAGTTGATCGCGCTCACCATGTTGGCGACGTGCCGCGCCTCCGGGGTGATCGCGTTGATGCGTTCGCCGTACCGGGCGATGGTTTCACCGAAGGGCGGCAGCCCGGCGATGACCTCGGCGGCCCCGGGCAGCAGGATCAGGCCCGCCAGCGCGAGCAGCGCGATGCGAACGCGCGGGCTCACGACTTCTCCTCGGGTGGCTGCGTGCGCACGGCCATCAGCGCCACGAGGAAGAGCAGCGGCACCGCCGCCGAGCCGACCGCCAGTTCCGACAGGGCGACGTCAGGGGCCTGGAGGGCGTCGAACAGGATCGTGAGAACCAGTCCGTTGACCGCGATCGCGAAGATCTGTCGGGCGGGGTCGCGCACCAGGACCACCGCGGTGCCGGACGCGGCGGTCAGCAGGAACAGCAGCGGCAAGATCACCGTCATGCCGAGCGGCCCTCGCGCATCAGCACGGCTCGGCCGGACACGTGCGAGAGCACCGCGGCCCAGGCGAGAAACACCACCATCATCACCAAGATCTTCAGGGAGCGCCCGGAGAAGCCGTCGGCCAGGAAGGCCGCTACCGTAACGAGCCCCGAGGCCGCGACATTGAGGAAGCTGAGCGCGTGCAGCCGGTCGAGGGCCCGGGGCAGGCGCCACAGGACGAGGGCCGCGAGCCACGTCACCGCCACCGCGAGAGCCAGCAGCACCCCGATCGCGACGTTCATATCCAGCGCTCCAGGAAGACCCCGAACAGCATCGTGCCCGGCAGGTTGAGCAGGACCAGCGTGAGGGCGAGGTCGGTGATCGAGGCTTGATCGGTGGCGAAGGCCATGAGCGTCAGGATCAGCACCGTGACGCTGCCGGTGAGCTGATAGGCGGCGAAGCGCTGGCCGGGCCGTCCGCGCCACGCCAGCGCCGCGCTGAGGAGGAGCGGCGGCAGCAGCGCCAGGATGGCGGCCGTCCAGAGGTTCATCGCGCGTCGTTCTCCAGGGCATGGGTCGCCACGGTGCCGTGCTCCCGGTCGAGGGTGAGCACGTAGCTGTCCGGGGCCAGCGAGGCGGCCAGCAGCCCGACGGCCCGCGTGGCCGGAGCCGTGTCTCCCTCCGGCGTGGCCCAGGCCACCTCGGACGCGCTGCGCTCCCGCGTCGCTCCGCCACCGGCGCGCCCGAGCGCGGCTTTAAGCAGGTGGAGCCCGACCTTGGCGGTCTGGCGGGGCATGTCGCGGATGGCCGGACCGAGCGGCCGGAGCGTGTCCCGGCCGAAATGGAAGCGTATGCCGCCGCGCCGCCCGACGCCCCACCACCAGAGCGTCGCCAGGCTGGCACAGCCGAGAGCGGCCATGCCCTCGTTCACGCTCACGGAACCGGCGAAGACCATGTAGGTGAGGACCAGCGCGATCCAGATCGCGACGCCGTCACGCGTCGACCGCCTCCTGAGTCCGCTGATCGGTCCTGCTCGCATCGATCCTGACCGGAACGCGTCGTGGGAGCGTGGCCATACGCCCGATCCGACCGAAACGTGGCACGGAGCGGAGCCGTTCCCGGAACCCGGGGACACGCCTTCGTGTAAGCACAGCGCGGCGCAAGGCGGTTCCGCGGGCGAGGGCGCATCATGAAGGCCGAGATCCTCAGCATCTGCTTCGTCCACGAGGGATGGAGCCGTTTCGGCCTCGCGCAGGTGCGCCTCGCCGACGGCGCCGTGGTCGAGCGGGAGATCGAGGATCACGGTAACTCGGTCGGGATCCTGCCCTACGACCCCGAGCGGAAGGTCGCCACGCTCGTGCGCGAGCTGCGGGTGCCGCCGCTGTTCGCGGCCGGGGAGCAGGTCCAGCTGGAGGCCCCAGCCGGCCTGATCGGCGACGGCAGCCCGGAAGAGAACGCCCGCCGCGAGGTGCTCGAGGAGGTCGGCCTGCGCCTGCAAGGCCTGGAATTCGTCGGCGCCACCTATTCCTGCGCGAGCCTCACAACCGAGAAGATCCACCTCTACCTCGCGCCTTACGGCCGGGCGGACCGGGCGGAGGCGGGCGGCGGTGCCGCGGGCGAGCACGAGAACATCCGGGTCGTCGAGATGCCACTCGCCGAGCTCGCCGCCCTGGCCGACCGGGCCGAGATCACCGACCTGAAGACGCTCACCCTGGTCCTGGCGCTGCGCGCGCGCCATCCGGAGCTGTTCCGGGCGTGAGAATCCGCTATCGCGTACTCGCTCGGGGGTTGCTGACTGCCGTGGTGCTGGCCGGGGTTGCGTGGATCGCCTTCCACCTGCGCTGACCGCCCGCAACGCAAACGTTCCAGGGATCGATGGCATGAGCGAAGACGCCGGACACGCAGAGCCGCACGGGCTCGACCGCGGCCTGACCAATTACGGCGACCGTGACTTCGCCCGCTACCTGCGCCGCTCCTTCGCCCGCTCGATGGGCATCTCGGTCGGCCTGCTGAACAAGCCGGTCGTCGGCATCGCCATGACGCCCTCGGGCTTCAACAACTGCCACCGAGGCATGCCCGAGCTGGTGGAGGCGGTCTCGCGCGGCGTGCTGGCGGCCGGCGCCCTGCCGCGGCCGTTCCCGACCGTGTCGCTCGGCGAGGTTTTCCTCAACCCGACCAGCATGATGTACCGCAACCTGATGGCCATGGACACGGAGGAGATGATCCAGGCCCAGCCGATGGACGCGGTCGTGCTGATCGGCGGCTGCGACAAGACCGTGCCGGCCCAGCTCATGGGTGCGGCCTCCGCCGACCTCCCGGCGATCCAGCTCGTCACCGGTCCGATGTCCACCGGCCGGCACCGGGGCCAGCGGCTCGGCGCCTGCACGGATTGCCGGGGCTTCTGGGCGAAGTACCGGGCCGGCACGGTCGACGCGGAGGAGATCGCCGAGGTCGAGGGACGGCTCTCCGTCACCGCCGGCACCTGCGCGGTGATGGGCACGGCCTCGACCATGGCGTGCATCGCCGAGGCGCTCGGCATGTCGTTGCCGGGCACGGCGGCGATCCCGGCGGTGCATTCCGACCGGCTGGTCGCCGCCGAGGAGACCGGACGGGCCGCGGTGCGCCTGATCCAGTCGAAGATCGCGCCGTCGCAGGTCATCACCGAGAAGTCGGTCGAGAACGCCATCCGGGTGCTGATGGCGGTCTCGGGCTCGACCAACGCGATCGTGCACCTCACGGCGGTTGCGGGGCGGCTGGGCATCCGGATCCCCTACGCGCGCTTCAACCAGATCTCCGACGAGACGCCGGTGCTGGTCGATCTGAAGCCCGTGGGCGAGGGCTACATGGAGGATTTCCACGCCGCCGGCGGCATGGGCGCGCTGCTGCGCGAGCTGCGGCCGCTCCTGCATCTCGACACCGTGGACGTGGAGGGCCGCACCCTCGCCGAGCGGCTGGACGAGCCGGCCGGCTGGGTCGATCGCGCGGTGATCCGCCCCTTCGACAACCCGGTCTCGCCGGTCGGGGGGCTGGTCGCCCTCACCGGCAACCTCGCCCCCGAGGGCGCGATCTTCAAGCGCGCGGCGGCGACCCCGGAGCTGTTCGAATCCGAGGGGCGGGCCGTGGTGTTCACCGGCCTCGAGGACCTGAGCCGGCGGATCGACGATCCCGACCTCGACGTGGCGCCGGGCGACGTGCTGGTCCTGCAGAATGCCGGCCCGCACGCCGCCGGCATGCCGGAGGCCGGCTACCTGCCGATCCCGAAGAAGCTGGCCCGGGCCGGCGTGAAGGACATGGTGCGCATCTCCGACGCGCGGATGTCCGGCACGGCCTTCGGGTCGATCGTGCTGCACATCGCCCCCGAGGCCGCCATCGGTGGGCCGCTCGCCGCGGTGCGCGACGGCGACCGGATCAAGCTGTCGATCCGCGACAAGCGGATCGACCTGCTTGTCGAGCCCGACGAGATCGCCCGGCGGCTGGCCGACCACCGGCCGCCGCCTGCCCCGACCCGGGGCTACAAGGCCCTCTACCGGCGCACCGTCACGCAGGCGCCGGAAGGCTGCGATTTCGACTTCCTGACGGCGGAGGGCAGTCCGGGCTGATCGGCACGCTTGATCGCGGGCAGGTGCGGGCCCATCGTCCGAGCGAGACTCGGGAGATCACCGGATGACGCGCGCCTGCATCGTGGGCTGGGCCCACACCCCGTTCGGCAAGCTCGAGGAGCCCGACGTCGAGGGGCTGATCGCCCGCGTCTCGGGCGAGGCGCTGGCCCATGCCGGCGTCGAGGAAGCCCAGGTCGACGGCATCTACGTGGGCTCGATGAACACCGGCTTCTCGAAGCAGGGTTTCGAGGGCTCCCTCGTCGCCGTGAACCGGCCGGGGCTGGCCCACGCGCCGGCGACCCACCTGGAGAATGCCTGCGCCACCGGCTCGGCGGCGCTCTACGCAGCCCTCGACTTCGCCGACAGCGGCCGGGGCCGCGTGGCCCTGGTGATCGGCGCCGAGAAGATGACGGCCAAGACCGTGGCCGAGACCGGCGACATCCTGCTCGGCGCCTCCTACCGGAAGGAGGAGGCGGACATCGAGGGCGGCTTCGCGGGCGTCTTCGGCCGGATCGCGGCGGGCTACTTCCAGCGCTACGGCGACCGCAGCGAGGAGCTGGCCCGGATCGCCGCCAAGAACCACCGCAACGGCGTCGGCAATCCCTACGCGCAACTGCGCAAGGATCTCGGCTTCGAGTTCTGCAACCGGGTTTCGGACAAGAACCCCTACGTGGCGGCGCCCCTGCGGCGCACCGACTGTTCGCTGATTTCGGACGGGGCGGCCGCTTTGGTGGTGGCCGATGCCGAGACCGCCGAGACCCTTGAGCGGGCGATCGGCTTCCGCGCCCGGGCGCACGTCAACGACATCCTGCCCCTGTCCCGCCGCGACCCGACGGAGTTCAAGGCGGCGCGCATGGCCTGGGACAAGGCGCGGGCCCAGGCCGGGATCGGCAACGACGACCTCTCCTTCGTGGAGACGCACGACTGCTTCACCATCGCCGAGCTGATCGAGTACGAGGCGATGGGCCTCGCCGCCCCGGGCGAGGGTTTTCGCGTGGTGCGCGAGGGGCTGGCCGAGAAGGGCGGCCGGCTGCCGATCAACCCGTCCGGCGGCCTGAAGGCCAAGGGCCATCCGGTGGGCGCCACCGGCGTGTCGATGCACGTGATGGCCTGCCTGCAGCTCATGGGCGAGGCCGGCGAGATGCAGGTGCCCGGCGCGGAACTCGCCGGGATCTTCAACATGGGCGGCGCGGCGGTGGCCAATTACGTGTCGATCTTGGAGCGGCGCCGCTGAGGCCATTCCGGTTGCGACCGCGCTCCGCCCGCTGTGGCCGTCCTTGCGAGCGAAGCGAAGCAATCCAGCGGCGCCACTTTGATCGAGATCGCGCGGCTCTGGGCCGCTTCGCTACGCTCGCGATGACGGATTAGAGGAGGCGGTCCAGCGCCTGCTTGAGATCGGCGATCAGGTCGGCCTCGTTCTCCAGCCCGATCGACAGCCGGACGGTCTCAGGTCCCACCAGTGCAGCGGCCTTCTCGTGCTCCGGCAGTTGCCGGTGCGTGGTCGAGGACGGGTGAATCGCCAGCGACTTGATCTCGCCGATATTCACGAGGTGCGAGATCAGCTCCAGCCCGGCGATGAAGTCCAGCGCCGCCGGCTCGCCGCCCTTGAGCGCGAAGGTGAAGATCGAGCCCGGACCGTCCGGCGTGTAGCGCCGGGCGAGATCCTCCCAGGTTGCCCCGGCAGCAGCGGGTAGCTGACCCACGCCACCGCCGGGTGGTCCTTCAGGAAGGCCGCGACGGCCCGCGCATTGGCGCAGTGCCGCTCCATGCGCAGGAGTAGCGTCTCGATGCCCATCAGCGTCAGGAACGCGTTCATCGGCGACAGCCCGGGCCCGAGATCGCGCAGGCCGAAGAACCGGCAGGCCGCCGCGAACGGCGTCTCCGGGAAGGCCTGCGTGAGGACCAGCCCGTCGTAATCCGGCCAGGGCTCGGTGATCAGGTTGTACCCGCCGGCCTTCGTCCAATCGAACGTGCCGGCATCGCAGATCACGCCGCCGATGGTCTGACCGGAGCCGCTCAGAAACTTCGAGGTGGAGTGCCAGACGATGTCGGCGCCGTGCTCGATCGGTCGGATCAGGGCCGGGGAGGCCAGGGTGTTGTCCACGACGAGCGGTAGATTGTGACGGCGGGCCACCGCGGCGATCCCCTTGAGATCCACCACCGAGGCGCACGGGTTCACGATCGACTCGCAGAAGATGGCCCGGCAGTCCGGCGTGATCGCCGCCTCGAAGTCCTCCGGCGCCATGCCGCGGGCGAAGCGGGGCTTCAGGTTGTAGCGCCCGTCAAGACGCCGCATCAGGCCCAGCGACCCACCGAACAGGCGCGGGGACGCGACATAGGCGTCACCGCTACGCATCAGCGTCATCAGCACGAGCTGCATGGCGGATTGTCCGGAGGACACCGCGACCCCTGCCTTGGCGCCCTCTAGGTCGGCGATGCGCCGCTCCAGCGCGGCAACGGTGGGATTGGAGCCGCGGGAATACGAGAACCCGGTCCGGCGCCCGGCAAAGATGTCCGCCGCCTGTTCGGTCGAGTCGAAGACGAAGCCGTTGGTGAAGTAGATCGGTTGGACCCGCGCGCCGGTGGCGGGGTCCGGCGCCGCCCCGGCATGGATGGCCCGGGTCGCGAAACGGTGCGGTCGGTTCTTGTCCGTCATGGCTCTCGGTCGGGTTCTCGGTGTCCGGACCGCGGGTGAACCCGAGCAGATCGGTCGGTCACGCCGCGCGGCTGATGAAGGCCTGCAGGGTCCGGACCAGGGTCGTCGGCTCGTAGGGCTTCGGGATGAACCGCGCGCCCTCCGGCATGTCGTTGGGCCCAGGGGTGCCCATGCCCGACACCACCAGCACCGGAATCGACGGCCAGCGATGCGCCACGAGGCGCGCGAGCGCGAAGCCGTCCATCGAGCCCTGCGGCATGTCGACATCCGTCATCAGGACGCCGACGTCGTCGCGGTTCTCCAGCACCTTGAGGGCTTTGTCGGCGTGGCTCGCCTCCACCACGGTGAAGCCGGCATCCGCCAGGGTGTCCGAGGCCTCCATCAGCAGGAGGCCGTCATCTTCCACCAGAAGCACCACGGGATGATCGGACGGGCTTTCTGACATCGAACCTGCGGAGGTGAGTCTCAAATTCCGAAGCCCGCGCCGTATTCCTCCGGGGCTCCCCCGTCAAGGCGCGGGGCCCGGCTGCGTCAGGCTGCCTCTTCCCGCTTACCGAGGCGTTTATCGAGATAGGTATCCACCGTCTGGGTCAGCTCCTCGACCTTTCCGTCGAAGAAGTGGTTGGCGCCTTCGACCATCTGGTGCTCGATGATGACGCCCTTCTGGGTCTTCACCTTCTCGATCACCGGCATGACCTCGCGCGCGGGCGCGACCCGGTCCTCGGAACCGTGCACGAACAGGCCCGAGGACGGGCAGGGCGCCAGGAAGGTGAAGTCGTAGCGGTTCGCCATCGCGGCGATGGAGATGAAGCCCTCGATCTCCGGCCGGCGCATCAGCAGCTGCATGCCGATCCACGAGCCGAACGACACGCCGGCGATCCAGCAGGACTTCGCCTCCGGATTGACCGACTGCACCCAGTCGAGCGCGGCGGCCGCGTCCGACAGCTCACCGGTCCCGTGGTCGAACGAGCCCTGGCTCCGTCCGACCCCGCGAAAATTGAAGCGCAGGGCCGCGAAGCCGCGATTGGCGAACGTGTAGAAGAGGTTGTACACGATCTGATTGTTCATCGTACCCCCGAACTGGGGATGCGGATGAAGAATGATTGCGATCGGCGCTCCGCGCTTCTTGGGAGCTTGGTAGCGGCCTTCCAGGCGGCCAGCCGGGCCGGTGAAGATGACTTCGGGCATCGCTCGTCTCTCACTCTCGAGAAACCGCGCCAGCGTTCGGCCCCATGGCGCAGCAGCCTTGACTCGTCGCGCGTCCACCATAAAAGCAGTCTTAGAACAGTTCTAGGCGATTAGAACTGTTCTAAAGAAGCCGTCCGATGCGTCGCGATGGCTGCCACGCCGATCGAGCTTGGTCGGCGGTATCTCAGTCTCTCGGCGCGCCTTAGCACGGCGAGCCGGTGCGCGTGCAAGGAATTGTGACGCGCCGCAGCAGGGGTTTCAACGGAACGCGGATGAGCCGGGCACGCGCCTATCTCGACTACAACGCCACCGCGCCGGTCCGTCCGGCCGTCGTGGAAGCCGTCGCGCGCGCGTTAGCCCTTCCCGGCAACCCGTCCTCGATCCATGCGGAAGGGCGTGCGGCCCGGGCCGCTCTGGAAGCCGCGCGCGCCCAGGTCGCCGCGCTCGTGAACGCGCGGCCCGAGCAGGTGATCTTCACGAGCGGCGGGACCGAGGCGGCGAACGCCGCACTGTCCGGCGCCCTGCGCCGTGACGGTCAGCCAGCCCCGACCCGCCTTCTTCACACGGCGACGGAGCATCCCGCGTGGCCGCAGGCCATCGATTCGCGGACGCGGCAGTGGACCAGTTGCCGGTGACCCGGGATGGCTTGATCGACCTCGCCGCCCTGGAGGTACGCCTCGCCGATCTGGCGGGGGAGCGTGTGCTTCTGTCGGTCCATGCGGCCAACAACGAGACCGGCGCCGTGCAGCCGCTGTCCGACGTCGTCGCCTTGGCGCGGGCGCATGGCCGGACGCTTGTTCACAGCGATGCCGTGCAGGCGGCCGGCAAGATTCCCCTCGATATGGCGGCGCTCGGCCTCGATGCGATCACCCTGTCGGGCCACAAATTCGCGGCCCCGAAGGGCGTCGGCGTCCTGGTGCTGGCCGACGGCGTGACCCTGGAGAGCGCTTTCCTGCGCGGCGGCGGCCAGGAGCGCCGGCAGCGCTGCGGCACCGAGTGCCTGCCGGCGATCGTCGGCATGGGGGAGGCGGCCCGGATCGCGCGCGACACTCTCAACGGGGAGGCCGCCCGCCTCTCGGCGCTTCGCGACCGGATCGAGGCCGGCGTGCGAGCGCTGGCGCCCGACGCCGTGGTGTTCGCCGCCGGTGCCCCGCGCCTGCCCAACACCCTGAGTTTCTCGGTCCCGGGGCTCGACGCGCCCTCGGCCCTGATCGCCCTCGATCTCGCCGGCGTGGCGGTGTCGTCGGGCTCGGCCTGCTCGTCGGGCAAGGTCGCGCGCTCGGCGACGCTCATGGCGATGGGCGTGGATTCGATCTCGCCGGGGGCGCTGCGCGTCAGTCTCGGCTGGAACACGGTGGACGAGGAGGTGGCATGCTTCCTCGACGCCTTCGAACGGGCCTTGCAGCCCCTATATAGACGGCGAGGACAGGCGGCCTGAGCGCCGCATCCCCGCTATCCGACAGACGCTTCCCGGTCCTTGACGCCGGCGATGCCTAGGAGACGCTGATGCCTGCTGTGCAGGAAACCATTGACCGGGTCCGCTCGATCGACCTCGACCAGTACAAGTACGGGTTCGAGACCACCATCGAGATGGAGAAGTCCGAGAAGGGCATCTCCGAGGACGTCGTCCGCTTCATCTCGGCCAAGAAGAACGAGCCCGCGTGGCTGCTGGAGTGGCGCCTCGACGCCTACCGGCGCTGGCTGACCATGAAGGAGCCGGAGTGGGCCCGCGTCGCCTACGACAAGGTCAATTACAACGACATCTACTACTACGCGGCGCCCAAGCGCCCGGCGGCGATGTCGCTCGACGAGATCGACCCCGAGATCCTGAAGACCTACGAGAAGCTGGGCATCCCGCTGCGCGAGGTCGAGGTGCTGGAGGGCATCGCCCCCGAGCGCCGCGTCGCGGTCGACGCCGTGTTCGACTCGGTCTCGGTGGCCACCACCTTCAAGAAGGAACTCTCGAAGGCCGGCGTGATCTTCATGCCGATCTCCGAGGCGGTGCAGGAATATCCCGAGCTGGTGCAGAAGTACCTCGGCTCGGTGGTGCCGGCGACCGACAACTTCTTCGCGACGCTGAACTCGGCCGTGTTCTCGGACGGGTCGTTCGTCTACATCCCGCCGGGCGTGCGCTGCCCGATGGAGCTGTCGACCTATTTCCGCATCAACGAGCGCGACACCGGCCAGTTCGAGCGCACGCTGATCATCGCCGACAAGGGCTCCTACGTCTCGTATCTCGAGGGCTGCACCGCCCCCAAGCGCGACGATAACCAGCTCCACGCCGCGGTGGTCGAGCTGGTCGCCCTGGATGATGCCGAGATCAAGTACTCGACCGTCCAGAATTGGTACCCGGGTGACAACGAGGGCAAGGGCGGGATCTACAACTTCGTGACCAAGCGCGGCGACTGCCGCGGCGCCCGCTCGAAGATCTCGTGGACGCAGGTCGAGACCGGCTCGGCGATCACCTGGAAGTATCCGTCCTGCATCCTGCGCGGCGACGATTCCCGCGGCGAGTTCTACTCGATCGCGGTGTCGAACGGCATGCAGCAGGTCGATTCCGGCACCAAGATGATCCATCTCGGCAAGAACACGACGAGCCGGATCATCTCGAAGGGCATCTCGGCCGGCCGCTCGCAGAACACCTACCGGGGTCTCGTCTCGGCGCACCGGAAGGCCTCGAACGCCCGGAACTTCACGAACTGCGACTCTCTGCTGATCGGCGACCAGTGCGGCGCGCACACCGTGCCCTACATCGAGTCGAAGAACGCCTCGGCCGTGTTCGAGCACGAGGCGACGACCTCGAAGATCTCCGAGGAGCAGAAGTTCTACTGCCAGCAGCGCGGCCTCTCCGAGGAGGAGGCGACCGCGCTTATCGTCAACGGCTTCGTCCGGGACGTGCTGCAGCAGCTGCCCATGGAGTTCGCCGTCGAGGCTCAGAAGCTGATCTCGATCAGCCTGGAAGGCTCGGTGGGCTGAGGGCCCTCAACGGGTGTGTGCATCCTCCCCCCCCTTGCGGGGAGGGGCAGGGGTGGGGGTGGTGCCGGATAAAGTGCGGCGCTGCCTTCTGCTCCACCCCCATCTCCGGCTCCTTCCCGCGAGGGGGAGGAGAGCGCGTCGCGCTTCGTCACGCCAGGGTGCGTGAGCAGCGAGGCCTCGGGGGCAGGGGACAATCAGCGAATTCGAACAGGACTACCAAGACATGCTGGAAATCAAGAACCTCGTCGTGCAGATCGAGGACAACCGCATCCTGAACGGCCTGAACCTGACCGTGAACGACGGCGAGGTCGCGGCGATCATGGGGCCGAACGGCTCGGGCAAGTCGACCCTGTCGTACGTCATCGCCGGCAAGGAGGACTATGAAGTCCTCGACGGCGAGATCCTGCTCGACGGGCAGAACGTGCTGGAGATGGCCGCCGACGAGCGCGCCGCCGCCGGCGTGTTCCTGGCGTTCCAGTACCCGCTGGAGATCCCCGGCGTCGGCACCATGACCTTCCTAAAGGCCTGCCTGAATGCGCAGCGCAAGACGCGCGGCGAGGCCGAGCTGTCGACCCCCGACTTCATCCGGGCGGTGAACGGCGCGGCCGACAAGCTCGAGATCAACAAGGAGATGCTCAAGCGCGCCCTCAACGTCGGTTTCTCCGGCGGCGAGAAGAAGCGCATGGAGATCCTCCAAATGGCGCTGCTGCAGCCGAAGTTCTGCGTGCTCGACGAGACCGATTCCGGCCTCGACATCGACGCCCTGCGCATCGTCTCCGAGGGCGTGAATGCGCTCCGCGACCAGGGCCGCTCGTTCCTCGTCATCACCCACTACCAGCGGCTGCTCAACCACATCGTGCCCGACACCGTGCACGTCATGTCGAAGGGGCAGATCGTGAAGACCGGCGGCAAGGAGCTCGCCCTCGAGCTCGAGGCCTCCGGCTACGCCGAGTACCGCACCAGCGAGGCCGCCTGAACCATGGCCGACGTCACCAACCTCCGCTCCCGCCGAGGCCGGCCTGTCGAAGCTGTTCGAGTCGGCCCGCCAGAGCTTCGCCAGCGACGCGACGATCGCCCGCGAGGAGGCGTTCCGCTTCTTCGAGGCGACCGGCCTGCCGAGCCGCCGGGTCGAGGCGTTCAAGTATACGGACCTGCGCGCCGCCATCACCGAGGCGGCCCCCCCGGCCGAGGCGCCGAGCCTTGAGGCCGCCAAGGCCGCCGTGGCGCAGGCCACCGGCTTCGGCGGGATCGAGGCCGCGCGCCTGACCTTCGTGAACGGCCATCTCGTCCGCGAGCTGTCCGACCTCGACAGCCTGCCGGACGGCGTCCGCGTCGTGCCGCTCAACGAGGCGCTGACCCAGGGCGACACCGCCCTGAAGCAGCTCGCTCCGGTGCCCCAGGCGCGCGAGAACCCGGTCTACCAGCTGAACACCGCCTTCCTGGCGGACGGCGCAGTCATCGCGGTCGCCCCCGGCGCGAAGCCGGTCCGGCCGGTCCATCTCCGCTTCGTCGGCTCGGGCGACGCGCCGTTCTCGACGGCCACGCGCGTCCTCGTGCAACTCGGCGAAGGAGCGGAATTCGCCCTTCTGGAGAGCCATGAAGGTCCGGACGGCCTCACCTGTCAGCCGAACGACGCCCTCGACGTGGTGGTCGGCCCGCGGGCCGTCTTCCGGCATACCCGCCTCAACAAGGAGGGCGACGCCACGATCGCGCTCTCGACCCTGTCGTTGAAGGTCGAGGCCGAGGGTCAGGTCGAGACCGTGAACCTCGTGACCGGGGCGGTGCTGTCGCGCCACCAGATCTACGTCCACGTCGCCGGCGACGACACCAACGTCGTGGTGAACGGTGCGGCGATGCTGCGGAACGGCCAGCTCGCCGATTCGACGCTGCTCGCCGACCACGCCGCGGTCGGCGGCGTCGGCCGCGAGCAGTTCAAGTGGATCATCGACGGCGACGCCACGGGCGTGTTCCAGGGCAAGATCATCGTCCGCCAGGTCGCCCAGAAGACCGACGGCAAGATGAAGTCCGACTGCCTCCTCCTCACCGACGAGGGGCAGATGATGAACAAGCCGGAGCTGGAGATCTTCGCCGACGACGTTGCGTGCGGCCACGGGGCCACCTGCGGCGCACCGGACCCGGACCTGCTGTTCTACCTGATGGCCCGCGGCCTGCCGCGTCCCGTCGCGGAGAGCCTGCTGGTCCAGGCCTTCGTGGGCGAGGCTGTCGAGTCCGTCACGCACGAGGGCGCCCGCGCGGCGCTGATCGGCGAGATCGAGGCCTGGCTGAGGGCGCGGGGCTAGCGTCCACATTTCGCGACGCACTCTCCTCCCCCTTGTGGGGAGGAGCCGGAGTTGGGGGTGGTGCAGAAGGCACCGCGGCGCTCGATCCTGAACCACCCCCACCCCTGCCCCCTCCCCGCAAGGGGGAGGGGACTCCGTCCTTCCGGAAGGAGGGCGCTCTGTGAGTGAGAAGCGATGAACGCACCCGTCCTCACCCCCACCTACGATGTCGAGGTGATCCGGAAGGATTTTCCGATCCTGAGCCAGCAGGTCTATGGCAAACCGCTCGTCTACCTGGACAACGCCGCCTCGGCGCAGAAGCCGCGTCAGGTGATCGACGCCATGGTCTCCTGCATGGAGACCGGCTATGCCAACGTCCATCGCGGCCTGCACTACATGGCGAACGCCGCCACCGAGGGGTTCGAGGGCGCCCGCGAAACGACGCGCCAGTTCCTCAACGCCGCCTCGACCGACGAGATCATCTTCACCCGCAACGCCACCGAGGCCTACAACCTCGTGGCCTCGTCGATGGGCTGGGCCGGTCTGATCGGGGAGGGGGACGAGATCATCCTCTCGATCATGGAGCATCACTCCAACATCGTGCCCTGGCACTTCCTGCGCGAGCGCCGCGGCGCCGTGATCAAGTGGGCACCGGTGGACGACGACGGCAACTTCCTGGTCGAGGAGTACGAGAAGCTGTTCTCGCCCCGGACCAAGATGGTGGCGATCACCCACATGTCGAACGTGCTGGGCACCGTGACCCCCGCCGCGGAGATCGTCCGCATCGCCCATGCCCACGGCGTGCCGGTCCTGCTCGACGGTGCGCAGAGCGCGGTGCATCAACCGGTCGACGTGCAGGCGCTCGACTGCGACTTCTTCGTCTTCACCGGCCACAAGGTCTACGGCCCCACCGGGATCGGCGTGCTCTACGGCAAGAAGGAATGGCTGGAGCGTCTGCCGCCCTATCAGGGCGGCGGCGAGATGATCCGTACGGTGAGCGAGGACGCGATCACCTACAACGATCCGCCGCACCGGTTCGAGGCCGGCACCCCGGCCATCATCGAGGCGGTCGGCCTCGGCGCGGCGCTCGAATACATGATGACTCTCGGACGCGAGGCGATCGCCGCCCACGAGGCGAAGCTCACGGCCTACGCGCAGCAGCGGCTCGGGGCGATGAACGCGCTGCGGCTGATCGGCACCGCCCCGGGCAAGGGCGGCGTGATCGCCTTCGAGATGAAGGGGGCGCATGCCCACGACATCGCCACCGTGATCGACCGACAGGGCGTCGCGGTGCGGGCCGGGACCCACTGCGCCATGCCGCTGCTCAAGCGTTTCGGCGTGACCTCGACCTGCCGCGCCTCGTTCGGCCTCTACAACACGACGGCCGAGATCGATGCCCTTGCCGAGGCGCTTGGCAGGGCGGAAATGCTGTTTACCTGATAGTCTGGTTGAAGCTGGTCCCGCCCGCGCGGGCCCGCGGAGAGTGAAGCGATGACCACCGACGCCACCATCACCGGCGGCATGAATGCCCCCGCAGTCGCCGCAGCTTCGGCGATCCCGCCGGCGGAACTGGACCGCCTGACGGACGACATCGTCGCGGCGCTGAAGAGCGTCTACGATCCGGAGATTCCGGCCGACATCTACGAGCTCGGCCTGATCTACAAGGTCGACATCGACGACGACCGCAAGGTCGCCATCGACATGACGCTCACGGCGCCGGGCTGCCCGGTGGCGGGCGAGATGCCCGGCTGGGTCGAGAACGCCGTAGGCGCCGTGCCGGGTGTCCAGTCGTGTTCGGTGACGATGGTGTTCGATCCGCCGTGGGATCAGAGCCGCATGTCGGACGAGGCGCGCGTCGCCCTCGACATGTGGTAGGCCGGCCTGGGGGATCCGACGGCCCGGGTGGAGATCCTCGATGTCGGCGAGGGCGAGCCGGGCCGCGATCTCTGGAAGATCGCTGGGGACGAGCGTGGTCTCATAGGGCTCGGCCTCCGGGGCGTCGCCCGGGCGCATGTCCAGCGCGATGCGAAGACGCCGCGCTTCTTCAAGCAGGAGGCAGCGGCTGATCGACCAGGCTACGGCCCTGACGGACCGATGAGCGTCGAGATTCGCCTCGCGCAAGTCGAGCCAGCTGAAACGGAAAGTGTCGTGGCCGTGTAATAGGAGGCAGGACTGAATCAGTCCCACGTGCGCACTGACACGTCCACGATCGCCTACGGCAATCTACGTAGCCGTTAAGGCCGCGGTAACCATGCCCGCGCAGATCGGATCGGCCGCCTTCGTTGCGGTCTCCCTCGGCACGGTTGGTGAAAGCGGATGGCTTCGGGCTACGTCGTCGCGGCATTCCTGGAAATGGCCGGACTCATCGGCCTCGTGATCGCGGCCATCAGAATGCGGGCGGAACGACGGGCGAAGGCCGCCGAGCTCCGCGGGTTCCTCCGCTCCGGACAGAGCTCATCCTCCAATCTCGGCGTCGTAGAACCGCGCCGGACGGCCCTGTTCGGTCCGCGCCTGAGCGCCATCCCGGTCGTGCCGAGCCGCGGTCACGCCAGACCGCAACGGGACTCCGCCGCCCGCTCGGCTCTCGGCCGCGCAATCATCCGTACCGCTCACAGGGTCAGCCCCGATCTCACCGCCCCCATCAGCGCAGGATGATGTCGAGCCCGCTGCCGCACAGGACGACGGCGCTGAGCGTGAACATGAACTTCAGATCTTCGAAGCGGGCGCTCATGATCTATCCTCTCGCGTTCGTCGGCTTCGTCGCCGCTCGATGAAAGATTATCAGCGCATTAACGGATTTTCCGCGAGTCCTTTCAGCTTCCGTTAGGGATTTACGAGCGGTTTCCATTCAGTAAGGTTAGCCGTTCGTTAATTGCGCCCGGCGCCGACAAACCGTTCTCGATGCCGCCGAGGCTCGCCGAAGCGCAGCGGGGCACCGGCGCCCACCCTCCGGAGGTACGCTCCTCATGCTGCAGCAACGGACGGGTCCGGTCCGGCGCGCGGTCGACTGGATGTTCCGCGACCGCACCACCGGCACGATCACCATTGCGCAATGGCCGAACCTGCCGCTTTGGCTTTTCGGCGGCCTCAGCGTGGGCGCGTGGCTGGGTCGGGATTCCGAAGCGCTCGCCTCTCGGTTGTCGTTCGCCGCAGACGTCGCTTTAACCTGGTGGGCGCTCGACGAGCTGGTGCGCGGCGTCAATCCCTGGCGGAGGCTGCTCGGTGCAGCGACGCTCGCTGGCCTCGTGATCCTGATCACGCTTCGGCGAGCAGCATAGGCCGGGCTTGATCCAATCGCGCTACTGACAATTGTACATCTTCAAGCTCCTATCCGATCTGCACTCAGTCGAGTTCTGAACGGAATCTGATTCTCCCCCAGGTAAATGCGCCTTCGATTGCGTCAGGAAGCGTTCAGTTCACATCGTTCCGCCACGGTACAAACATAACGGTAGGTTGCACTGGCCGAGAAATTGTGAATGGTCACGCCAGGCACCACGTGGCGTGGTGCAGCCCTGCAATGGTGCGCGTTTCCGCGCCCGGCCGATGGTTGGTGTTGAAGGCCTCATGACGGACGCGGGAGGATTTGACCCCAAAGACCCCGCTACGCGCGCGGATGAGCGGGAGAGGCTGCTCGGTCAGATTGCCGACGCCCTGAACATCCCGGTCACGACCTTTCGCGGGAAGGGTTCCCTGGTCGCGCTGGGCCGAGGGCCAAATGCGTCGGAATGCGCGGCGCTTCTGGCCGCCTTCGCGCGGATCGACGATCCGGATGTCCGGAAGGAGTGCCTCGCCCTCGTGGAACGCTACAGCGACGCATGAGGCTCTGTGCATCCGGCGGTGCGTTCGCGCACACGCGGGCTGTGAGGGCCGGACACACGGCATGCTATACCGCCCGCCGTCTCCGAGGCGGGCCTCCATCGGCGCGCCGCATCTTCGCGGCCGGGGCGCTTCCGGCCCCGCGCGCCCCTGCTCCGTTCAGGCCCTGATGCCGATCATCACCATCTCGTCGCTGTCAAAGACCTACAAGTCGGGCTTCACAGCCCTGCGCGACATCAACCTCGCCATCGAGCGCGGGGAGATCTTCGCGCTCTTGGGCCCCAACGGCGCCGGCAAGTCGACCCTGATCAACATCGTCTGCGGCATCGTCACGCCGAGTTCCGGCACCGTGCTGGTCGACGGCCACGACATTGCCGGCGACTACCGCTCCGCCCGGCGGGCCATTGGTCTCGTGCCGCAGGAATTGACGACCGACGCCTTCGAGACGGTGCTGAACACCGTGAGCTTCTCCCGGGGCCTGTTCGGGCTTCGCCCCGATCCCAGCCATATCGAGCGGATCCTGCGGGCGCTGTCCCTCTGGGACAAGCGCGACAGCCGGCTGATGACCCTGTCGGGCGGCATGAAGCGCCGGGTGCTGATCGCCAAGGCCCTGTCGCACGAGCCCCGGGTGCTGTTCCTCGACGAGCCGACCGCCGGCGTCGACGTGGAACTGCGCCAGGACATGTGGCGCCTCGTGCGCGACCTGCGCCAGCAGGGCGTCACCGTCATCCTCACCACCCACTACATCGAGGAGGCCGAGGAGATGGCCGACCGCATCGGCGTGATCCGCCGGGGCGAGATCATCCTGGTGGAGGAGAAGGCCGCGCTGATGCGCAAGCTCGGGCGCAAGCAGCTCACCCTGCATCTCCAGCAGCCGATCGCGTCGATCCCGCCGGACCTCTCCGATTACGAGCTGGCGCTCGCCGGGGAGGGGAGCGAGCTGGTCTACACCTACGACACCCGGGCCGAGCGCACCGGCATCACCGGGCTGCTGACCGGCCTGGCGGCGGCGGGCATCCGGTTCAACGACCTCCACACCGAGCAGAGTTCGCTGGAGGACATCTTCGTGGGTCTCGTCCGCGAGGAAGGAGCACGGGCATGATCAGCGCCACGAACATGAACTGGCCGGCGGTCCGGGCGATCTACCGGTTCGAGATGGGCCGGTTCTGGCGCACCGCCGGCCAGAGCATCCTGGCCCCGGTGATCTCGGCGACCCTGTACTTCGTGGTGTTCGGCGCCGCGATCGGCTCGCGGGTCTCGGCGGTCGACGGCGTGCCCTACGGGCTGTTCATCGTGCCCGGCCTGATCATGCTCTCGCTGCTCACGCAGAGCATCGCGAACGCCTCGTTCGGCATCTACTTCCCGCGCTTCGCCGGGACGATCTACGAGATCCTGTCGGCGCCGATCTCGCCCCTCGAGGTGGTGCTGGGCTTCGTCGGTGCGGCGGCCTCGAAATCGATCCTGATTGGCCTGATCATCCTGGCGACCTCGGCGCTGTTCGTGCCGCTGCGCATCGACCACCCGCTCTGGATGATCGGCTTCCTGCTGCTCACCGCCGTGACCTTCAGCCTGTTCGGCTTCGTGATCGGCCTGTGGGCGGACGGGTTCGAGAAGCTGCAGCTGGTGCCGCTCCTCGTGGTCACACCCCTGACCTTCCTGGGCGGCAGCTTCTACGCCATCGGCATGCTGCCGCCGTTCTGGCACGCGGTGAGCCTGCTCAATCCGGTCGTGTACCTGATCAGCGGCTTCCGCTGGGCGTTCTTCGGCAAGGCGGACGTGAACATCGCGATCAGCCTGGGCATGACCGCGCTGTTCCTGGTGATCTGCCTCGGCCTCGTCACCTACATCTTCCGCACGGGCTACCGGCTGAAGAGCTGACGCCTCAGGGCTGCGCCGCGAGGAAGGCCAGCACGCCGTCCCGGTGCGGCTTGGCGCCGACCGCGGTCGAGTGGTCTTTGCCCTCGATCTCGAGCGCCCGCGCGTCCGGGATCAGGGCGGCGAGCCCCGGGCCCGAGCCCGCCACGGTGTCGAGGGTCCCGACCGAGACCAGAACCGGCACCTCGATCTGCGCGAGTTCGGCCCGGCTGAGCGTCTGGCGCGAGCCGCGCATGCAGGCGGCGAGCGCCCGCAGGTCGCTTCGGGTCTGCTCGGCAAAGGTACGGAAGGCCGCGGCGGTGGGGTTCGGGGCCGGCGTGCCCGGAGGCGCCTCCAGGGCTTCGGCGATGCCGGACGGCAGGCCCTTGCCCTCGACCAAGTGCATCCCGAGACCGCCGATCAGCGCCGAGCGGACCCGATCCGCGTGGTCCAGGGTGATGTGGGCGGTGATCCGGCCGCCCATCGAGTAGCCCATCACGTGGGCGCGTTCGATTTCGAGATGGTCGAGGAGGCGGATCGCGTCGCCGGCCATCGCCTCGGAGCTGTAGGCGGCCGGATCGTAGAGCTTCTCGCTCTCGCCGTGGCCGCGATTGTCCAGCGCGATCGCCCGATATCCGGCCTGGGTCAGGGCTCTCACCCACTGGGTGTTGACCCAGTTAACCGCGTGGTTCGACGCGAAGCCGTGGATCAGCAGGATCGGCTTGCCAACGCCGTCTGCCGGCGGAACGTCGATATAGGCGATCCGCACGCCGTCGGAATTGAAGGACTCCATGCCGCGCAATCCATGCTCCGTAAGCTCGGCCACCCGCTTAGACCACGCGCACGCGCCGGGGCAACGCGTAGCGATGCGCTTGCGGGTCAGAGCGCCGGCTGGCAAACCGCGCCGGTCATGACGGACACGCAGCCCTACGGCACCTACGAACCGTCCGGCCTCGTGGCGGCGATCACCCGCCGCACGAACCGGATCCCCGCCAATTCCTGGTACGGCCGGCGCCTCGCGCTGTTCCTGCGCCGGATCGCGATCTCGCGGCTCGGGGGCAAGCCCCTCGACGTGACCCGCTACGGCGCGCGGATGCGGCTGCACCCGTACAACAACAACTGCGAGAAGAAGGTACTCTTCACGCCGCAATTCTTCGATCCAGAGGAGCGCGCTCTCCTGCAGGCGCGCCTCCCGAAGGACTGCGTGTTCCTCGACATCGGCGCCAATATTGGCGCCTACGCCCTGTGCGTGGCGGCTTTCGCGGGCCCGGCGGCGCGGATCGTCGCGGTCGAGCCGCAGCCCGACGTGTTCGACCGCCTGACCTACAACATCGCCCAGAACCCGTTCCACACAGTCAAGGCGGTCGCCTGCGCGGTGGCCGACAAGGCAGGCGAGCTGACCCTGTTCATCGATCCGCGCAACCGCGGCGAGTCGAGCCTGCGGATCGTCGGCACCAATGAGGGCGCGCGGATCACCGTGCCGGCGGTGACCCTGATGGATCTCCTGCGCAACGAGGGCCTGACCCGGGTCGATGCCGTCAAGCTGGACGTCGAGGGCGCCGAGGACCTGATCCTGGAGCCCTTTCTGCGCGAGGCGCCGGAGACGCTGCTGCCGCGGATCCTGCTGATCGAGAACGGCACCGGGCAGTGGCAGCTCGACCTGCCGAGGCATCTGGAGAGCTACGGCTATCGCGAGATCTCGCGCTCCCGGCTGAACCTCATGTTCGAGCGCTCGGCCGTCAGGGCGGCGTGACCACCGGGATCTCGTCCGCGATGGCGACGCCCTCCGGGCCCACGGCACACCGATAGGCGCGGACCTCCACGCCCGCGGCCCGCGCCTCCCGGAACGCCCGGTCGAAGGCCGGATCGATGTCGCGGGCGACGTCGAACGCCTCCGCCTCCATCTGCACCACGATGACCACCAGGGCGCGGCCGCCCTCGGCGACGACCTGAGCCAGGTCGCGCATGTGCCGGGCGCTGCGGGCGGCCTTGCAGTCGGGAAATTCCGCGAGGCCGGGCCGCCGCATCATGTGGCAGTTCTTGACCTCGACATGGCACGGGCCGCCCGCTGCGCCGCTCGCCAGGAAATCGACCCGGCTCGCCTGCGCGTAGCGGACCTCCGGCCTCAGCACGTCGTGGCCGGCGAGCGCCGCGATGGCGCCGGCCCGGAAGGCCTCGGCCACGAGCCCATTCGGCCGCATGGTGTTGATGCCGACCCATTGCGGACCGCCGGGGAGGTCGGCCTCGACGAGTTCCCAGGTCAGCGGCAGCTTCCGGGCCGGATTGGTCGAGCGTGAGAGTAGCACCCGCGCCCCCGGGCTGTTCAGGCCGAGCATCGCGCCGGGGTTGGGACAGTGGACGGTCACGGGGCCGTCCTCGGTCTCGATATCGGCCAGGAAGCGCTTGTAGCGCTGCACGAGCCGTCCGGGCACGAGCGGCGCGGCGAACTGCATTGGGTCCTCGGGGTTCACGTAGTCGTGGGCTGCGGCTGCGCTATCTGCCTGCGACGCCCGCCCGACGCCAGAGACCCATGGACCAGCCTTCCGATTCCGTCACCGCCGCCATCCTCGTGATCGGCGATGAGATCCTCTCGGGTCGCACCAAGGACAAGAATATCGGCACCATCGCGGATTTCCTCACCGCGGCCGGCATCGACCTGCGCGAGGTGCGGATCGTGCCCGACGAGGCCGCGATGATCGCCGAGGCGGTCAATGCCCTGCGGGCCCGCTACACCTACCTGTTCACCACCGGCGGGATCGGCCCGACCCATGACGACATCACCGCCGACTGCGTGGCCCAGGCCTTCGGGGTCGGCATCGACGTGGACGAGCGCGCCCGGGCGATGCTGCTGGAGCGGCACAAGCCCGAGGATCTGAACGAGGCACGCCTGCGCATGGCGCGGATCCCGTTCGGCGCCGACCTGATCGCCAACCCGGTCTCGAAGGCGCCGGGCTTCCGCATCGGCAATGTCCACGTCATGGCCGGCGTACCGAGCATCATGCAGGCCATGCTCGACTCGATCGCCCCGACCCTGAAGGGTGGCGCCGCGATGATGTCCGAGACGATCGAAGCCGCCGGCGTGCCCGAGGGGAGCTACGCGGGCGAGCTCGGCGCCATCGCGAAGGAGCGCCCATTGGTGTCCATCGGCTCGTACCCGGCCATGACGCCGGAGGGGTTCCGCAATCGGATCGTCGTGCGCAGCCGCGACGCGCAGGCGCTGGCCGAGGCGCGGAGCGCCGTCGAGGCGCTGGTGGCGCGGCTCACGGCCTGAGTGTCGAACATCCGATCGGATCGAGTGGCGTAGCGGAGCTGGCGGATGGCCCGGGACAAGAACAAGCGGGCCGAGCAGGAAGCTCGGCGCGACGAGTTACTGAAGGAAGTCTCCGATATCGGCCGCCCGGATGCCTACGTGCTGCACGAGGTCATCCGGCTCGAAGGCGACGAGGAATTGCGGCGCAACGGCCTGGCCCTATTTCTCTCGGCCTTCGCGGCCGGCCTAAGCATCGCCCTGTCTCTGATCGTCCCCGGCGTCCTGCGGAGTCATCTGCCGGAGGCGGACTGGGCGAAGATCGTGAGTTCGATGGGCTACGCGGTCGGCTTCCTGGTGGTCGTCCTCGGCCGCCAGCAGCTCTTCACCGAGAACACCATCACGCCGGTCCTGCCGCTGCTGCACGACCGGTCGGCCAAGACCGCGTTCCGGGTGGTGCGGCTCTGGCTCATCGTCCTATGCGGCAACATCCTGGGGACGCTGGCGATCGCCACAGTGATGGCCCATTCCGGAGCCTTCGAGCCTCCGGTTCTCAAGGCCTTCGCGGAGATCAGCCACGACGCCATCGCCAACGAATTCTGGGCGACGTTCGTCAAGGCTGTCTTCGCCGGCTGGATGATCGCCCTGATGGTCTGGTTCCTGCCGGCGACCGCCAGCGCCGCGCCCTTCGTGATCCTGCTGATGACGTGGCTGGTCTCGCTCTGCAGCCTCGCCCACATCGTGGCCGGCTCCGTGGAGGCCTTCTACCTCGTGGTCACGGGCGCCGCGACGATGAACGACTACGCGCTGAAGTTCTTCCTGCCGACCCTGCTCGGCAACACCTTCGGCGGCGCGGCCCTGGTCGGCGTGCTGAACTACGGGCAGGTGGCGCCGGAGGTCGAGGAGACGAAGGCGGTCGAGGGCGAGCGGCCGGATTGAGCCCGGTCAGTCGAGCTTCACCGGCGGGCTGATCAGGTGGTCGAGATCGCCGAGCACCCATGTCAGGGTCCCCCGCAGCGGGCCGTAGAGGCCGATCTGGTGCTGCCGGTACAGCAGGTCGTGGGTCAGGCGCGCGGACAGCCCGTTCAGCCGGCCGCCGCCGAACGTGTAGCGGCCCAGCGTCCCCCAGCCATTGAAATCGGCCAGCGAGACGATGGCGCCCTTCTCGACGTAATGGAACGGCGGAAGCTCCGTCGCCACCGTGTCGCCGCGGGCCAGGACGCGGCCAAGATGGCGCGCGAGGTGCTGGGCCTGCTGCCGGGCGGCCTGGGCCGTCGCCGGGACCGGCTTGCCGGTCTGGGGGTCGGTGAGGCTGGCGCAGTCGCCCAACGCGATGATGGCGGGATCGCGGGTCGTACGCAGATCCGGTCCGACGACGAGCTGCCCGGTCCGTGAGCGTTCCAGGCCGTCGAGACCCGCAAGCACGTCCGGCGCCTTCACGCCGGCCGCCCAGACCTTAAGTCCCGCCGGGATTCGGCTGCCGTCCTTCAGGGTGAAGCCGGTCGCGTCCGCCGCCGTGACCATCGCGCCGGTCCTGACCTCGACGGCGAGGTCCGACAGGGTCCGGGCGGCGGCGCGCGAGACCTTCTCGGGGAAGGCCGGCAGCAGGCGCGGCCCGCTCTCGATCAAGGTCAGGCGCAGGCGCCCCGGCAGGTCCGGCGAGCCGTAGGCCGAGAGCAGGTTGATGGCGTGCTTCAGCTCGGCGGCCAGCTCGACGCCGGTGGCGCCGCCACCCACGATCGCGATCTCCAGCATGCCGCCGCGGTCGAGACGCGCCAGCAGGTGGCACCGGAGCTGGTCGTGGAAATGCTCGGCCTCGGTCAGGTCATCGATGGTCAGGCAGTGCTCGGCCACGCCCGGCGTGCCGAAATCGTTGGCCCGGCTTCCGATGGCGAGCACGAGCAGATCGTAGGCGATCTCAACCTCCGGCCGCCCCTCCGCGGCCTCGACAGCGAGGCGGACGCGCCGGGCCTGCCGGTCGATGCCGACGAGAGCTCCGGGCTGGAAGCGGAAGCCGTTGCGCCGTGCCTGAGCGAAGAAATCCACCTTCTGCCGGTCGGCCCGGGCGGTGCCGGCCGCGAAGGTGTGCAGCATCGGCTTCCAGACGTGGGACAGGCTGCGGTCGGCCAGCGTCACGTCGGCCCGGTCGCCACGGCCGAGGCTCGTGGCCACCTCGATGCCGGCAACCCCGCCACCGACGATCACGATCCGAGCCCTGTCCGCCATGATGTCTCCGCGTTCACCCTCCTCGGGAACGCCGGTCAGGGCACCGATGTTCGCGACGGCAGGCGCGGATGCACCGCGTCTTTGCGCGCGTCGTCCACCATGAAAAAAGCCGCCCGAAGGCGGCTTTCTCAAACCGTGCAGCGCTGCGGCCGGATCAGGACCGCAGGCGGGTCCGGACCTCGCCGAGGCTGGCGCGGATCAGGCCCTGGGCCGCGTCGCCCTGCAGCCGCTCGCGCAGGATCGTCTCCGACACCTTCACGGCGGCCTCGGCCGCGGCAGCGCGTACCTGGGCCTCAGCCTGCGCCTCGGCCTGGGCGATCTTGGTCTCGGCGGCCTTGGTGCGGCGCGCCAGGAAGTCGTCGAGCTTGCGGTGGCCCTCCTCGGCGGCGCGCTGGGCCTCCTCGCGGGCGCCGGCGACGATCGACTCGGCCTCCTTCTCGGCCTCGGCGCGGCGGCGCTTGTAATCGGCGAGCACGGCGGCGGCCTCCTCGCGCAGGCGCTTGGCCTCGCCGAGCTCGTGGCGGACACGGTTGGCGCGGCCGTCCAGCCCCTTGGTCATGGCCGAGAAACCGCCGACCTTCCAGGCAATGCCCATGAAGATCACGAACGCGACGGCGACCCAGAATTCGGCTTCGAGCAGCATCGTGGGTTCCCGTCTAGTGTGCGGTGGCGTCGAGGGCGCGGTCGAGGCTGGCCCGGTCGGGGGCCTGACCGGTGAGGCGCTCGACGATCGCCGAGGCGGCCTCGCCCGCGATGGAGCGGACATTGCCCATGGCGGCCTCGGTCCGTGTACGGATCGTCGCCTCGGAGGCGGAGAGCTTGGCGTTCAGCTGCTCCTCCAGGGCCTTGCGCTTGGTCTCGGCCTCGGCGGCGAGCGCGTTGCGGGTGGTCTGCGCGATGTCGCGCGCCTTGCCCTGGGCGTCCCGCAGCGCGGTCTCGAAGGCCACGCCGGCGGCATCCGCCTCGGCCTTCATCGCCTGCGCCTGGTCCAGGTCGGCACGCAGGCGCTCGGCGCGGGCATGCAGGATCGACTGGATCCGCGGCAGCGCGATCTTGTCCATCAGGTAGTAGAGCAGCCCGAAGGCCAGGGCGAGCCAGATCAGCTGCGCCAGGAAGCCGGAGCTCTCGAAGGGCGGGAAGGCGCCGGTATGCGCTTCCGTGTGCTCGGTATGGCCCGGCACGATCTGCGTGTCGGCGCCCGGAGGCGGCGTGGTGAGGGGATTGGGCTGCGCCATGAGACCGCTACACTGACACCGTTCGCTGTGCCACCGCAGGGCGGTGACGGAAGAAGCGGGCGCCCCGCCGGGGAGCGCCCACCCGTTCATCGGGCGGCTGCCCGAAGAGGCCGCGGGATCCGCGGCCTCCGGACGCCGATCAGACGGCGAAGAGCAGCAGCAGCGCGATCAGCAGCGAGAAGATGCCGAGCGCCTCGGTGAGGGCGAAGCCCAGGAGCAGCGTGGCGCGCTGGCCGTCGGCCGCGGACGGGTTGCGAAGGGCGCCGGCGAGGAACTGACCGAACAGGTTGCCGAGGCCGATGCCCGCACCCGCCATGCCGAGGCAGGCGAGGCCGGCGCCGATGTACTTCGCAGCGACGGGATCCATGATAACTCCTGAGGTCTCTTCAGATCGAAACGTGCTTTGACGTTTGCGGCGGGTGGAGCCGGCCGATCAGTGGCCGGGGTGAAGGGCGTCGTTGAGGTAGATCGCCGTCAGCGTCGCGAAGACGTAGGCCTGAAGCGCCGCAACGAGGAACTCGAGAGCGGTCAGCGCGATCGTCAGGAACAGCGGGAGCGGCGATAGCACGCTCCAGGCGCCGGCGAGAAGAAGCTGGACCACGAAGAACGCGAAGATCTTCATCGCGATGTGGCCGGCCAGCATGTTGGCGAACAGACGGACCGACAGGCTGATCGGGCGCGAGATGAACGAGATGATCTCGATCGGCACCAGGATCGCCAGCAGCGGCTTCGGCACGCCTGACGGCACGAACAGGCCGAAGAAGTGGGTGCCGTGCTTCATCACGCCGAAGATCACCACGGTGGAGATCACCAGCGCGGCGAGGCCGAAGGTGACGATCAGGTGGCTGGTCACCGCGAAGGCGTAGGGGATCATGCCGAACAGGTTCAGGATCAGCACGAACATGAACAGCGAGAACACCAGCGGCATGAACCGCTTGCCGCCGTCGCCGGTGGCCTGGTGGAGCGTGTCGGCGATGAATTCGTAGAAGATCTCGGCCAGCGACTGCATCCGGCCCGGAACCACCGAGCGCGACGCCGTCGCCACGATGGTGATCAGCGCGATCACGCCCACGGCGGCGAACATGTACAGGGCGGATTGCGTGAACGCGAGCTGCTGATGGCCGATATGGCCGAGCGAGACGAGCGGCTTCAGCTCGAACTGCTCGATCGGGTCGATCGTGACCGCCATTCCCGCTCCCGCCCTTCTTGTCCGGCGCACCGACGGTTGTCGGGCGCCTCGATTACCACTGACCGGCGCGCCTTATGGCTCCTGCCGATCGCGCCGTTCCGGACGCGCGCCGGCGAAACCCGACACCCGCATCACGTTGTAGACCCCCGCGACGAACCCCAGCATCAGGAGAACGATCATTCCCCAGGGCTTGGTCCCGAAGACATGATCGACGATCCAGCCGAGTATGCCCCCCGCGATCACGCCCGCGACGAACTCCGTGGAGATCGTCATGGCCTGGCCCAGCGAGGAGGCCCCGCCGCTCCGAGGGCGCGCCGAAGGATCGGGAGCAGCCTGCGGCCGCTTCCGTTCGATCTGCGTCTCGAGACGTCTGAGCCTCGCGGAGAGTTCGCTATCCGTCGGCGTCTGCTCGGTCCCTTTCCCGTCCCTCGGGTCGTCGCCGTTCACGGCTCAAAACTCATCGGGCGGGAGGATCTGGAACCGGCTGGACGCCCCCAGCAAGCGGGCGCACCATAGTTTCGCCTATCTTGAGTGTCAAGGCGAACCGCATACACAGTAAGTCTTTGATTCTGAGTTGGTATTTCAGGTTGGGACGTTGTGCCGGAGCCGCGCTCCGCGCGTGGCTCCGGCCGGTCGCTTAGGCGCCCAGGATCGGCTTGATCACCTTCTCCATGCCCTCGACCGTCATCTCGCCGGTGTAGCGCTCGCCGTTGATGAAGAAGGTCGGGGTGGAATCGACCTTGAACACGTCGAGCCCGCGCTGCTTCACGGCGTTCACCGCGCTGTAGACCTTCTGGTCCTTGAGGCACGCCTCGAAGGTCTGCTTGTTGTAGCCGGCCTGCCGCAGCATCTGCTCCAGCGCGTCGACGGGCTTCTGTGTGAAGGCCCAGGCCGGCTGCTGGTCGAACAGCAGGTCGGTGATCGGGTAGTACTTGGAATCGCCCTCGCAGCGCGCCAGCATGAAGGCCGCGGTGGCCAGGGGATCGAGGGGAAACTCGCGGAGCGTGAACCGCACCTTGCCGGTGTCGATGTAGCGCTCCTTGAGGGTCGGCCAGGTGTTCCGATGAAAGGCCGCGCAGTGCGAGCAGGTCATCGAGGCGTACTCGATGATCGTGCACTTGGCGTCCGCCGGGCCGAGCCAGACATCGCCGAGCGGACCCGGCTGCAGCAGGGCGGCCGTGTCGACGCCCTCCGCCCGAGCGGAGCGGCCGAGGTAGGGCAGGGCGAGGCCGGCGCCGAGCGCGAGGCCGGAGATCTTGAGAGCGTCGCGTCGCGTCGTCATCGGGCAGGCTCCGCCGAATTGGTCGGTCTTGGCGTGCGAAAGCCGGTACTCGGGCGCGGGCGTCCTGGCAAGATGACCGAATCGCCTCTGCGCCCGCGGACGCGCCGGCGTCCGGCTCAGCGCTCGGGGCGGGTGGCGACGGCGGCGGTGCCGAGGCGGTCGAGGGCTGCGCGCAGCCCGTCATCCTCGATCCCCGAGACGGCGCGCTGCACCTCGACGACCCGCGCCGGATCGATGCGGGCGCGCGACGGCTGCCGCCCGCCACGGCCGACCCGGTCCTGCTGCAGCACGATCCGCGAAACGCAGGCCCAGCCGTAATGGGCGTTGATCCGTTGGATCACCACCGGCGCGAGGTGCTGCAATTCGATGGCGAACACCCCCTCGACGCGCACCACCAGCGTGCCGGATTCGGGCGCGTCCGAATCCTTGCGGCGGCGCTTGGGCCATTCCAGCTTGGACGGTCGGCAATAGCGGGCCAGCCGCTCGCCGACGATCTCCGGCCAGGCGGCGAGGATGTCGGTCGAGGCGAATCCTTGCGCCGCGAACGCCGGGCCGATGCAGCCCTCGATCAGTTCGGCCAGCGGTTTGACGCGCGCCATGGTGGTTCCGGACCTGTGGATCCGCGAAGGGTAGCGCAGGATGGTTGACGAAGGGAGGACGCGCCGGCGCTTTCGCCGCCCTATGATCGCCGCCGGGCTCCGGCTATGCAGCGCGATCCTTGTCGACCTGACCATGCCGCTTCGCACAGCCACGGATCCCGAGCCCGGTCCCGGACCGCGCGCCGACGACCTGCTCGCCTGGTACGACCGGCATCGGCGGGTCCTGCCGTGGCGGGCGCTCGCCGGCGAGGTGCCCGAACCCTATCGGGTCTGGCTTTCCGAGGTCATGCTGCAGCAGACCACGATCGCGGCGGTCCGGCCGTATTTCGAGCGCTTCCTGACGCGCTTCCCGGACGTCTTCGCCCTGGCCGACGCGCCCGAGGAGGCGGTGATGTCGGCCTGGGCCGGCCTCGGCTACTATTCCCGCGCCCGCAACCTCCACGCCTGCGCGAAAGCCGTCGCGGCCGGAGGTGGCCGCTTCCCCGACACGGCCGAGGGTCTGCGCAAGCTTCCGGGGATCGGCGCCTACACGGCCGGTGCCATCGCGGCGATCGCCTTCGACCGGCAGGAGGCGGCGGTCGACGGCAATGTCGAGCGCGTCCTGAGCCGAGCCTACGCGGTGGAAACGCCGCTCCCGGGCAGCAGGCCGGAGATCCGCCGCCTGACGCAGGCGCTGGTGCCGGCGGACAGGCCGGGCGACTTCGCTCAGGCGCTGATGGATCTCGGCGCGACGATCTGCACGCCCAAGCGCCCCGCCTGCGCGCTCTGCCCCTGGATGCGGCCCTGCCGCGCCCGCGCGCTCGGCATCCAGGAGACGTTCCCGCGCAAGATCAAGGTGACCAAGGGGGCGCTCCGCCGCGGCGCGGCCTTCGTGGCGATCCGCAGCGGCGACGAGGCGGTGCTGCTGCGGACCCGGGCCCCGGAGGGGCTGCTCGGCAACATGGCCGAGCCGCCGGGCAGCGCCTGGGAGCCGGATTACGACGTTGCCGCCGCGCTTCTGGACGCCCCCCTCGATGCGCGGTGGAAGCGCCTGCCGGGGCTGGTTCGCCACGGCTTCACGCATTTCCCGCTGGAACTGACGGTGTTCGTCGCCCGCGTCGCGCTCGCGACGGCGGCCCCGTCCGGCATGCGCTTCACCCCGCGCAGCGCCCTCGACGACGAGCCGCTGCCCGGGCTGATGCGCAAGGTCCTGGCGCACGCCTTCGACCCGAAGCCCGAGCCCGAGAAGAAGCCGCGCGGCCGCCCCAAGAAGGAGCCGCCGCCGATGCCACTGCTCGCGGCGATGGAGCCGCCGGTGTCGATGCCGGACCCCGAGCCGCGCCCGCGCGTGCGCGCCGTGCCGAAGCCGCCCCCGAAGCCCGCGCCCGCGCCGCCGCCGGAAGCGGATGATCTGCTGGAGGGGGAGGTGGAGCCGCCCGCCGGGCCGCCACCGCCGCGACGCCGGGGACCGGCCCGCAGACGATCGTAACAAGATCGCGCCGTCATTCCGGGGCTCGCCGCAGGCGAGAGCCCGGAATCCAGATACGTGCTCGGTTCGGTCCGTGGCGCCCCGACTCGGTGACGGCGCGGTTCTGGATTCCAGGCCCTGCTTCGCAGTCCCGGAATGACTGACCCTGTGTGGGATGCGGTTCTACCGCCAGTTGATGGTTGCGCCGCAGTTGTCGGCCGCAGCAAGCGGAAAAGGGTTCAGCCGTTCGCCATCGCCTGCCGGAGGCCGGCCCGGTAGGTGTCGATGACCACCGGCTTGCCGCCACGCTCCACGTGCCAGAAGGTCCAGCCGTTGCAGGCGGGGAGCCCCTGGACCAGGGCACCGATCTTGTGGATCGAGCCGATGACGAGACCGTTGTCGAGCTGGCCATCCGGGCGCACCGTGGCGCGGAAGCGGCGGCGCTCGTCGGTCACGATCTCCCCGGGACGGATGTGCCCGGCCTCGATCACCGACAGGAACGGCACCCGCGGCTCGGCGCGCTTGGTCGGCGCGACCATAAGGGCGGCTTTCGACAGGGTCTCGACGGCGGCGATCCGCTCACGAGCGGCCTCCGCGTAGACCGTCTCGCGCTCGATGCCGATGAAACGGCGGCCGAGGCGCTTGGCGACGGCGCCGGTCGTTCCGGTGCCGAAGAACGGATCGAGCACCACGTCGCCGGGATTGGTCGCCGCCAGCAGCGTCCGGGCGAGCAGGGCCTCGGGCTTCTGCGTCGGGTGGACCTTATGCCCCGCCGCATCCTTCAGGCGCTCCTCGCCGGTGCAGAGGGGGATGAACCAGTCGGAGCGCATCTGGAGGTCTTCGTTCCCCCCTTGAGCGCCTCGTAATGGAAGGTGTAGCCCTTCGACTCCGCCGAACGCGAGGCCCAGATCAGGGTCTCGTGGGCGTTGGTGAAGCGCTTGCCGCGGAAGTTCGGCATCGGATTGGCCTTGCGCCAGACGATGTCGTTGAGGATCCAGTAACCGAGATCCTGCAACGCGCTCCCGACGCGGAAGATGTTGTGGTAAGACCCGATCACCCAGAGGGTCGCGTTCGGCTTCATCACGCGGCGGCAGGCTGCGAGCCAGTCCCGGGTGAAGGCGTCGTAGGCCTCGAAGGTGGCGAACTTGTCCCAGTCGTCGCCGACGGCGTCGACGCGGCTCTGGTCCGGGCGCAGCAGGCCGGCGTCGCCGAGCTGCAGGTTGTAGGGCGGGTCGGCGAACACGCAGTCGACGCTCGACGCCGGCAGGGCGTTCATGGCCGCGATGCAATCCCCGACGAGAACCTGGTCGAGGGGTAGGAAACGCTGGGCGGGTACGAGACCCATCCGTGGCGCCGACGCGGGCCGCCCGGCACGCGAGACCTGTTTCCGGGCGACGGCGTCGGCAGCCACGGTACGCGGGGAAGCCATGGCAAACACCGGTTACGCGACTGACCGGCAGACCATGCCCCGGGTACGGTAAAGGTCGCGTTGTCGATTTTGCCCGCGATGCGTCCCGTTCTGGGGCTGCAATTTTTGCCGGGCGCAAATCAGGCCAGACACCGCACAGATTAAGCAAGGGTTACCGGACCCATCCCGGGTACCCACGGCCAGGCGAAATCAGGATTCGCCTGCCGGCCGGGCGGCCGTCGCGCAGGCTATCCTTGCCGAAGCGCCTCGCATGATCGGCGACAGCCATCGGCTTTGCTCGTGTCGTCCGGGTCAAGCCCAGCGGGAGGCAGGGTCACAGCCAGCGCAGGGCTTAGGAATCTGCGCCCATTTCGCCGCCTTTCCGCCCGGCCGCGGGAGATCTTGCACAATACATCGCTCGACTGACCTATGTGTATTTCAAAGATCAGACGGAAATAATCCGAAATAAACGCCTATGTAATGAGAATGACCAGGACGAAACCGGCCAAAATGTGACCTCGGCAGTAAGCAAACACCTGCCATATTCCGGCCGATTTCCCACACGACTGGCGCCGCCCCGACAAAAACAAAGGGAATGCGTTGAGAATGTCGTTTGGTTTCGGAAAGTTCGTCGCCTCGCTTGGAATGCTGTCCACCGTCCTCGGAACGACTGTCCCGGCCACCGCGCAGAGCGGAGCGGCCTCCTGGTACGGCAGCGGGCACCGCACCGCGAACGGCGAGCACTTCAACCCCAACGGACTGACCGCCGCCCATCGCAGCCTGCCCTTCGGAACCCGGGTCCGCGTCGAGAACAAGCGGACCGGGCGCTCGGTCGTGGTGCGCATCAACGACCGCGGTCCCTTCGTGCGCGGCCGCATCATCGACCTGTCGCGCGGCTCGGCCCGTGCCCTCGGCATGGGCGGCACGACCTACGTCTCCCTGCAGGTCCTGAAATAACGTCGCAGACCTTCAGCCGCCCGGCTCCGAAGGGGCAGGGCGGCTCCCGGGCGTTGTCGGCGACGATGCGAGGCCCCATCTGCAGCCGGGTTCAATCCGGATCAGCTGCCCATGCCCAAGCCCCTCATCGTCGATATCCCGCACGACCTCGGCCGCGACGAGGCCAAGCGGCGCCTCGAGCAGGGCACCGAGCAGGCACGGGCATTCCTGGCCAAGAGCGGCATCGCGGTCGACCAGCTGGCGTGGACCGGGGACCGGCTCGATTTCGGCGTGTCGGCGCTCGCGCAGAACGTCGCCGGAACCATCGATGTCGGCGCGGAGAGCGTGCGCCTTGAGGTGAAGCTGCCGTTCCTGCTCGCCCTGTTCGCCGAGAAGATCCAGAAGGTGGCAAGCAAGGAAGGCAACCTGCTGCTCACCAAGAAGTAGCCGTCCGGAACCGGAGGGGCGGGACCTCGTTTCCGCCCGAACGGTGCAGGAACGCACCGTTGGCCATCCGGAGGAACACCGTGTCCCAGTTCACGCTCGCCGACCCGGGGCAGGTCCCCGAGGTGCCGCCGCAGCCGGGTCCGGCACCCGACCGGCCCTACGACCCGCCGCAGGCCCCGACGCAGCCCCCGGGGCCGGAGATCCCCGGGAATACGCCCGCCGAGGCGCCGGGCATCCAGCCGCCCGAGATCCCCGTCAACGATCCCGGCGCGCCGGAGATCAGCCCGCCCACCGGGCCGGCGAACCCGATCGCCTGACCGGGCGAAGTTCCGGCGGGGCGGCACCGTTTGAACCGGCCGCCTCGCGCTGCCATAAGCCGGCCCATGGCCGCTCCACCGCTTCTCACTCTTCAGGACGTCGCGCTCACCTTCGGCGGTACGCCGCTGATCAGCCGCGCCGAGCTCACCATCGCCCCTGGCGAGCGGACCTGCCTCGTCGGGCGGAACGGGTCCGGCAAGTCGACGCTGATGAAGATCGCCGCGGGCATCGCGGAGCCCGACAAGGGCCGCCGCTTCGTCCAGCCCGGCACGACGATCCGGTACCTCGCGCAGGAGCCGGACTTCTCGGGCTTCGCGACCACGCTCGAATTCGCCGAGGCCGGGCTGCCGCCGGGCGAATCCACCCACCGCGCCCGCTACCTGCTGGAGAGCCTCGGGCTCACCGGCGCGGAGGATCCGACGAAGCTGTCCGGCGGCGAGGGCCGGCGCACCGCGCTGGCCCAGGCGCTCGCGCCCGAGCCCGACGTGCTGCTCCTCGACGAGCCCACCAACCACCTCGATCTGCCGGCGATCGAGTGGCTCGAATCGGAGCTGAAGGGCACCCGCGCGGCCCTGGTCCTGATCAGCCATGACCGCCGCTTCCTGTCGGCCCTGTCGCGGGCCACGATCTGGCTCGACCGCGGCGAGACCCGGCGGATCGACCAGGGCTTCTCCGGCTTCGAGGCATGGCGCGACGCGTTCTTCGAGGAGGAGGAGCGCGACCAGCACAAGCTCGACCGCAAGATCGCCGCCGAGGAGCACTGGCTGCGCTACGGCGTCACCGCCCGGCGAAAGCGCAACGTCCGCCGGCTCGGCAACCTGCACGAGCTGCGCAAGAACCGCCGCGAGGTCCGCCGTCCGGTGGGCAGCGTCAGCATGCAGGCCTCCGACGCGGAATCCTCCGGGAGCCTCGTGGTCGAGGCCCGCGACATCGCGAAAGCCTACGGCGACCGGCCGATCGCCGACGGCCTGTCCCTGCGGGTGATGCGCGGCGACCGGCTGGGCATCGTCGGCGCCAACGGCGCCGGCAAGAGCACGCTGATCAACCTGCTGATGGGCCGGCTCGCGCCCGATTCGGGGCAGATCGTCCTCGGCACCAACCTCCTTCCGGTGGTCCTCGATCAGGCCCGGGCCGTGCTGGAGCCGGGCATGACCGTCACCGACGTGCTGACGGGCGGGCGGGGTGACAGCGTCACGGTCAACGGTCAGAGCCGGCACGTGATCGGCTACCTCAAGGACTTCCTGTTCGCCCCCGAGCAGGCGCGCACGCCGGTCTCGGTCCTGTCGGGCGGCGAGCGCAACCGGCTGCTGATCGCCCGTGCCCTGGCCCAGCCCGCCAACCTGCTGGTCCTCGACGAGCCGACCAACGACCTCGACCTCGAGACTCTCGACCTTCTCCAGGAGATGCTGGGCGACTACCAGGGCACACTGATCCTGGTCAGCCACGACCGCGACTTCCTCGACCGGGTGGTCGGCAGCGTGCTGGTGTCCGAGGGAGCGGGCCGCTGGGTCGAGTATGCCGGCGGCTACAGCGACATGCTGATCCAGCGCGGGCAGGGGGTCGAGGCGCGCACGGTCGCCCCGAAGGCCAAGGAGCCCCGGGAAACCAAGGCGCGCACCGGGACGGCTGCCGCGCCGGCCGGCAAGCCCAAGCTCGGCTTCAACGAGCAGCACGAGCTGAAGACGCTGCCGGCCCGGATGCAGAAGCTGGAGGCGGCGATCGGCCAGCTCAAGACGATCCTGGCCGATCCCGACCTGTACGCCCGCGATCCCGCCCGCTTCGACAAGGCTTCGTCCATGCTGGCGCAGGCCGAGACCGAGCTGTCGCAGGCGGAGGACCGCTGGCTGGAGCTGGAGATGCTGCAGGCGGGGTGAGCGCCGCCGGCAGCCGCGAGACATTCCCTGGGACCGGAGACCGCATGACCGCCTACCAGACCCTCGAACAGCGTTTCGCCCGGCTCGCGGCCCTCGAAGGCGCCGCCGGGATCCTCGGCTGGGACGCGCAGACGCTGATGCCCGACGGCGCCGCCGAGGCAAGGGGCGACCAGCTCGCGATCCTGCGCGGGCTGGCGCACGAGATCCTGACGGCGCCCGAAGCGGCCGAGGACTTGGCGGCCGCCGAGCGGGCGAGCGGCCTCGAATCCTGGCCGGCCGCCAACCTGCGCGAGATGCGCCGCGCCCAGGCCCACGCCACGGCCGTCCCCCGCGACCTCGTGGAGGCGAGCTCCCGCGCGGTGTCCCGCTCCGAGGTGGTCTGGCGCGAGGCGCGGCGGGACGCGGACTTTGCCGTGCTCGAGCCGCACCTCGCCGAGGTGCTGCGGCTCCAGCGGGAGATCGGGCAGGCCAAGGGCGCGGCCCTCGGGCTCGACCCCTACGACGCGCTGCTCGACAGCTACGATCCCGGGATGCGCCGGGCGGTGATCGACCCGCTGTTCGCGGATCTGACCAGCTGGCTGCCGGCGCTGATCGCCCGCGCCCGGGAGATGCAGGCCGCCCGCCCGGCGCCGCTGCCGCTGACCGGCCCGTTCGACGTGGCGGTCCAGCGGGAGCTCGGCCTCAAGCTCATGGAGGCGGTGGGCTTCGACTTCACCCGCGGCCGGCTCGACATCAGCCTGCACCCGTTCTGCGGCGGCGCCACCGACGACGTAAGGATCACCACCCGCTACGACGCCGCCGATTTCGGCCGCGCCCTGATGGGCGTGCTGCACGAGACCGGGCACGCCCTCTACGAACAGGGCCGGCCGGCAGCCTGGCGGCACCAGCCGGTCGGCGCGGCCCGGGGCATGAGCCTGCACGAGAGCCAGTCGCTGATCATCGAGATGCAGGCCTGCCGCAGCCGGGAGTTCTTCACCTTCCTGGCGCCGCTGCTGCGCGCGGCGTTCGGCCGGTCCGGGCCGGAATGGTCGGCCGAGAACCTGCACGCGCTCAACACCCGGGTCGCGCCGGGCTTCATCCGGGTCGATGCCGACGAGGCGACCTACCCGGCCCATATCCTGCTGCGCTACCGCCTGGAGACCGCGATGATCGCGGGCGACCTCGCTGTTCGGGACCTGCCGGGCGCCTTCAACGACGGCCTGCGGGAGCTGCTGGGCCTGACCGTGCCGGACGACCGGGTGGGCTGCCTGCAGGACATCCACTGGCCGAGCGGCGCCTTCGGCTACTTCCCGACCTACACGCTCGGCGCCATGGCGGCGGCGCAGCTGTTCCGGGCCGCGCGGTCGGCCGAGCCGGCGCTTCCGGGCTGCCTGGCAGAGGGCGATTTCGGGCCCCTGCGCGGTTGGCTGCGGAGCAACGTGCACGAAGTCGGCTCTCTGCTCGGCACCGACGACCTGCTCACCCGCGCCACGGGCGCGCCGCTCGGCACCGCTTCGTTCCGGGCGCATCTGGAGGCCCGGTATCTCGGGGACGCGCGAGGCTGACCGGGCTCTCGCAGGCAGGCCATCGCCTGCCGCCACGTCATCCCGGGGCCGCGCAGCGGAGCCCGGGATCCAGAGCCGCCGACGGCGCTCGGCTCGCTGACCGTTGCGGATCTGGATTCCGGGCCCTGCTGCGCAGTCCCGGAATGACGGTCTGGCTACGCGCTCTTAGGCTATGAGTTGGCCGCGGCCGACCGCCCCGCGACCCGCTACAGCGCTACGACGTCCACCGCCGCGCCGAGCCGGTCGCGGGCGATGTCGGCGACGTGGCGGTGATGCGTGAACAGGATCGGCTGAACGCGTTCCCCGATCGCCGCCAGCGCGTCGAGGCCGTGGCCGGTGCGCACCTCGTCGAAGGTCGAGAACAGGTCGTCGCCGATGAACGGTGCCGGCTCGGCGCGGCCGGCGTAATCCTCCAGATAGGCCAGCCGCAGGGCGAGGTAGAGCTGGTCGCGCGTGCCCTCGCTCATCCCCTCGATCTGCACCAGCCCGCCGCCCGCCCGCTGCCCGGCGAGCCGCGGCGTGTCGGCCTCGTCGTAGGTCTGGGCGAGCCCGGAGAAGCCGCCGCCCGTCATGGCGCAGAACAGGGCACCGGCGCGCGCCAGCAGCGGGTCCTGCTGACCGGCGCGGTGGCGGGCGACCGCCTGCCCGAGCATCAGCCCGGCGAGACGCAGGACCGCCCAGGACCGGGCCGCGGCCTGCAAATCCGCCTCCGCGGCCTTGCGCTCGGCAAGCGCCAACTCGGCGCCGGTTCCGCCTTCCAGCTCGGCCCGGCGCCGCTCGGCGCGGTCGCGGTCGGCGAAGATGACCTGTCCGCGTTCGGCCTGCTCCTCAGCTTCCAGGGCGAGCCGGGCCAGCTCGGCCTCGATCGCCTCCGGCGGGAGCGCTTCGAGGCCGCCGCGGAGCTCGGCCTCGGGCAGCCCGTCGGCGGCGCCCGCGAGGCTGCCGCGCAGGCGCAGGAGCTCGCCGCGCAGGCTCTCCCGGGCGCTCAGGCGGCCGAACAGGGCCTCGATCTCGGGCATCGCCGCCTCGGCCCGGTCCGGCATCGCGGCGGCGACCGCACGGGTCAGCGCCGCCCGGGCCGCCGTGTGCAGGTCGGCCGCCGCGCGGCTCGCCGCCGCGGCCTCGTCGCGCCGGCGGTCCAGCTCGGCGCGCCGCGCCTCCCGGGCCTGCGCGGCGACGAGGCGCGCGTGCAGGGTGCGGATCGCGGTCGTCGCCGGCGTGTCGGCGAGGTCCGGCGCCAGCGCCTCGACCAGGGCGGTCGCGCCGACCCGGAACGCCTCCATGTCGCGCCGGATCCCGGTAGCCCGGCGGTTCAGGGCGGCGCGCTCCGAGAGCCGGTCGGGCACCGTGCGCCACGCCTCCAGGGCACCCTCCGCCTCCTCGGGCTGGCTCGTGGCGGCGAGGCCCAGCGGCTGCAGGGCCGAGGCCCATTCGGTCTGCCACGCGGCGCGCCGCGCCGCGGTCTCGGCGCGGGCCGCGTCCAGCCGGCCGCAGGCGGCGCGGGCCGCGCGGAGCAGGCCACCGGTCTGGAGATTCGCCTCCCAGCGGCTCGCCAGCGTCGCCACCCGAGCCTCCAGCCGTTCGAGGGCCGGGCCGACCTCCAGCTCCGGCGCGGGATCGAGCCCGGAGCGGGCGCAGAGATCGGCCAGCGGCGACTGGGCGGCCTCGATCCGGGCTGCCAGCCGCTCCCGCTCGATCCGCTGCTCGGCCAGCCGCTGCTCGGCCTCGATCAGGTTCTCCGTCTCGGCGAGCCACGCCGCCATCTCGACGGGCGGCCCCGGCTCGATCCCGGCGGGCCGCCACGCCGCGTGCCACGCCGCCTCGCCGGCCGCGATATCGGCCGTGATGCCGGCCAGGATGTCCTGCGCGGCGGCGACCTCCGCCTCCTCGGCGGCGAGGCGGTCCTGGTCGGCGGCATGGGCTGCGACCCGCGCCGCGTCGCTGGCGCGCTCGTCGGCGAGCCGGTCCGCTTCGAGGACAGCCCGCTCGTAGGCGGCGATCTCGGCGAGCGCCGCTGTCTTTCCCGCCCCCAGAACGTCCCGTAGCGGCGCGAACGCCGCGTCGCGGGACGCCCGCGCCCCGTCCAGCCGCTCCCGCGTGGCGATCGGCCGGTCGGCCTCGCGCGCGCGCAGCCTGTCCCGGGTGGCGGCGGCCTGGCGCAACGCCGTCTCGTGCCGGTCGACGGCGCGCTCCCGCTCGCGATGTCGTCCGTCGAGGAGAGCGCGGAAGCGGGCGATCGCCTCCGGCGCGGGCAGCGGCATCCGGACGAGGGCGGCGGTGTCCGGGACGGGCGGTGACAGCCGGGCCGCCTGGTTGCGCAGCAGCGCCGTCTCCCGCCGGATCGCGCCATCGAGGGTTTCGTGGGCGGCGATCCACTCGTGCAGGCGGGCGAGCGGCTTCAGCGCCTCGCGCAGCGGCGTCGGATCGTGGGTCGCGCCTGCGGCTTCGATCTCGCCCGCCAGCCGGTCCCGTTCGGCCAGGGCCACGGCGTGGTCGCGGGCGATCTGATCCTCGGCCGCCGACAGGGCCCGATGCGCGCGGATCAGCCCCTCGATCCGGGCCCGGGCGGCATCGGTCGGCTGAGCCGATTCGAGCGCCGCCAGATCGGCGGCACCGATCCGGGCGCGCAGCCGCTCCAGCTCCAGCCCGACCTTGTGGGCATCGCCCTCGATCCGGGGCAGGTCCGTCCCGCCCTTCTCGTACTCCTTGGTGCCGCTGAAGGCCGCGAGGATCTCGTCGGCCCGGAGCGTCAGCCCCGGCTCGACCGGCACGGCCTCGGCCTCCGTCCGGGCCTGGGCCAGAACGGTGTCGGCCCGAACCGCCTCGGCCTCCGCCGTCCGGCAGCGATCGAGGGCGTCGCCGAGGCGCTCGATCCAGGCCGGATCCGCGTCGACGAGGCCGTCCTCGGCCGTGATGCGCTGCTCCAGCGCGTCGATCTCCGCGACGATCGGCCGGACGCGCTTGAGCCGCTCCAGGCGGGCGCGCTCGACGGCCATGGCCTTCTGCTCGGCCCGGAGCGCGTCGAGCTGGCCGGCCGCGGCCGCGATCTCGTCGTTCAGCGCACGCCAGTCGCCCGCACGCAGGCCCTTCTCGCGGATCGCCTTGCGGGCGGTGTCGTGGCGTTCCAGCGCCTGATAGAAGGTCCGGTGCTTGGCCTGGCGCGGCGCGAAGATGCCCTCCGCCTCGGTGTCGAGGGCGGATTGCAGGTCCGTGAGGCCGCGCAGGCCGGAGCCCGCCGCGAACAGGCTCGCGCCGACTTCGCCCTCCACGTCGACCATCTCGCGCCCGCCCGCCCGCAGGCTCTGCGCGTCGAGGCCGAAGGCGCGGCAGAAGGCTGTCCGCGACAGGCCGCCGAGGAACGGCGCGAGGGCGTCGTCGGGCAGGGGCGCGTCGCCCGCATCGATCAGCGTGCGGCTGTTGCCCTTGCGGCGGCGGAAGCTCAGCCGGCGGCCGTCGGCGGCGGCGATCTCCGCGCCGAGGCGCAGCTGCGGCATGTCGTGCAGGAAGGCGTAGCGCGTGGATTTCTCGAAGCCGAACAGCAGGTCGGTGACGGCCGCGAGCGCGGTGCTCTTGCCGGCCTCGTTGGCTCCGAGCACGACATGCAGCCGCGCGTCAGGGCGGAACGCGATCGCGCGGTCCGTGAAGGCGCCGTAGCGCTCGAGGGCGAGGCGGATCAGACGCATCGGATGTCCCTGGGCGCTCCGCTCAGCAGTGCCGGCCGACGAGGCGGCCGAGGATCAGGGCCTCGGCCTCGGCACAGAGGGCGTCGAACTCATCGTCCAGACCCGCCTCGGCGGCGACCGCGGTCGGCATCCGGCCGCCGATCTCGGCCAGGGCCGCCTTGGCCCGCGTCCGGAAATCGGGATCGCGGTCGATGTCGGCGAGCAGCGCGGCGGGATCGATCGCGGTGCCGGACGATTCCATCGGCGCGCGGGGCCGGTGCGTCTCGATCTTCAGGCGCTCCAGCCAGAGATCCTCGTGCAGCCGGTGGGCGGCGGCCTGGATCTCGGCCGTGAGCGACTCCCGGTCCGCCGCCAGCGCGTCGTGGGCCGGCGTCGTGCCGGTGAGGTGGACGCGCACGAGGACGAGCCGGTTGGCGGCGAGGGCGGCGAACGGCCGGAGCGCCGCCTCCACGGCCTCGAGCGCCGCGCGGGGATCCGTCGCCGCGGCGAGATCGACCGAGACCTGCTCGAACCGGGCGCGGTCGAGGGCTAGGCGCTGCAGGCCGGTCACGCGGCCGTCGGCGACATCGACCACCACGGCGCCCTTCTCGCCGCGCTCGCGGATGCTGCGGCCCTGGAGGTTGCCGGGGAACACGATCCAGGGATCCCGGGACAGCTCCGCGTATTCGTGGATATGGCCGAGCGCCCAGTACTCGTAGCCGCGCGCCGCGAGGTCGGCGACCGAGCACGGAGCGTAGGTCTCGTGGGCCGCGTGGCCGGTGCAGGAGGTATGAAGGATGCCGAGATTGAACCAGCCCGGCAGGGCGGCCGGGTAGGTCAGGGACAGGTTCTCCTCGACGGCCCGGCCCTGGAAGCTCCTTCCGTGCAGGGCGACCCGCAGCCCCTCCAGGCGGAACGTCCCGGCGCGGTTGGCGGGGAAGACGTGGACCGAGGGCGGCAGGGTGATCGAGCGGGTGATCACGCTCTCGGCGTCGTGGTTGCCGCGCACCAGGATCGTCGGGATGCCGGCGCGGTCGAGCCGGGCCACCTGCCGGGCGAAGAACAGGCCGATCGTGTTGTCGGCCCAGTCGCCGTCGTAGATGTCGCCGGCCACGACCACGAAGGCGACCGACCGCTCGATCGCCTGGGTGACCAGATCCTCGAAGGCCTGCCGGCCGGCCGTGGCGAGGCGCCGGGCCAGGTCGGCATCGCGGGCGGCGAGCCCCGACAGGGGGCTGCCGAGATGCAGGTCCGCCGCATGGATGAAGCTGAAGCCCGTCATCGGTATCCCAGGGGATCGTGGCGCGTCCGGAACGGAGGCCGGCCCGTGCAGGCCGGCCGGCATCGCGTGCCGGCTCTTAGGCCGCCGGCAGGGGTGGCCTCAAGCGGCCTTCGTCGCTGGCCTGTGGGACGCCCCGGATGAGTTCGACCGCATCGGGCCGATTGGCGCATAGGCCGTCGAACGACGGAGCCGCGCGCGCGTTACAGCGTGGCGGTGGCGGGAGAGCCGCGTGATGAGAGGCAAGTCCGGCCCCATGAACATCGCTGCACGCCCCCCGGCCCGGCCCGGCTTGACCGCGGCTCCCGATCTGCCGCTCCGGCCGGCGGCCCGCGGACACGCGCCGTTCAAGATCGTGAGCTGGAACCTCCTGCGCCGGACCGGCGCCGCCGTCGACGACGTGGCGGCCCTGATCGCCCAGGAGAAGCCCGACCTGCTGCTGATGCAGGAGGCGACCCGCGCCATCGGCTTCCTTCTGGACCGGATCGGCGGCCACTATGCCTGGGCACCCCTTCCGGGGCGGATCCACGGGCTCGCCATGTGGAGCCCCGAACCCTGGCCGGCGCCGCCGCGGGTGATCACGCTGCCCTCGGGCGCCCTGGTGCACCGGGTCTGCCAGATCCTCGACCTCGGCGAGTTCGGCGTGGCCAATGTCCATCTGTCGCATGGGCAGATGCTGAACCGCCGCCAGCTCCGCCGCATCGTCACCGAGTTGCCGCCGCGCGCCGCCGTGCTCGGCGACTACAACATCGTCGGTCCGGCGCTGATCCCGGGCTTCCGCGACGTCGGTCCCCGCCGGCCGACCCACGCGATGGTGGACGTTCTGCCGCTGCGGCTCGACCGGTGCCTCGCCCGCGGCCTCATCTGTCACGCGCACGACGTGCTGCCCCGCGGACCGTCCGATCACCGGCCGATCGTCGTCCATCTCGGGCCGGCGCCGGAGGCGCACGCGCCCGGCCGCTTCAAAGGTATGGCAGCAGCAGTCGCACGCCTGCGTCGCGCAGACGGATCGGCAGGACGCGGGCGGCGAGGTCCTCCCGGCTGAGACGCGCCTCCATCTTGGCGCGCATGAACCGGTCGAGCTCGGCGGCCAGCTCCGCGTCGATGATCTCGACGTTCAGCTCGAAGTTGAGCCGGAAGCTGCGCATGTCCCAGTTGGCGCTGCCGACGAAGCACCAGATGTCGTCGACCACCATCGCCTTCGAGTGATCGAACGGCGGCTCGTCGAGCCAGACCCGCACACCGGCCCGGAGCAGCGGGTCGAGATGGGCCCGGGTCGCCCAGTCGATGAACGGGTGATCGCTGACCCGCGGGATGATGATGTCGACGGTGATCCCGCGGGTCGCGGCCTGCGCCAGGGCGCCGGTCACCAGCTCGTCGGGCAGGAAGTACGGCGTCACGAACCGGACCGTCTTGCGGGCGCAGGCCAGCGCCTGGAGGATGACCTGCTCGATCTTCTCCACGTCGGCATCCGGGCCCGACGTGACCGCGCGGGCGACGCTTGAGCCGGCCGGCTCCAGATCGGCGAACCAGGGCTCGGCATCGAGGTTCTCGCCGGCCACGAAGGCCCAGTCGGCCGCGAAGGCCACGGCGAGCTGCTCGGCGACGGGGCCGGTCAGCCGGAAATGGGTGTCGCGGATCGGGTGCTCGGGCTTCAGGGCGACGCGGTTCGGGTGCGAGATGTTGAGGCCGCCTGTGAAGGCGACGCGCCCGTCGACGATCAGCAGCTTCTTGTGCGAGCGCAGGTTGAGGAACGGCATCCGCCAGGGCAGGGCAGAGTGCATGAACAGGGCCGCCGGAACCCCGGCGGCGGTCAGGCGGTGGTAGGCGGGCGCCCGGAAATAGCCGCCCCCGATGCCGTCGATGATGACCCGGACGCTCACGCCCCGCGCCTTGGCCTCCACCAGCGCGTCGCAGAACTCGCCCCCCGTCGCATCGTCCCGGAAGATGTAGCTCGACAGGGCGATGCTCGCCCGCGCTTCCCGGATGGCGGCCAGCATGACGGGATAGGCCGCGTCGCCGTTGCGGAACATCTGGACGGCGTTGCCCGCGAAGGCCGGGAGGCCGGTGATCCGCCGGATCGCGCGGTCCAGAGGCCAGAGCGTCTCTGGCACGACCGCGTCGTCGGTATCGGGCAGGTTCGTCGCGTCGGAGGGCTTGGTCCGGAGCCGCCGGGCGCGGCGCGAGACGCGGTTGATGCCGAAGGTCAGGTACAGGGCGGTGCCGAAGATCGGCGACAGCCAAGCGAGCCCGATCCATCCGACCGCCACGCTCACCCGCCGCTTGCGCAGCAGGGCGTGCAGGGTCACGCCGATCGCGAGCGCGAAGCCGATGAGCGCCTCCACGTCCGACCGCAGCAGGGCGGTCGACTGGACCCATCGAGTGAGCGCGTTGTCCAAGGTATCGGCATCCGGTTCGCGTGAAGTGGCGCCGGATATACCCGAAGGATGCGCGGCGGCGCGGATTAATCGGCCGGCTTGGCCGGGGAGGCAATGGGTGACGCGACGGGCCCGACCACCGGCCGCTCGCAGCGATAGGGCCCGCTCCCGTCGAGGGCCGCGTACAGCACGCGGCCGCCGGATTCGATGCAGCGCGCCTTCGCCTCCGCGTAGGGCCGGTGGAAGCTCCAGATGGTGATCATCGGCCCCATCGTGGCGAAGCAGATGCCGCCGAACACCAGGGCCGCCGCCCAGGTGGCGCCGTTCCGATCGGGGCGCTGCGGCCGAGGGGGCGGCATCGCGCCGTAGAAAGCGAGCGTCAGACCGAACAGGTCGATGGTGCTCATCAGCCGTTCCGCATTGGGGCGCCGAACCCGGCAGGATCGGGCGTATCCTCAATCCTAGGGCAGGACGGCGCCATAACCTACGCGAACCAGCCTGCGTCGTATCGCGTCAGGCCGCGGGGACCTATGGCTCCCAGCGCGGCGGCCGCTTGCCCAGGAAGGCGTCGATGCCCTCGTGGGCGTCGGCCATCATCATGTTCCGGGTCATGATTTCGGCGGCGTAGCCGTAGGCCTCCTCCAGGCCCATCTCGATCTGGCGGCCGAACGCCTCCTTGCCGATCGCCAGGACGCGCCGCGCCTTGCCGGCGATCCGGGTCGCGAGGGCGCCGACCGCCGCGTCGAGATCCGCCTGCGGCACGACGCGGTTGACGAGGCCGATCCGCAGGGCCTCGGCGGCGTCGATCGGCTCGCCGACCAGAAGCATCTCCAGGGCGGCCTTGCGCGACACGGCCCGCGACAGGGCCACCATCGGGGTCGAGCAGAACAGCCCGATCTGCACGCCGGGCGTCGCGAAGCGGGCCTCCTCGGCACAGACGGCGAGGTCGCAGGTCGCCACGAGCTGGCAGCCGGCGGCGGTGGCGATGCCGTGGACCCGGGCGATCACCGGCTGCGGCAGGCGCGTGAGGCTCAGCATCAGCCGGGCGCAGCTGCGGAACACCGCCTCGGTCGCCTCCCGCGAGGGATCGGCGCGCATCTCCTTGAGATCGTGGCCGGCGCAGAAGGCGGGGCCGGCCCCCTGGAGGACCACGACGCGAATCCCGGGATCCGCACGGATCGCGTCGAGCTGCTCCTGGAGCGCGCCCATCAGGGCCATCGACAGAGCGTTGCGGGCCTGGGGCCGGTTCAGGGTCAGCGTCGCGATCCCGTCGGCGTCCTCGCGCAGCAGGATCGGTTCGTCCGAGCCAGCCGAGGCGGGCGGGACCGTGGACAGGGCTGCGGTCATGAGGGCGTCTCCCGATGCCGGCCGCCCTGGCGTGTGCGGCCGATCCTGTGGCCGGAGGATTAGCACGCGGGCCGAGCCCCAGCGATGCCGCCGTGCCGGACGGACTGCCTCAAGGAAGGTGAAACCGCTCGTCTGGCAAGCTCACCCGGCCGATCCACGCGGACGATCGCACGTGGCGGCTGCGATCGGGGATCCGAGCCATGATGGTGCTGCCGTTCGTCGGTTTCGCGGGAAGCCTGGTCGCCGTGCTCGGCGGCCGGCGCGGCGTCGCAATGGGCCTGTGGCTGGTGTCGCTGGTCGGCACGCTCGTGCTGTTCGGCGCCCATGCCACCTCGACCCTGCAGCTCGATTTCTGAGGGGATCGCGCGATGACCGCCCGTCAGGCCCGGACCCTCAACGCCCTCGCGCTGCTCGGCTGCTGCGCCGTGCTCATCGAAGCCTTCTGGTATCAGGTCGCCCTCGGAGAATTGCCCTGTCCGCTCTGCCTGCTGCAGCGGGCCGCGTTCGCGGCGGCGGGCGTCGGCTTCGCGCTCAACCTGCGCTTCGGTCCGCGGCCGTCGCATTACGGGATCGCGATCCTCAGCGCCGTCGCGGGTGCCGTCGTGGCGGGGCGGCAGGTCGCCCTGCACGTCGTCCCCGGCACCGGCGGCTTCGGCTCGACGCTGCTCGGGCTGCATTTCTACACGCTCGCGCTCATCGCCTTCGTCGCCCTGATCGTCGGCGTGGGCGTGCTGCTCCTGGGCGACCGGGTCCTCCGGGCAGAGCTCCGGGAGGACAACGGCAGGGCCGGCCGATTCGGCGCGGCGTGCCTGCTGCTGTTCCTCGGCGTCGTCCTCGCCAATGCCGTGTCGACGGCCGCGGAATGCGGCACCGGCCTCTGCCCGGATGACCCCACGCGTTACGAGGCGCTGGACGACTGGCTGGGGCGCGCCGGCCCGCGCTGACGGCGCGGGACGGAGGTCGCCTCGCGCCTACGCCAGCTCGGCCAGCGCCAGATCGAGGCTCGCGAAATCGGCGCCCGGCCCGTTCCACCAGACCGGCGGATAGGCGGACAGCCGGCCCATCAGGCCGGCATAGGCCTGCGCGAGCGCCGTATCGACGATCACCAGGGCGGCGCTCGACAGCGACAGGCTGTCGGTCAGCGTATCGCCGAGACGGGTCCCGTCCAGGCAAACGACCCGCAGGCCGATGCGGGTGAGACCGAGGCGCATGGCCTCCGCCTGCCCGAGATCCTGCACCAGAAGCGCGACGGTGTCGCCGGCGCGGAGGCCCTCGCCGATGGCCCAGCGCGCGACCCGGTGCGGGCAGACCAGGGCTGCGGCCCCGGCGCCGCGCCGGTCGGCGGCTCCGGGCCCGGCCGTGCCGGTCCGGAAGACGCGGGCCGGGTCCTGGGGCGCCGGGACCGGAAGTGATGCGGCAGAGGAGTTGACGCCGTACATGCGATGCAGACCGCCTGGATCTGGATAGATCGTGACGTCTGGCGTGACGCGGGCAGGTTAACACTCTCTCTCACCGCGCGGCCCAGCCGGAACACGGGTGCATTTTCGGCCGCTCCACGGCCCTGGACTGCACCTATGGCCAACAGGTCATGAAAATCGGGCCGTCGTTTGCAGGCAAATTCGGTCGCATTGGCGAATGGCCGGCATGGTCCTATGTCCCGCCCGCCCGAGGCGACCCGCCAGAGTTCGCCCGTCTTCGAGGAAACGGCTCCGCATGCGCCACATCGCCCTTCCCGCTGCCCTGATGCTCGCCGCCGTCCCGGCTCAGGCGCAGATCCGCAACGCGCCGGGCCCGCGCGCCCTGGAATTCGCCGCCTACATCTTCGCCGCCTCGAATGTCTGCGGCTACCGGATCGGCAGCGACCAGTTCGAGGCGCTGCTGGCGAAGCAGAACGTGCAGATCGCCGATGTCCAGCCGCGGGGTCCGTTCGGCAACCGCGTGCAGACCATGTTCACGCTGATGTCGAACCAGATGGTGCAGAACCGCGATCAGGCCTGCATTGCGGTGGCCGGCGAGTACGGCCCCGAGGGCACCATCGCCAAGAACGTGCTGCTGCCGGCCGGCCAGGATTCGAGCGCTCCGGCGACCAAGCCGGCGGAGACCGCCAAGCCCCAATGAGCGCCGGCGGCGCTCAGCCGAGGCGCCAGTCGATCGGAGAGCCGCCGTGCTCGGAAAGCCAGCGGTTGGCCCGCCCGAACGGGTCCGAGCCGGGGAAATCCCGCGCGCGATTGAGCGGTGAGGGATGCCCGCTCTCGAAAACGCCGTGGCGGCGCGGATCAATCAGCGCCGCCCGGGCGCGGGCCTGGGCGCCCCAGAGCAGAAAGACCGAGGGCTCGGGACGCGCCGAGATTGCGGCGACCGCCTCGTCGGTCAGCGCCGCCCAGCCGTAACGGAGATGCGCCCCGGCCTTGCCGGCCTCGACGGTGAGCGCACTGTTGAGGAGCAGGACGCCCTGCCGCGCCCAGGGCGTCAGGTCGCCGCCCGCGGAACGGTCCGAGCCGGCCTCCGCCAGGATCACCTTCAGCGAGGCGGGCAGGCGGCCCGAGCCCACGAACGAGAAGGCCAGGCCGTTGGCGTCGCCGGGGGTCGGGTAGGGGTCCTGTCCGAGAATCACCGCGCGCACCGCCGGCAGCGGCGTCTCGGTCAGGGCGCGGAAGATCCGGTCCGGCGCCGGGAGCACGCGGGCGCCCGCGGCGATACGGGCATCGACGCGCGCCGCCACGGCGTCAGCCCGCCCCCCGGCGAAGAACGGCAGCGCCAGCCAGGGCGAGCCGGAGGCGCGGAAGGCGGCGAGGGCGTCGGCGACGGGCGTGTCGGTCATGGGGTCTCGCGGTGGACGGCGCGGTCGGGATCGGCGGCGGCCGCCCTCCGCCACCGGGGTGGCGGTTGCGGCTGGCGGCGACAAAGGGTTAGGGACAGAGGTCGAGCGCGCGGCGCCTCACGGTGCGGCATGTCGCGTCCGGTCTTCGCCGGGCGGCATCGCACCCTACATGGAGCGCACCCGACAGGGGCAAGCCTCCGGTCCAGGCCCAAGCGCACGCGCCGGCCCCCGGATATCCGAAGCCAGAGGAAGGACACGGCGCGCGGCGCCGGAACGATGCCATGAACGAACGCGTCGAACCCGCCGCGCTGGCGAATGGCCGGCCCCTGACGACCCTCAAGCCCGCGGCGGACGGCCTGCCGGCCGACCACCCGAAGGTGGCCTGGGGCCGTGTCGGCGTCCTGCTGATGAACCTCGGCACGCCGGAGGGCACGACCTACTGGCCCATGCGCCGGTACCTCAAGGAATTCCTGTCGGACCGGCGGGTGATCGAGGTGCCGCGGCTGATCTGGTGGCCGCTGCTCAACCTCGTCATCCTGACCAAGCGTCCCAAGCCGAAGGGGCGCGACTATGCCAGCGTCTGGAACAACGTCCTGAACGAGGGCCCGCTCAAGACCATCACCCGCGGCCAGAGCGAGCGCCTGCAGGCCGCCATGGGCGATTCCGTCGTGGTCGATTGGGCGATGCGCTACGGCAAGCCCGAGGTCGCCGGTCGGATCCAGGCCCTGCTCGATCAGGGCTGCGACCGCATTCTGCTGGTGCCGCTCTATCCGCAATACGCCGCCGCCACCTCGGCGACCGCCTGCGATCAGGCGTTCCGCGCCCTGATGGACATGCGCTGGCAGCCGACGGTGCGGGTGTCGCCGCCCTACCACGACGATCCGGTCTACATCGCCGCCATGGCCGATTCGATCCGCGAGGGCACTGGCCAAGCTCGATTTCGAGCCGGAGGTGATCCTCACCTCGTTCCACGGGGTGCCGCGGAGCTACCTGCTCAAGGGCGATCCCTACCACTGCCAGTGCCACAAGACCGGCCGGCTGATCCGGGAGAAGCTCGGCCTGACGCCGGACAAGATGCGGGTGACCTTCCAGTCGCGCTTCGGCAACGAGGAATGGCTGAAGCCCTACACCGACGAGACGGTGATGGAGCTGGCGAAATCCGGCGTGAAGCGCATGGCGATCGTCGCCCCGGGCTTCACGGCGGATTGCCTGGAGACGCTGGAGGAGCTCGATGGCGAGAACCGCCACTATTTCGAGGAGAATGGCGGCGAGAAGTTCGCCTACATCCCGTGCCTGAACGACAGCGACCTCGGCATGAAGGTCATCGAGCACGTGGTGCGCCGCGAGCTTCAGGGCTGGGTTTGACGATCGGCCGGCAACGCCGCTTGCGGGCCGGCCAAGCCCCCTATTATTTTCCTAAGCCGGACGGGTCCGTCGATCCGGCGCGGGAGGATCACATGGCGTTCTTCATCGGCATCGCGTGCCCGTGGCTGCTGATCGCGGTGCTCGACAGGATTGCCGAAGGGCGCCGCGGCGACGAGCTCGCCGCGCTCGGGGTGACGCCGCAGGCCGCGCCGGAACGGTCGAGCTATCTGGTCCCCGATCGGCCGTACTGACAAGGTCGACCGAGTCTCCGGACCCGCGATGTAGGCCGAGAAGAGCGGCACAAAGCTGCGCTTCTTAATGGTCGGATGCGCTGGGCTTCGGTTATCTTGGACGAATCCGCCCATCAGGAGGACGCGATGATTCGTGCCGAGCTCGGGGATCAGCTTGAGGCCTTCGTGATGCGGCTGGTCGAGACCGGCCGATACACTTCGGAGAGCGAGGTTCTACGGGAAGGTGTTCGCTTGATCCGCGACCGGGAAGCGAGCCTTGCCGCTTTGGATCGATCGATCACGATCGCCCTCGATCAGGCTCAGGCCGGGCAGACCAAGTCGGCCGAAGAGGTCTTCGACCGGCTGGAGAGCAAGTATCGTTCGCTTGGCGCCGGGACAGAATGATCGTCCGTTTCACGGACGCGGCGGAACACGATCTGGAAGCGCTCGGCGACTACATCGCGCAGGACAATCCGAAGCGCGCACTTAGTTTCGTGCGGGAACTGCGCGAGGCCTGCTTGGCGCTGGCTAATTTCCCCGAACGCTTTCCGCTTGTTCCCCGCTACGAGGACCGCGGCGTTCGACGGCGTGTGCAGGGCGACTACCTGATCTTCTATAGGGTTGAGACCAATTACGTCGTCATCCTGCACATCCTGCGTGGCACAGTGGATCATGCCACACGCCTTTTCCCATCCTGACCGGACTGTCCGGCTCGACCGTCAATCGCGCTCGGATCAGGGCTTCTTCGACTCCGGCGCGGATTCGGCCGGGGCCGGCGGCGCGTCGGTGCGCTCGATCTTCGCCTCCGCGCGCAGCTTCAGGATCATGTCCTGCTGAGCCTTGCGGATCAGGTGCTGATCGATCTGCTCCTTGAGCTCGTCGAAGGTCGGCTGCGGCTTGGTCCGCTTCTCCTCGACCTTGATCACGTGCCAGCCGAACTGCGTCTTGATCGGGTCGGAGACCTGGCCGGCCTTCATCGCGAACGCCGCATTGGCGAAGTCCGGGACCATCCGCTCCTTGGTGAACCAGCCGAGATCGCCGCCCTCGGTCTTCGAGCCCGGATCCTTCGACGCCTCGGCCGCGACCTTGGCGAAATCCTCGCCGCCCTTGATCCGCGCCGCGATCTTCTTCGCCTCGGCCTCGTTGTCCACGAGGATGTGGCGGGCATGCACCTCCTCCTCGGGCTTCATCAGCTTGACGGTCTGGTCGTAGATCGCGTGCTCCGCCTCGGGCGTGACCGCGCGCTTGGCCTCCTGCTCCAGGTAGTCGTCGAGCAGGAGCTTGTCGCGGAAATAGGCGAGCTTGCGCTTGAACTCCGGCGTGTCGCCGATCTTGGCGGCCTCGGCCGCCTGCGCGCCGACCCGCAGGTCGACCATGTAGTCGGCGAGCAGGTTCTTCTTCTGCGCCTCGTCGACGCCCGGCAGCGACAGGGCCGGGTCCTCGGCCGCGATGGCGAGGTCGCCCTGCGTGATCGGCTTGCCGTTGACGGTCGCCGCGACCGAGTCCGGCCCGGGCGCGGCGGCGGGCGTGTTCGCCGCGGGCGTCGAGGCCGGTGCCGGGACCTTCTGCGGCGTCTGCGCCAGCGCGAATCCCGGCATCGCGAGCATGACGGCGAGCGCGCTGGCGCGCCGGAGGAGGGCGGTGTTCGGCATGCGGGCGAAGTCTCCGACTGACGTCTCGTGCCGCCCCGATCGGGCCGGGCGACAGGCCGCGGCACAGGTGGCCCGCGTCGCGCGAGAAGGCAAGCGCTGCCGTTCCGCGCATCCCGGAACCGTGACCGTACTGACCCGCGTTGAGGGCTGCCCCTTTCAGGTGCACCGGGCGATGTTTACCTCTATAAGCCCGGCCAACTCCGTCCAGGCCGGCCCGCCACGCTCACCCGTGGGCGGGCTCGCGCGTCCGCAGGTCAACGATGCTCGGCTCGATCGCCAAGAAGATTTTCGGCTCCTCCAACGACCGGCGCGTCAAGGGCTACCGCCCCCGCGTGGCGCAGATCAACGCGCTGGAACCGGAGATCCAGGCCCTGTCGGACGAGGCGCTGCGCGCCCGCACCGACATGCTGAAAGCCGAGCTCGCCGCCGGCAAGAGCCTCGATGACATCCTGGTGCCGGCCTTCGCCACGGTGCGCGAGGCGGCCAAGCGCGTCTTCGGCCAGCGCCACTTCGACGTGCAGCTGATCGGCGGCATGGTGCTGCACGAGGGCGGCATCGCCGAGATGAAGACCGGCGAGGGCAAGACCCTGGTGGCGACGCTGCCGGTCTACCTGAACGCGCTGGAGGGCAAGGGCGTCCACGTCGTCACCGTCAACGACTACCTCGCCTCCCGCGACGCCGAGTGGATGGGCCAAGTCTACCGGTTCCTCGGCCTGTCCGTCGGCACGATCGTCCACGGGCTCGGCGACGCGCAGCGCAAGGACGCCTACGCCTGCGACATCACCTACGGCACCAACAACGAGTACGGGTTCGACTACCTGCGCGACAACATGAAGTACGAGATGTCCCAGCTGGCGCAGCGGGGGCATAATTTCGCGATCGTCGACGAGGTCGATTCGATCCTGATCGGCGAGGCGCGCACGCCGCTGATCATCTCCGGCCCGGTGGACGATCGCTCGGAACTCTACGTGGCGGTCGACGCGCTGATGCCGCGCCTGCGCAAGGAGTTCTACGACCTCGACGAGAAGCAGCGCACGGTCTCGCTGACCGAAGAGGGCAACGAGTTCATCGAGGAGGCGATGCGCGAGGCCGGCCTCCTGAAGGAGGGCGACCTCTACGACGCCCACAACGTCACCCTGGTCCACCACGTCAACCAGGCCCTGCGCGCCCACACGCTGTTCACCCGCGACAAGGACTACATCGTCAAGAACGACGAGGTGGTGATCATCGATGAGTTCACCGGCCGCATGATGCAGGGCCGGCGCTACTCGGAGGGCCTGCACCAGGCGCTGGAGGCGAAGGAGCGGGTCACGATCCAGCCCGAGAACCAGACGCTCGCGTCGATCACCTTCCAGAACTACTTCCGCCTCTACAAGAAGCTCGCCGGCATGACCGGCACGGCCTCCACCGAGGCCGACGAGTTCGCCGAGATCTACAAGCTCGACGTGGTCGACATCCCGACCAACAAGGAGGTCGAGCGCGTCGACGAGGACGACGAGGTCTACCGGACCGTCGGGGAGAAGTACGAGGGCATCATCGCCGAGATCGACAAGGCGCATGCCCGCCACCAGCCGATCCTGGTCGGCACCGGCTCGATCGAGAAGTCGGAGCACCTCGCCGAGATGCTCAAGAAGGCCGGCTACAGCCTGCTCGACTATTCCGACCCGAACGCGCTGACCGACGTCTACGCCGCCGCCCGCGAGGGCCGGGTGACCAAGCGCTTCGCCGTGCTGAACGCCCGCTTCCACGAGCAGGAGGCCTACATCGTGGCCGAGGCGGGTGTCCCCGGCGCGATCACCATCGCCACCAACATGGCCGGCCGCGGCACCGACATCAAACTCGGCGGCAACCTCGAGATGCGGATCGAGAAGGAGCTCGGCCACCTCGCGGAGGGCCCGGAGCGCGACGCCGCCATCGCGGCGATCAAGGCGGAGATCACCGAGAACCGCGCCAAGGTGCTGGCCTCGGGCGAGCCGGCCGATCCGGAGGCGGGCCGGAAGAAGGCGCTGCCCGGCGGCCTCTACATCATCGGCACCGAGCGCCACGAATCGCGCCGCATCGACAACCAGCTCCGCGGCCGCTCCGGTCGCCAGGGCGATCCCGGCCGCTCGAAGTTCTACCTGTCGCTTCAGGACGACCTGATGCGGATCTTCGGCTCCGACCGGATGGACGGGATGCTGCAGAAGCTCGGCCTGGAGCAGGGCGAGGCGATCATCCACCCCTGGATCAACAAGGCCATCGAGAAGGCTCAGCAGAAGGTCGAGGCGCGCAACTTCGACATGCGCAAGAACGTGCTCAAGTACGACAACGTCATGAACGACCAGCGCAAGGTCGTCTTCGAGCAGCGCCGCGACTTCATGGGCCAGGACAGCGTCCGCGAGACCGTGGACGAGATGCGCGAGGGCGTGATCGGCGATCTCGTCGCCCGCCACATCCCGGAGAACGCCTACGCCGAGCAGTGGGACGTGGCCGGCCTGCGCGAGCAGGTGAGGGACATCCTCAACCTCGACGTGCCGGTCGAGGACTGGGCCAAGGAGGAGGGCATCGCCGACGAGGAGATGCGCGAGCGCCTGCTCAAGGCCGCCGAGTCCGCCTATGCCGAGCGGACCGAGAAGAACGGCGCCGAGGTCACGGCCTATATCGAGAAGCAGGTCCTGCTCCAGACCCTGGACCACCTGTGGCGCGAGCACCTCGTGACCCTGGATCACCTGCGGCAGGTGATCGGCTGGCGCGGCTTCGCCCAGCGCGACCCGCTGAACGAGTACAAGTCCGAGGCGTTCGACCTGTTCAACGGCCTCGTGACCGCCCTGCGCGAGCAGGTCACCGCGCAGCTCTCGCGGGTCGAGATCATGATGCAGGAGCCGCAGGCGGAATACCCGGCCGGCGGCCCGGCGCTGCCGCCGATGTTCGCCCAGCATCTCGATCCGGTCACCGGCGAGAATGAGATGGACTATGCCGGTCAGGGCTCGGGCAGCGACGGCGGCGGCGGTCCGGCCTACGGCTTCGCCGCACAGGGCCGGCCGCGGACGGGGCAGTGCTGGAGCGCGATCCCACCGACGCCGCCACCTGGGGCCGCGTCGGCCGAAACGAGCCGTGCCCCTGCGGCTCGGGCAAGAAGTACAAGCACTGCCACGGCAGCCTCCAGGCCTGAGGCCGGCATGCCCGCACGGGCGGTCTTCATCGCCGGGGCCGGGACGGAGATCGGCAAGACCTACGTCACCGCGGCCCTGACCCGGCGCCTTCGGGCGCTGGGCCGGCCGGTCCGGACCCTGAAGCCGCTCGCGAGCGGAGTCCCGCCGCTCGGCGACCCCGGCTTCGCCGAGAGCGACACCGCCCGACTGCTCGACGCCCAGGATCTCGCCCTCGACGAGGCGGCCGTCGAGGCGTGCTCACCCTGGCGGTTCTCGGCGCCGCTCTCGCCCGATCAGGCGGCGGCGCTGGAGGGGCGGTCCCTCGACCTCGCCGACCTCGTCGGCTGGTGCCGCGCGCAGATCGCCGGCACACGCGAGGGCACGCTCCTGATCGAGGGCGTCGGCGGCCTCATGAGCCCGGTGACCGAGACAGCCACAGGTCTCGATTGGCTGCGGGCGCTCGGCGTTCCGGCCGTTCTGGTTTCCGGCAGCTATCTCGGGGCGATCAGTCACGCGCTCACCGCCTGCGAAACCCTGCGCCTGCATGCGGTTCCCCTTCTCGCCGTGGCGGTCAGCGAGAGCGAAGGGGCGCCGGCACCGGCCAGCACGGTAGCGGGCGCAATCGCCCGCCATGCCGGCGCGCCGGTCTTCTGCCTGAGGCGCGATGAGCCCTGTCCCGACAGCCTCGCCGACCTGATCTGAAGCGCCAAGGATCGTGACCGCCGCGGCGCTGGACGGCTTGGCCGCAGCCGCTACTTCTTCGACGGAGGCGCCGCACCCCGGACCCGAGGGGCGCCCTGCCGGAGTCCTGCGTTGAGTCAGTCCCTTGCCCCCGCGGCGCATTCCGGGTCCCAGGCTGCTTCGGACGGCGACGCGCCGACGCGCGGCCGGTTGCGGCCGGCCCTCATCCTGGGCGCGCTTGGGGTGGTCTACGGCGACATCGGCACGAGCCCGCTCTACGCGTTCAAGGAGGCGGTGAAGGCGGCGACGGCCGGCGGCGCGTCGGTGCCGGCGGCGGCCACGGGTGCGGTGTCGCTGATCCTGTGGTCGCTGATCCTGATCGTGTCGCTGAAATACGCGGTGCTGATCCTGCGCGCCGACAACCGCGGCGAGGGCGGCATCGTCGCCATGCTGGCGTTGCTGGGCGCGCGGCAGGCGCGGCCGGGGACGTGGAAGGCGCTGCTTCTGGTGGTCGGGCTCGTGGGCGCGGCTTTGCTCTACGGCGACGGGGCGATCACGCCGGCGATCTCGGTGCTGTCGGCGATCGAGGGCCTGAAGGTCGACGCGCCGGCACTCGGGCCGTTCGTGGTGCCGATCACGCTGGTGATCCTGGTCGGGCTGTTCCTGGTCCAGCACAAGGGCGTGGCCGCCATCGGCCGGGTGTTCGGGCCCGTCATGCTGGTCTGGTTCGTCGTGCTGGCGCTGCTCGGAACCGTCGGCATCGTCCGCCATCCCGAGGTGCTCGCGGCCGCCAACCCGTTTCACGCGCTCGACTTCATGCTCCACGCCGGCGTGCACGTCAGCTTCGCCATGCTCGGCGCGGCCTTCCTGGCGGTGACCGGCGGCGAGGCGATGTATGCCGATCTCGGGCATTTCGGCGCGATGCCGATCCGCCTCTCCTGGTTCGCGCTGGTCCTGCCCGCGCTGATGCTCAACTATCTCGGCCAGGGCGCGCTGCTGATCGGCACCCCCGACGCAATCGAGAACCCGTTCTTCCGGCTGTGCCCGGATTGGGGCCACCTGCCGCTCATCGCACTGGCCACGATGGCGACGATCATCGCGTCTCAGGCGATCATCTCGGGCGTGTTCTCGCTGACCCAGCAATCGGTCCAGCTCGGCTTCCTCCCGGCGATGCGCATCGTGCAGACGGCCCGGGAGGAGCGCGGACAGATCTACGTCCCGATGGTGAACTGGCTCCTGGCGGTCGCGACCCTCGTGGCGGTGGTGATGTTCGGCTCGTCCGACGCGCTGGCCGGCGCCTACGGGATCGCGGTCTCGATGCTCATGGCGATCACCACGCTGCTGGCCGCGCTGATCGCCCTGCGCTGGGGCTACAGCCCGCTTCTGGTGGTCGCGGTGAACGGCTTCTTCCTGGCGATCGACGCGGTGTTCTTCGCCGCCAACAGCGTGAAGATCATGGAGGGCGGCTGGTTTCCCCTCATCCTCGCGGGCGTCGTCGCCCTGATGATGCTGACGTGGAAGAAGGGCAATGAGCTCGCCGAGGAGGCGCGGGTCGCCCTGAGGCTGCCGGAGGATGTGTTCCTCGCCGGACTTCAGCACCGCGATCTGCTGCGCCTGCCGGGCACCGCAGCCTTCCTCTCGGCGGCGGAGCACGGCATTCCGCTGCACCTCTCGCGGTTCGTGGAGCGCAACCACGCCCTGATGGAGCGCATCCTGATCATCACCGCGCTCTACGAAGAGACACCCACCGTCCCGAAGAATCGGCGCGCCCACGTGACGATCCTGGCGCCGGACTTCTACCGGGTGATCCTGCGCTACGGCTTCATGGAGGAGGCTTCGATCCCGGAAGGGCTCGCCTGTGCGGTGGAGTCCCGGCACCTGCCGCCGCACGTCCTCGGCGACATGACCATCTTCGTCGGCCACGAGACGATCATCCCGCGCAAGGACAAGCGCGGCATGGCGCCCTGGCGGGAGAACCTGTTCGCCTTCATGCAGCGCAACGCCGAGCGCACCGGCGCCTTCTTCGGCGTGCCGACCCGGCAGGTCGTGGAAGTCGGGACCGAGATCGAGATCTAGGCGTTGGTGCGGCCGCCCGACGCGCGCGCAAGTCTCCGCCGCTTCCGTCGTGTGACGTTGCCAAGTCCAAGCGGGACAACGGGCGGCAACCCGCCCTGAAAGGTTCGCGGTAGCGGTCGCCTGCACAGGGGATGACACGGATCGGCGCGGCGCTGCAGGCGGTACGTGGCGCCGATCCTTGCCTGCCGATGCACGGAAACTTGAGCGGGCAATGCGGGACGGCGCGGAACCGTGGCCGCCGGGTCTCGTTGCGCCCCGACGCAGGCGACGCGCCCATGCGGCGTGCGCCGGATCGGAGGGACGAGGATGAACAGAGATCATTTCGAAGGCGGCCTTCGCCATCTGCGGGGCCGGGCCAAGACCGCGGCGGGGGCGGTTCGCGGTCGGGCCGGCGACCAGTTCGACGGTGCCTACGATCAGGCGACCGGAGCGGCGCAATACGCCTACGGGGAAGCGCGCGACGCGGTGCGCGACCTGCGCCACGGCGGCGAGCACCTCGTCGAGGAGGGGCGCACCCGGTTCCGTCAGGTCAGCGAGCGGAGCCACGCCCTCGCCGACGAGGCCATCGAGCGCGGACAACAGTACCGCGACCAAGCCGTCCGCCACGGCCGGACCCTCGCGCGGCGCGCGGACCAGAACCGCGGCACGACTCTGGCGCTCGTGGCCGCCATGGCGTTCGGCCTCGGCTGGCTGGCGCGGCCGACCCGCTGAGCCGCCCTGCGCGGTGACGCCGAAGGCGGGGCAGCCGGTCTTGCGGCTGCCTCGCCGGGCGGAACGCATAAAGACATCTTTATGTCTTGATTGCTTCGTATCCCGCGAAGTGGTAGGGGCTTCGCCCGAACCGCAACGCGAACACGGAGCCATCGACTCATGGCCAAGGATTACATCGTCAAGGACATCGGGCTGGCCGATTACGGCCGCAAGGAGATCTCGATCGCCGAGACGGAGATGCCGGGCCTGATGGCGGTCCGCGAGGAGTACGGCGCCGCGCAGCCCCTGAAGGGCGCGAAGATCGCCGGCTCGCTCCACATGACGATCCAGACCGCCGTGCTGATCGAGACCCTGAAGGCGCTCGGCGCCGACATCCGCTGGGTCTCCTGCAACATCTACTCGACCCAGGATCACGCCGCCGCCGCCATCGCGGCCGCCGGCATCCCGGTCTTCGCCGTGAAGGGCGAGACCCTGGAGGAGTACTGGGATTACACCTCGCGCCTGTTCGACTGGCATGACGGCGGCATGCCGAACATGATCCTCGGCGACGGCGGCGACGCCACCATGTTCGTCCATCTCGGCTTGCGCGCCGAGAACGGCGACACCGCCTTCCTCGACAAGCCGGAGAGCGAGGAGGAGGAGATCTTCTTCGCGCTGCTCAAGAAGAAGCTCGCCGAGAAGCCGAAGGGCTGGTTCGCCGGCCTCGCCGACAGCATCAAGGGCATCTCCGAGGAGACCACCACGGGCGTCCACCGCCTCTACGTGCTGGCCAAGGAGGGCAAGCTGCTCTTCCCGGCGATCAACGTGAACGACTCGGTCACCAAGTCGAAGTTCGACAACCTCTACGGCTGCAAGGAATCGCTGGTCGACGGCATCCGCCGCGGCACCGACGTGATGATGGCCGGCAAGGTCGCCATGGTCGCGGGCTTCGGCGACGTCGGCAAGGGCTCGGCCGCGTCGCTGCGCAACGCCGGCTGCCGCGTGCTCGTGTCGGAGATCGACCCGATCTGCGCGCTCCAGGCCGCCATGGAGGGCTACGAGGTCGTGACCATGGAGGATGCCGCTCCGCGCGCCGACATCTTCGTCACCGCCACGGGCAACAAGGACATCATCACCATCGACCACATGCGGGCGATGAAGGACCGGGCGATCGTCTGCAACATCGGCCACTTCGACAACGAGATTCAGGTCGCCGGCCTGAAGAATCTCAAGTGGTCGAACATCAAGCCGCAGGTGGACGAGATCACCTTCGCGGACGGCCACCGCATCATCCTCCTGTCGGAGGGCCGTCTGGTGAACCTCGGCAATGCGACCGGCCACCCGTCCTTCGTGATGTCGGCCTCGTTCACCAACCAGACGCTGGCCCAGATCGAGCTCTGGACCAACCCGGGCAAGTACCAGAAGCAGGTCTACACCCTGCCCAAGACCCTCGATGAGAAGGTCGCGGCCCTGCACCTGGAGAAGATCGGCGTGAAGCTGTCGAAGCTCCGCCCCGATCAGGCCGCCTATATCGGCGTGTCCGAGTCCGGCCCGTTCAAGCCCGAGCACTACCGTTACTGAGGACGCTGCGGCCCGGGTTCGGCGCAATCCTGCGTCGAACCACCGGCTGCATGTCTGAATCTCGACAGACGGTCTCGGCCGTCGGAATCGACAACACTTCGAGGCCCGGCGCGCTGCGTCGGGCCTCGTCGTTTGTCAACCTCTGTATGCGAGATCGAACTGTGTCTTCTGTGTGTCGTTAACGGCTGATTATGCGCATCTTGCCAGAAGGCACGCTTCGTTCCCCTTCCGGGGTGATTCCACCCCACTGTAGAGTACCGGCGAATCTTTGATCGATGGGACCGCGGCGGTCCGGAGGGATTGCCGCGGGGACGGTGCGTTCTGCGCCGCGCGATGACGCGCGCCGCTCGGACCGCCATCGATGGGCTGGGGGCAGGGCAAGCCATGGGTGTCGGTCGTGCGACACACGTTCGGATCTGCGTGGGCGCGCTTGTCCTGACCACGGCGAGCGCGGCGCTCGCTGAACTGCCCGAGGCGACCGCGGCGCATCCGGCGCGCGAGATCCACAGCGTGGCCGCACTCGCGGTCTTCGGTGGGCTCGTCGTCTTCGCGGTGATCCTCTCGCTTCTCCACCTCTATGAGCGCAGCCGCTGGACGCGGCGCGAGCGCGAGCTGGCCGCAGCCCTCGACGTCCTGCGCGGCGCCCACGACCGGGCCGAGATGCTGCTCAACGCCGAGCGGCAGATCATCGTCACCTGGGACCGGCGCAGCGAGCCGGTCGTGGAGGGCGACATCAGCCTGGCGATCCACGGCGAGCGGCCGACCTCGGGCTACGCGCGCCGGGTCCTGGCCTTCGGCACGTGGCTCATCGCCGCCGACGCGGACGCAGTCGAGGCCGCCGTGGAGACCCTGCGGGCCCGGGGCACGAGCTTCGCGCTGAGCCTCCGGACGCAGACCGGCCGGAACATCGAGGCGCACGGGCAGGCGGTGGCCGGCCGGGCGCTGCTGCGCCTGCGCGAGACCAGCCAGGAGCGCTGCGAGATCGCCGACCTGCGCGCGACCCTGGACGAGACCCGCCGCGGGCTGTCGGCCCTGTCGGGGCTCCTCGACGCGATCCCGCAACCGGTCTGGCGGCGCAATCGCGAGGGCAGCCTGAGCTGGGTCAACGCCGCCTACGTGGCCGCCGTAGAGGCGGAGAGCCGCGAGGCGGCCCTCGATGCCGGCACTGAGTTGCTGGACCGGCCGGCCCGGGAGACGATCGCCCGCGAGGAGGCCGCCCGCTCCGCCGGCCTGACCCGAAGCGTGCCGCGTCTCTCGGCCATCGTCGCCGGAAGCCGCCGCGTCCTCGACGTCTTCGAGACGAGCCTCGATACCGGCCGGGTCGGCATCGCCATCGACGTCTCGGAACTGGAGAGCGTCCGCGTCGACCTCCAGCGGCAGATGAATGCCAATGTCCGGACCCTCGATCAGCTGCCGACCGCGGTGGCGATGTTCGACGTGTCGCAGCGGCTGATCTTCCACAACGCCGCCTACCGGCAGCTCTGGGACCTCGATCAGGCCTTCCTCGACAGCCGCCCCTCCGACGGCGAGATTCTCGATCACCTGCGGGCGGAGCGGAAGCTCGAGGAGCACGCGGATTTCCGCGGTTGGAAGCAGGGGGTGCTCGCCGCCTACCGGGCCGCGGAGGCGAACCAGACTTGGTGGTACCTGCCCGACGGCCGGACGCTGCGCGTGGTCGCCGATCCGAATCCGCAGGGTGGGCTGACCTACCTGTTCGGCGACGTCTCCGATCACCTGAACGCCGAGTCCCGCTACAACGCCCTGCGCCGCCTCCAGGCCGAGACGCTCGACACCCTCGCCGAGCCCGTCGCGGTGTTCGGGGCCGACGGCCGCCTGACCCTCGCCAACCGCGCCTTTTGCACCGTGTGGCGGCTCGACCCCGCCATCGTGGAGGAGCGCCCGCATGTCGACACCGTCATCCAGGCGTGCCGGTCGCTGGCGCCGGCCGAGGAGCCCTGGCTCGACATCCGCGACACCGTCGTCGGGCTGGAATCGCGGACCGCGCGATCCTGCCGCCTGGAGGTCGTGGACGGCACGGTCCTCGACTGCGCCGCACAGCCGCTGCCCGAGGGCGCGACCCTCCTGACGCTGATCGACGTGACCGCGAGCGTGAACGTCGAGCGGGCGCTCACCGAGAAGAACGACGCCCTGGAGAAGGCCGCGCAGCTGCGCGACACCTTCGTGCACCACGTCTCCTACGAGCTGCGCTCCCCGCTCACCAACATCATCGGATTCACCCAGCTCCTCGGCGACGAGACGGTCGGCGCGCTGAACGAGCGGCAGCGGGAATATGCCGACCACATCATGCGCTCCTCGGCGGCGCTGCTGGTCATCATCAACGACATCCTCGATCTCGCCTCGATCGACGCCGGCTCGCTGGAGCTGCAGCGGGAGGAGGTCGACGTCCAGGCTACGGTCGAGGCCGCGGTCCGCGGCATCGAGGACCGGCTCGCCGAGTCGCACATCACCCTCGCCCTCGACGTGCCGGAGGATATCGGCAGCGTCCACGCGGACGGGAAGCGGGTCCGCCAGATCCTGTTCAATCTGCTGTCGAACGCCGTGGGCTTCTCGGATGCCGGCCAACGCGTGGAGGTCCATGCCCGCAAGGACGCCCAGGATCTGGTCCTGAGCGTGCGCGATTACGGGCGCGGCATGCCGGCCGAGATCGCCGATTCCGTCTTCAACCGATTCGAGAGCCACACCCTGGGCACGCGCCATCGCGGCGTCGGCCTCGGCCTCTCGATCGTGCGGTCCTTCGTCGAGCTGCATGGCGGGCGGGTCCACCTGGAGACGGCACCCGGAAGCGGGACGCACGTAACCTGCACCTTCCCGATCAGCCTCTCGGGACGCACCGCGCGCGAACCGCGCCCGGAGCCCCGGCCGCCGGTGCCACCCCCGGTGACCACACCGCGCAAGCCCGGGATGGCGCTGCACTGAGCGTGCCGATCCCGATCGGCCCGGCCGGATGCGCGCGGCGCGGCAGCCCGAAATTCGAGAGCGGCCCGGGACGTCCATACCGTCAGGCTTGATTCTTGTGCCGGTCCCGCGCAGCAGGGGACATGTCCGCACATGATCGCTCCGGCTGGGCCGTCTTCGGCATCGGCGACTTCCGCCTGTTCGGCGCCGCCCGCTTCCTCACGGGCCTCGCCTATCAGATGCAGGCGGTGGCGATCGGCTGGTTCGTCTACGACCTGACCCACTCCGCCCTGGCGCTCGGCTTCGTCGGCCTGGCGGGCTTCCTGCCGGCGGTGCTCTGCGCGCTGATCACCGGCCACGTGGCGGACGCCTACGACCGGCGCCTCGTTGGAGCCGCAGCCTTCGCGCTCCAGAGTGGGGCGAGCCTCGGCCTCCTCGCCTACGCCCTGGCCGGGTATCAGTCGGTCTGGCCGATCTACGCCCTGGTGATCCTCGTCGGCACCGCCCGGGCCTTCGCGAACCCGGCCCTCCAGGCGCTGCTGCCGACCCTGGTCCCGGGACCGCAATTCAGCTCGGCGATCGCGTGGAATGCCTCCTTGTGGCAGAGCGCGTCCGTGATGGGACCGGCTCTAGGCGGCTTCCTCTACGCCCTCGGGCCCGCCGTGGTGTTCGGCGGGGCAGGGGGCAGCTTCGCCCTGGCAAGCCTGCTGACGCTGCTGATCCGCTTTCGGCCGGCTGCGATGAGCGAGCGGCCGCCGATCACCTGGGCGGCGCTCTCGGCCGGCATCGACTACATCCGCTCGCAGCCGGTGGTGCTCGGCGCGATCAGCCTCGACCTGTTCACCGTCCTCCTCGGTGGCGCCACGGCGCTCCTGCCGATCTATGCCGGAGAGGTGCTGCATGTCGGCCCCCTCGGCCTCGGCGCGCTGCGGAGCATGCCGGCCTTCGGGGCGGTCGCCATGGCCGTGCTGCTGGCGAACTACCCGCTGCGCCGCCACGCGGGGGTGCGGATGCTCCGGGCCGCGGCGGTGTTCGGCGCGGCGATCGTGGTGTTCGGCCTCTCGACCTCGCTGCCGCTGTCGATGGTCTGCCTGTTCGTCACAGGCGCGGCCGACATGATCTCGGTCTACGTGCGCCAGACTTTCGTGCAGGGCGAGACGCCGGACGCGATGCGCGGCCGGGTCTCGGCAGTGAACACGGTCTTCATCGGGGCTTCGAACGAACTCGGCGAGTTCGAGTCCGGACTTTTGGCCGCGGCCGTCGGGGCAGTTCCTGCTGTGGTGATCGGAGGCGCCGCGACGATCGGCGTGGCGCTGCTCTGGGGGCGGCTGTTCCCGGCCCTGAAGGCGCGCGACCGCCTGATGGTGCAGGGGTGACGGAACCGGTCGCGCGGCCGGGAAGATCCGACGCCGTCCTTGCGAGCGCGGCGAAGCTATTTAGGCGGCGCCGCAGGTTCCGACCGCGCGCCGCCTAAGATCACATCGCCTCTGCGCGTGACGACCGTCTGAAGCGCCCGCCGCTCAGCGGCCGGCCAGGAGGGGCGACCAAGTCGGGTCGGAAGCGTAGGCGGGCGTCGGCACCGGCTGCTCCACCTTCCCGGTGATGTCGACCATGAACAGCTTGCCGCCGCCCTGGCCGCCGGGATCGCGGAAGAACAGCACGTACTGGCCGTTCGGCGCGAAGGTCGGACCCTCGTTGTGGAAGCCTTCGGTGAGGACGCGCTCGCCGGAGCCGTCGGGCTTCGACACGCAGATGGCGAAGCCGCCGTTGCGCTGGCGCGTGTAGGCGATCAGGTCGCCGCGCGGCGACCAGGCCGGCTGCGAAGCCGAGCCGGCGCCGAAGGTGATCCGGTGCGGGTTCGAGCCGTCCGCGCCCATGACGTAGACCTGCTGCGAGCCGCCGCGATCGGACTCGAAGGCGATCTGCGCACCATCCGGCGAGTAGGTCGGCGAGGTATCGATCGCCATACCGCTGGTGATGGAGTGCTGGGCCTTCGAGGCGATGTCCATCGTCACGATGTCGGCGTTGCCGCCCTGCTGCACGCTCATGACGATCTTGCGCCCGTCCGGCGAGAAGCGCGGGCTCGCGCTCATCGAATCGACATTGCCCAGCGCCTGCCGTGAGCCGGTCTCCAAGTTGATCACCTGGACCCGCGGCTGGTGGCCGGTGGCCTGGGCCATGAAGGCGATGTCCTGCGTGGCCGGCGAGTAGCGCGGCGCCACGATCGACATCTCGCCGCTGGTGATGGCCCGGACGTTGGCGCCGTCCTGATCCATGACCATCAGGCGCTTGCGGCGGTTCTCCTTCGGGCCGGTCTCGTCGACGAAGGCGATGCGGCTGTCGAACCACGGGCCGAGACCGGTGATCTTGGTGTAGACCGCGTCGGAGATCAGGTGGCCGGCGCGCCGGGCGTTGGCGGAGTCGGTGCCGTATTGCTGGCCGGTCATCTGCTGGCCGGAGGTGACGTCCCAGAGCCGGAACTCGACCTTGACCCGGCCGCCGTCGCGGACGACGCGGCCGGTGACGAGCCCCTGGATGCCAGTGGCGCGCCACTTCTCGAAATTGGGCGCCGCGTCGAAGTTCGGCTGCTCCGGGAAGCGGGCATGGTCGAGAGGCGTGAAGTAGCCGGAGCGGCGGAGGTCGTTGGTGACCACGCCGGAGACGAGCCCGCCGAGGCTCGGATCGCCGCCGAAATCCGCGATGGCGATCGGCATCGGCTGGAAGTTGCCGCCGCCGATGCGCAGTTGCAGCTGCGCCTGCGCCGGCCCCGCCAGGAAGCCCGTCAGCATCACGAGGAGCGCGATCAGGCGCGCAGCATAGGACGTCGGGCGGCGCCCGACGGAGGGAGTGTTCAGCATGGTGGGTCGGATCCGAGTGACGATCAGACGGGGACGCGGGGACGGCGGGACATCGGCTGGAAGACCTCAGGTCGCCGTGAACTCGAACTCCGCGTTGATGGCCTTCCAGTCATTGTAGTACGGCGCATAGGTGGCCGGAATGTTGTACGGCGCACAGCGGCGAACCGCCCGGAGCGCGGCCTGCGCGATCGACTGGTCCACCGCGCTCGCCCCGCCGCGCATGATCCGCGGCTCGGTGCTGAGCGAGCCGTTCGGGTTCAGGCGGATGTCGAGCACCGGCAGGACCACGCCTTGAGCCGCGCCGGGGGGCGCCGAGTAGCAGCGCTCGATCTGCTGCTGGAGCAGGCCGACCAGGGCGTCGCGCAGTGACGGCGACAGGCGCTGGGCATTGCCGGTCGCCGCGCCCAAGGCCGCCACCTTCTGCACCGCCTGCCCGGTGGCGCCAGTCGATTGCGACGGCGCCTTCGAGGCGAGCATCGAGCGGATGTCGCCCGCGTTGAACTTGTTGGCGAGCTCGGCCTGCTTGCGCGCCTTGGCCTCCGCGTCGGCCTTGGCCTTCGCGTCCGCCATCGCCTTGGCCTTCGCCTTCGCGGCGGCTTCGGCCTTCGCAGCCGCTTCGGCCTTGGCGGCCTCCGCCTTGGCCTTCGCGGCGGCTTCCGCCTTCTCGCGCTCGGCTTCGGCCTTCGCCTCTGCGATCTCCTTCTGGCGCTCGGCTTCCGCCTCGGCCTTCGCCTTGGCGTCGGCCGCCTTCTTGGCAGCTTCCTTGGCCGCCTCGGCCTTGGCGGCGGCCTCGGCCTTCGCCTTGGCGGCCGCAGCCTTCTGAGCGGCCAGTTCGGCTTCGGCTTCCTGCTTCTCGATCAGCTTCTCCAGCTGCTCGCGCTTCTCAGCCTCGGCCTTGGCGACAGCCTCGGCCTTCGCTTTCGCCTCCGCCTTGGCGGCCGCAGCCTTTTCGGCGGCCGCCTTCTCGGCCGCAGCCTTGGCGGCTTTCTCGGCAGCCTTTTCCGCAGCCTTCTCGGCGTCGCGCTTCTCCTGAGCCGCCTTGGCGGCCTGCGCCACCTCCTGCGGATCCGGCTCGGCGCGCAGCGGCATCTCCTCCGCGTTGGCGAGCTTCATCTCGGCCGTGCGGGTCGGCGCGGTCGGCGCGTCGGTCTTGGAATTCTCGGGCTCGCGGTCCTCGAATTTCTCCGCCTTGCGGTCGGCGCGCGAGGTGGCGTTCGGCATCGGCTTGTCGGCCTGCCGCTCGCCCTTGGTAATCTCGGAGAACTGGTTCTCGGTGATCACCTCGACGGGCACGCCCTCCTGGGCCTCCGGCAGGGCCGGGGCGGCGACGCTGAACAGCGCCAGCGCCAGGAGCGCGACATGGGTGCCGGCGGAGATCCAGACACCCGGTTCCTTGCGATCGAAGCGGAACTCCACGGCGTTGGGCCCTACTGATGCTCAGGCTCGGTCACGAGAGCGACCTTCTTGAAGCCGCCGCCGGTCACGATCGCCATCACCTGCGCCACGCGGCCGTAATCGACCCGCTTGTCGCCGCGCACGAACACGCGCTCCTCGGTCCCGGTCTTGGCGGTCTCCATGAGCTTCGGCACGATCGTGTCGTCGGTGAGCTCGTCCTCGCCGAGGAAGACCTGCCCGGTCTGGCGGATCGACAGGGTGATCGGCTTCACGTCGGAATTGAGCGGCGACGCCTTCGATTGCGGCAGGTCGAGGGGCACGCCGACGGTCATCATCGGCGCCGCGACCATGAAAATGATCAGGAGCACCAGCACGACGTCGATGAACGGCGTCATGTTGATCTCGTTGATCGGGCCGCCGCGGCGGCCCCGCCGCCGGCGCTTTCCGCCCTGAGACGCACCCGCTGCCATGCCCATGGATCGGTCTCCTCTGGATCAGCCGGTTCAGGCGGCGAGCGGCAGCCGCTCGTCGATCTGGCGGGAGAGGATGGCGGAGAACTCGTCGGCGAAGCTCTCCAGCCGCGACTGGGCCTTCGAGACCTCGGCCTGGAGCTTGTTGTAGGCGAGCACCGCCGGGATCGCCGCGAACAGGCCGATGGCGGTGGCGAACAGAGCCTCGGCGATGCCGGGAGCGACGACCGCCAGCGAGGTATTCTTCGAGGCGGCGATCGACGTGAACGCGGTCATGATGCCCCAGACCGTGCCGAACAGGCCGATATACGGACCGGCCGAGCCGATCGACGCGAGGAACAGCAGGCGCGATTCCAGCCGCTCGACCTCGCGGTGAATGGTGACGTCGAGCTGCTTCTCGATGCGCTGTGACAGGGACTGGATCTGACGGCCCGAGCCTTCGAACGAGCGCTTCCACTCGCGCATCGCGGCCACGAACACCGCGGCGAGCCCCGTGGCCGGCCGGTCGTTGAACGAGCGGAACAGCTCCTCCAGGGAGCGGCCGGACCAGAACGCGTCCTCGAACGCGTCCATCTCGGCCTTGGTCCGGCGGAACAGCAGGGTCTTGTCGGCGATGATCGACCAGCACCAAATCGAGGCGCTGAGCAGCCCGACCATCACGATCTTCACGACGAAGTGGGCCTGCAGGAACAGACCGAGCAGCGTCATGTCGGCGACAGGCGCGGCCTGCATCGCGTCGGCTGGGTTCATCCGTCGAGGTCTCCTGCTCCGGATCGCGATGCGCCGGGCGAGGCCCGCGTCCGCCGGATACGTGAGCGATTTCAACGCTGTCGCCCGCGAATCTGTCGAAAGTAAGGGCCGACTCCGCCCTCGGCGTCCCGCCGCCGCACCGCCTCCGTTAAGGGCGCGACAGGGTTAAGGATCGGTTTCGATCCCGGCGATCCTGAGGCGTCCCGCTGTTCGAACCGGGGCAGCGGGCTGGACCCGTCGAAACCGCGTCCGCTAAGGTCCCGGCCAGCGGCGCCGAGTCGCGAGCCCTGAAACACGCAGGACCGCATGACCCTCCCCGTTCCCAGTCTGCCCGAATTGCTGCCCACCGGACCGGCGCGGTTCCTGGGCTGGTCCATGATCGCGGATCCGCTGGTGGCCGGTGCCCTGGCGCGGGCCGGCTTCGACGCCGTGCTCCTGGACCAGCAGCACGGGAGCTACGATTACCGATCCTGCTGCGCCGCGATCACCGAGGTCGCCCTCGCCGGAAAATCGACCCTGGTGCGCGTCCCGGTGGGCGACTTCGCCATGGTCTCCCGCATGCTCGACGCGGGCGCCGCCGGGATCGTCGCCCCGATGATCAACACGGTGGCCGACGCAGAGGCGCTGGCCGCGGCCGCGAAGTTCACACCGGTCGGCCAGCGGAGCTGGGGCCCGGACCGCGCCATGTGGTTGTCGGGTCTCCGGGACAGCTCCGCATATCTCGCGGAGGCCAATGGGCGCGCCCTGACGATCGCCATGTGCGAGACCGAGGGGGCGATCGCGGATCTCCAGGCGATCCTGGCCGTGCCGGGCATCGACGGCGTGCTGGTCGGTCCCGCCGACCTGTCGATCGCGCTCTCAAAGGGCACGGCCTTCGATCCCCTCGGCGCCGCGGTCAGCGCCGCCCTCGCCGAGATCGCGCGCAAGACGCGTGCGGCGGGGAAGATCCCGTGCGCCTTCGCGCCGTCGCCGACGCGGGCGCGGGAGATGGTCGGAATGGGCTACCAGCTCGTCTCGGTCGAGTACGATGCGATGACGATCGTCAACGCCTTCGCCCGGGTGCTGCGCGAGGCCGATCCGTCACGGGCCGGCTGACGGCTAATCGGCCGGAGCGGACGCAAAGCGCTGCCGCAGGCCGTCCGGCAGGCGGACCGCACGGCCGTCGCGCACGCAGGCGACCGTGACCTCCGCCGCGACCAGAAGTTCGCCGCCGCGCCGAACCTCCTGGGCCAGCTGCATCGAGGCACCGCGCAGGACGCGCGTGCGGGTGAGGATCGTCAGCAGGTCGTCCATCCGGGCCGGACGGATGAAATCGAGGCTCATCCGACGCACCACGAAGACGAGGCCGCGCGCCTCGCGGTGGAGTTTCGACTGGTCACCGGCGAGGTCGCGGAGCAGTTCCGTGCGCCCCCGCTCGAGGAACCTGAGATAGCTCGCGTGATAGACGAAGCCCGAGAAATCGGTGTCCTCGTAATAGACGCGCACCGGGAGCCGATGCGGCGAGCCTCCTGAGTGGGCCGGATCGTCGTTCGCGGGCTCTGCTGCAATCATGCGATCCCTTAGCGGCGCACCGGGCGCAGGCGCAACACGACGAGGGCCGCCCGAAGGCAGCCCTCGCGTTCACGTCACCGGAAAGGCGCGCCGATCAGCCGCCGATGCGGGCCGCGAGGCTCGCCGAGTGGGCGTGCTCGTCGGCAATGTAGGGCAGGGCTTCGGTGGCGAAGCGACGGCCCTGCGCGTTGTCACCCGACTTCGCGTAGGAATCGTACAGCGCCAGCGTCCGGGCATCGGACCGAGCCTGCTGGTCGATGTAGGTCCGGTCGAACGCGCGGCCCCGCGGGGCGGACTGGAGCTGCGCAAGGCGCGCCTGACCACGCTCGCCGAGGGCCACACGGCGACCCGGCTCAGCCGGGCTGTTGTCGGCGATGCCGACCGCACCCAGGGCGCCCCCGACGATGCCGGTGCCGATATTGGCCGCGATCGTCACCGGGGCGAGCACGAGCCCGACCGGGTTGCTCAGATCGGTCCGGATGCCCTGGTTATCCGAGACCACCGAGCCGTTGCGCGACAGGGAGGTGTTCGGCGGCAGCAGCGCGTCGGTGGTGGCCTTGCGCTCGACCAGGACGCGGTTGGCGTAGTTGCGGACGTGCGGGTTGCGCGACCGCTGCAGAGCGATGCGGCTCGCCTCGATGCTGGCGGCGTCCGAGCGCAAAGCCTCGGCGCGGAAGGCCGGGGTCTCGGTCGCGGCGGCGCCGACACCGTCCTGGTTGGCGAACGGAGACACGCGGATCGGCAGAGCATCCTGCGCGAAGGCCGGCGCAGAGAACACGGCCGAGAGGCCGAGAACGGCGAGCGTCATCTTCTTCATGGCGGAAGTTTATCCCTGACGTTGTTCTTGGGAATGCGAAGACCAGCCGAGAGCCGAGGGGCAGGGCCTCGATGACGGCAGCCTCACCTGCGCCAAACGAACGTGGCGCGGTCGCCTCCACAACTGGCGCATTTTCATGCTGTTCCATGAAACATCGCGGTTTTCCGCCGACGGATCTTGCCTGAAGACCGCCACAAGCTTGGCAATATTATCTCAGATCCATGTCGGAAACAGCCGCCGTTACAGATAGTTACAGCCGACGCGCGGCGAAAAGCTCGCAGAAGAGCGCAGTGAAACCCGGCTTTCGCATCATGAAACTCGCGAAATGCAGGACTGATCTCGGCGCATGGGTTCGGCGTTTCTCGCACGTCAATCTTCGTTGTCTTCGAGCAGCCCGAGTTGCCCGGCCGGGTCACGTTTCGGCACGGCGAGGCCGAGATGGCGGTAGGCGTGCTTGGTGAGGATGCGGCCGCGCGGGGTGCGCTGCACGAAGCCGCGCTGGATCAGGTAGGGCTCGATGATGTCCTCGATCGCGTCGCGCGGCTCCGACAACGCCGCCCCGATCGTCTCGATGCCCACGGGCCCGCCCCCGAACGAGCGCGCGATCAGGCTCAGGTACTTGCGGTCCATCACGTCGAGACCCGCCCCGTCCACGTCGAGCAGCTGCAAGGCCCGGTCGGCGATCGCCCGCGTCACCGTCTCGGCCTCCGCCACCACCGCAAAGTCCCGCACCCGCCGCAGCAGCCGCCCCGCGATCCGCGGCGTGCCCCGCGCCCGCCGGGCGATCTCGTTGGCGCCCTCCGCCGACATCCCTAAGCCCAAGACCCGCGCGCCGCGCGCCACGATCTGCTCCAGCTCGCCGATCTCGTAGAACTCCAGCCGGATCGGGATCCCGAACCGGTCGCGCAGCGGCGTCGTCAGCAGGCCCGCCCGCGTCGTGGCGCCGACCAGCGTGAACTTGGGCAGCTCGATCTTGACCGAGCGCGCCGCCGGGCCCTCGCCGATGATCAGGTCGAGCTGGTAATCCTCCATGGCCGGGTAGAGGATCTCCTCGACCGCCGGGTTGAGCCGGTGGATCTCGTCGATGAACAGCACGTCGCGCTCGTCGAGGTTGGTCAGCTGCGCGGCGAGATCCCCGGCCTTGGCGATCACCGGACCCGACGTCGAGCGGAAGTTCACCCCGAGCTCGCGCGCCACGATCTGGGCCAGCGTGGTCTTGCCCAGGCCCGGCGGGCCGACGAACAGCACGTGGTCGAGCGCCTGACCGGTCTTCTTCGCCGCCTCGATGAAGATCTGCATGTTCGCCCGCGCCGCCCGCTGGCCGATGAACTCGGACAGGCTCAGCGGGCGGATCGTCTGATCGACGTCCTCGGTGCGCTTCTCCGGCGTCAGGAGGGCGTTGGTCGGGGGCTTCGGCTTGCTCATGAACCCTTGCGTGTTGGACCGGACCTTGCCGCACCCGTTCATGGCGCGGTGCAGGGGCTTCCGGCAGCCGTCGTATCCGGTTTTGTTCCTCCTTACCCGCGAACGCACGGAAATCTAAGCGGTGCTCGGGCGGACGTGCCGCGGCGCACCAACTGTCGCGGACGATGAAACCGATTTGGGCGCCCGTGCATTCAAGGAACGATCCCCCAAGCACGGCCGCAGAGCGCTCTTCCCGCCATGATGATCCGTATGTCCGTAGCCGGCGCGTCCGGCGCCGTTCTCCTCCTGGCCAACCTCACCGCTCAGGCCGCGACAGCCCCGGCCGAGACGAAAGTCGCCGAAGCCGGCGCCCAGGTACATCCCGCTGCCGTGGTGGAGCGGGACGATGACGCGATCTGCAGCCGGGCACGCCGCCGCCTCTGGATCGAGGGCGAGGGCTGGGTCGTCCGGCGGATCACCACCTGCCGCTGAGATCGGCCGCGGCAATCCGAAGGGTGTGGAGTGAGCGTTACGCACTCTCCACGGCTGGAGCGCCGGAACGGCCGGTGGTCCGGTTCGTTCCCCAGCAGCCCGCCCCAGCATCCGCGCGACCCGGTCGCGCCGACGCGCATCGGAGCCGACGCCATGGCGCCCCGGACGACCCTCGCACTTCTCGCCCTGTTCCTCGCCGCGCCGGCTTCGGCCCAGGGCTTCCGCGGTGTCGATGCCTATGGTCCGGCCTACGCCGGCGAGGACGGCTTCGCCGGCAACTTCGTGCGCGGGACCTACATCGGCGCCCCCCTGACGCGCGTGCCGCGCCCGACCCAGATCGTTCCCGCGCCGTGGAGCTACGGCACATATGGGATTCCGACGGTGACGGGCATCGCGGCGCCTCCGGCCGCGCAGCCGACCCTGACGGTCATCAATGTCGGCGACTCGACCGCGCGTCATCGCGGGCGCGAGACTGCTGGCGGTCGGCCCTCCGGCCCTCAGATCATCTCGGTTCAGGTTCCCCGGCGCTGAGCGCGGCGTACCACTCCGCATAGGGGGTGGTGCGGACCATGCGCCGGTTGAGATCCGGCGCACCGTCCTGCCACCAGACCGGCCCGCGCTCGCCAAGCGCGACCTTGGCGGCGTCAACCTCGGCGCGGGCGGCGGTCAACGCCTCCGCCGCGCCGGCATCGTTGTCGCGCTCGGCCTGCTTGGCCGCCTTCACGGCCCGGCGTGCTGCCATCAGCCGTACGATCAGCGCCTGCCGCTCTTCCGGAGACAAATTGGGATCTGTCCGCCGCCAAAGTCGATCACGGACAACGATATAGCGCTGGTCGGGAGTGGTTATGGCCGCGCTCATCCTGAAATCCAGACCGTTTGGGTCGGGTTAAGTCTTCCGGCTTACACCGCGGATATCAATCCCGGGTCACGCCATGCAGATCGTCATCGTCGACTCGAGCCGCGTCGTGCTCCAGATCATCGCCTCGCTGATCGAGCCGCGGGGTCACGACGTGCACGCCTTCACGGATTCCGCGCAGGCCTTGGACTTCCTCGCCGCGACGCCGGCGGTCCGGGTCCTGATAACAAGCCTTGAGGTTCGGCCGCTCTGCGGGCTCGAGCTCTGCTGGTCGGCGCGCCTGCTCGCCGAGGGGCGCGGCCCCCTGCACGTCATCACCATGTCGTCGGCGCGCAACGTCCGCAGCCTGGCCGAGGCGCTCGACAGTGGCGCCGACGATTTCATCGAGAAGCCGCCCAGCGCCGAGGAGCTGAACGCGCGGCTCCGGGCGGCCGAGCGCCTGATCACGATGCAGGAGGAACTGATCCGTCTGGCGGAGACGGATCCGCTGACCGGTTCCTACAACCGGCGTGCCTTCTTCAACCGCGCGCGGAAAGCTGCCGAGCAGAGCCGGCGTTCCGGCGGCGTTTCGGCCATTCTGCTCGATATCGATCACTTCAAGCGGATCAACGACGAGCACGGGCACGATGTCGGCGACGTCGCCATCAAGGCCGTGGCCGATCTGATCTCCGGGGCCGGCATCGCCGGCCGACTCGGCGGCGAGGAATTCGCCGTCATCCTGCCGGGATGCGGTCTCTCCCTGGCTCTCGCGCGCGCCGAAAGCCTGCGTGTGGGCGTTCAGGCGCTCCACATCCTGGGCAGCAAGGGCCCGATCCGGCTGACCTGCAGCTTCGGTGTCAGCAGCTGGGTCGACGGCGACAGCGTCGAGGCCCTGATCAAGCGTGCCGACGTCGCGCTTTATGCGGCCAAGAGCGGCGGCCGCAATCAGGTGGTCCCGTATCAGGGTCATGACGGCGTGGCGGTCGCCAGTTGAAACAGCCCGACTGTCCCAGATCGGCACAGCCGGATCAGCACATCCCGGCACCTGCCCCAGATCGGGGCAGGAATTCGCCCAGGTGCGGCGAACGTGCATCGATTCTGCCAATATAAAGCTTAATATTCGCCCGTTCTGACTGGAACGGTTCTTGGAACTTGGCCTTCGATCCCGGCCACCTGTACCATGTCGGGAGAGAAAGGTGCGAGGTCATGAGTACGGCCGTTGGCGTCCTGATCCTGGATGAGCCGCAGGACCTGAGCGCGACTGTTCGCGCCACTCTGGAGCACATGCCGGAATTTCACACGATCGGCGAGGCAGACCTGGAACAGGCCGGTGCCGGGAGCGCGGTCGCGCTGATCTTCCTGGATGAGATCCGGCTGGCCGATGGGATCGCACGCCTCGTCGGTCTGAAGGAGCGCCAGCCGAACCTGCGCACGCTGGTGGCGTTCGGCGCCCTCACCGCCGACGACCTGCGCGCCCTCCTGGCTGCGGGCGCCGATGCCTTTGTCGCCCGCTCGAAGTCGCCGCGGGACCTCGGTGCCGCGCTGCTCGCGCTCGCGGAGGGCTCCGAGTGTCTGGTGCCGCCGGAGCAGCCCTTGCCCATGCCGACCGGTCCCGGCGACAGCCTCGGGCTGACACCGCGTGAGGCCGAGGTACTGCGTTTCCTCAGCTCGGGCTTCAGCAACAAGGAGGTCGCACGGCGGCTCGCCCTCAGCGTCCGGACGGTTGAGACCCACCGCCTCAACCTGCGCCGCAAGACCCAGACCGGGCGGCTGAAGGACTTGGTCTCTCTCGCGCGTCAGCTCGGCCTCGCGCCGGTGGTGGACAGCGGCGAGCAGGCCCGGCGCGGCACGACCAGCGGGCCCGCGTCGAGCAACGACAATTCGTTCCGGCACTGACCGGGACAGCGAGCGGGCTCGTCGGGGGTGCAGGACAGCGTCAGGCGGCGCCGGCCTGCTGTCTTCCCTGAGCGCGCGATCGCGGCTTCTCCTTCGCGGCCGATGGAGTGCGGGCGGCACCCGATCTCTTCGCTGCCGCTTTGGCGGCGGGCTTGCCGCGCCCTGTCTTCGCGTTCGGGCCCTGCGTCGCCGCGGGCTTGACCAGTTGCCCCGCGCGGACGTCGTCCTCGGCCGCGGCCAGCCGCGACTGGAGCAGCCCGAGGACTGCGGCCTCCTCGGGTCGAAGGCTCGATAGATCCTCACTCAACTCCGACTCGACCGCGTCCTTCACCTGAAGGAGCAGGCCGCCCTCCAGGTAGCAATCGAGAACCTGAGGATGGATATAGCATTTGCGGCAGATCGTCGGCGTGTTGCCGAGGCGGCTGGCGACGCTCTCGATTGCAGCCCGAAGATTGCGCTTGGCGCCAGCCTCGCTGTCGAAGCTCTCGAACTCGCGCAGGGCCAGGGCGGCCAGGACCGTGCCGGCCCAGGTCCGGAAATCCTTGGCGGTGAAGTCCTCGCCGGTGATCTCGCGCAGATACGCGTTGACGTCCGACGAGGTCACGTCGCGCTGGGTGCCGTCCGCGTCGAGATACTGGAACAGCTCCTGACCGGGGAGGTCCTGGCAGGCCTTCACGATCCGGGCGACGCGCCGGTCCTTGAGCGAGACGTCCCAGGTCTTGCCGCTCTTGCCCTTGAATCGGAACGACAGGGCCGCACCCTCGATCCGGACATGGGGATCGCGCAAGGTGGTGAGCCCGTAGCTCTTGTTGGTGCGCGCGTAGTCGTCGTTGCCGACGCGGATCAGCGTCGTCTCGAGGAGGTGGACCACCGTGGCCAGCACCTTCTCGCGCGAGAGGCCCGGCCGCTTCATGTCGGCATCGACCCGCCGACGGATGTCGGGCAGGGCGTTCGCGAAGGCCATGATGCGCGAGAACTTGTTGGCCTCCCGCGCCTGCCGGAAATCCGGATGGTAGCGGTACTGCTTCCGGCCCTTGGCGTCCCGGCCGGTCGCCTGGATGTGGCCGTTGCTGCGTGGGCAGATCCAGACATCCGTATAGGCCGGCGGCACCGCGAGGGACCGGATGCGGGCCAGAATTTTCTGGTCCCGAACCGGTGCGCCCTTCGCGTCGAGGTAGCGGAAGCCGGTGCCGCTGCGCTTGCGTGTCAGGCCCGGCCGGCTATCGCCGACATAGACCAGCCCGGCCTCCTCCGCCGCCGCGCGCAGGTCTCCGCCGCTCTCGACCGTCCCGACATCCGCCATCGCCTGCCCCTCCCGATTACGCCGCCGGGCTGCACGCCCCGCGAGAAGGCCTTGGTCAACCGGCTGCGTGGGCCGGCCGTTCCGGGCCTGCGCATCCGCCGCAGGATGCGCCGCGGGGGCGTGTTAGAGGATCGCCATGGCCTCTGAATCCGCCTCAGAAAACCTGCCGGCCCCGATGCGGCGCCTCGTCTTCGTCGTGACCGAGGACTGGTTCTTCGCCTCGCACTTCCTGCCGATGGCGCGGGCCGCCGTGGCCATGGGCCTGGCGGTGGCGGTCGTCACCCGGGTCCGGGCGCACCGCGCCGCCATCGAGGCGACCGGCGCGCAGGTGGTGCCCCTGGAGGCGGAACGGGCGAGCCTCAACCCCATGGCCGCCGGCTACGCGGCCGGTCAGCTCGCCGCGATCCTGAAGGCGCTCCGGGCCGACATCGTCCACTGCATCGCCCTGCGCGGCATTTTGGTCGGCGGCACGGCCGCCGCCATGGCGGGCATCCCAGCCCGGGTCTATGCGCTGACCGGGCTCGGCCTCATGGGTGCCCGGCAGGACCGGATCGGGCGGGCGGCCCGGCTCGGCTTGCGGGCGCTGATCCGCGGCCCGCTGGCCTCGACGCGCACCCGCTTCCTGTTCGAGAACCCGGACGATGCCCGCGCCCTCGGCCTCGATCCGCTGGACCAATCGGTCACGGTGATCGGCGGCGCCGGAGTCGATCCGGCGGACTTCGTGCCCCATCCGCTGCCGGCGATGCCGCCGTTGCGGGTGGCCGTCGTGGCCCGCATGCTGTGGTCGAAGGGCGTGGACGTGGCCGTGGAGGCGGTCCGCCTCGCCCGCGCGCAGGGCGCGCCGGTCGAGCTCGACCTCTTCGGCGCGCCGGATCCGTCGAACCGGCGCGCGATCGCCGAGGCGACGCTGCGGGATTGGAGCCGCGACGGCGTCGCGTGGCACGGACCGACGGCCGATGTCGCCTCGGTCTGGGCCCATCACCACGTCGCGTGCCTGCCCTCCCGGGGCGGCGAGGGCCTGCCGCGGACGTTACTGGAGGCCGCCTCCTGCGGCCGGGCCCTGGTCGCGTCGGACGTCCCGGGCTGCCGCAGCCTCGTGCGCGACGGTGTCGAGGGTTTGCTCGTCCCGCCGGACGACGCGCCCGCCCTGGCGCGTGTCCTCGTACGGCTGAGCGGCGACGCCCGCCTTGTCGCCGACCTGGGCGCGGCGGCGCGGTCGCGGATCGAGACCGGCGGCTTCACCGAGGCCGCGGTGACCGACAGCGTCCGCGCCGTCTGGCGCGACCTGCTGGACGCCTGATCATGCACGCGCCCGACGATCCGACCCGATTCATCCGCGCCAACACCCGCCTGCTGCCCGTGCCCCACGCCCCCGAGATCCGGCTCCACGTGGCCGACGAGGCGACCGCCTTGTGGCAACGGACCGAGGAGGAGTTGCAGACGATCGGCCTGCCGCCGCCGTTCTGGGCCTTCGCCTGGGCGGGCGGACAGGCCCTCGCCCGCTATGTCCTCGATCACCCCGATGTCGTAGCGGGCGCGCGGGTGGTGGATTTCGCCTCGGGTTCCGGCCTGGTGGCGATCGCCGCGGCGCGTGCCGGTGCGCGGCATGTCATCGCCAGCGACCTGGACCCGTTCGCCGTGGCGGCGATCCATCTGAACGCCGCCGCCAACGCCGTCGCAGACCGCATCGCGGCCGTGTCCGGCAATCTCCTCGAGACGGATCCCGGGGTCGATCTCGTCCTGGCGGCCGACGTCTTCTACGAGCGCGACCTCGCCGAAGCCGTGACGGGATGGCTCACCGGCCTCCAGGCGAAGGGCACCACGGTTCTGATCGGCGATCCGGGCCGGACGTACCTGCCGCGGGACCGGCTCGAATGCCTGGTGACCTACGCGGTGCCCGTCTCGCGATCCCTGGAAGATTCCGAGATCAAGCGCAGCCACGTCTGGAGGCTGCGGCCGTGAGGCTTCGTCGTTCTGCAACGAAATGGCGGCGGCGCGCGGATGCGCCGAGTGTTCATCCGGAGGGGTAATGCGCTACCGTCATGAGGCCCGAGGCGCGTCCGTTGCACGCGCCGGATGTGTGCGCAGTCCCGCATCGGGGCGTCCTGCGGCGGAAAGGTTCCCGGTGAGTATCGAGTCGAGCGTCAAGCCCAGCGTTGCCCGCGTCGTTGCCTTCTCGGGGAGCGCCAAGCGGCCCTCGCGCACCCGCGTCTTGGTCGAGGCGCTCGGGACCGAACTCGGCCGCCTGCGCCGGATCGATTTGACGGTCTACGACCTGCTCGATGCCGGGCCCAGCCTCGGGGCGACGCAGCGCGACGATCTGTCCGCGCCGGCGGCACAGATGATCGAGGCGATCGAGGGGGCGGATGCACTGATCGTTGGGACGCCGGTGTACCAGGGTGGCTATGCGGGCCTGTTCAAGCACGTGTTCGACTTCGCCGATCCGGTCCGGATGGCCGGCATGCCCGTGGCGCTCACCGCCACGGGCGGCGGTCTGCGCCATGCCCTCGTGGTCGAGCACGGGCTGCGGCCGCTGTTCGGCTTCTTCGCGGCCCACATCGCGCCGACGTCGGTCTACGCGGGGTCCGACGACATTCTGGACGGCCGCATCGTGGATCAGGGGGTCGCGGCCCGGCTGAACGCCGCGGCGGCGGAGCTTGCCGCCCTGCTCGCCGTCGCGCGGACCGCGGAGGCCGACGCGTCCCGCTGACGCGATACTCCTCCGCCTCGCCGCCGGCCCTAGATGCAGAACCGGACCACGCTCACGCGCGAGGGATCATGTCAGCTTCTCCGATCGCGGCCGGCAAGGCGGCGCCGCTCCCCGCCACCTACGTCACGGCCTCCGGGCTGCCGCGCTACAATCCCGTCGCGCAGGCGCTGCACTGGCTGACCGCAGCCCTGGTGCTCGCCATCCTGCCGCTGGCCTGGGTGGCGATCAGCCTGCCTCCGTCGCCGGCCAAGGGCAGCGCCTTCGTCCTGCACAAATCGGTCGGCCTGACGATCCTGGCGATCGTGGTCCTGCGGATCGTCTGGCGCATGATCCGGCCGGCGCCGCCGGACCCGCAGGCGCCGCGCCTCCTGACGCTGATCGGCCGCATCAACCACTGGCTGCTCTACGCGATCTTCCTGATCATGCCGGTCAGCGGCTACCTGCTGAGCGCGCTGTCCGGCCGCGACACGCCGTATTTCTGGCTGTTCACGGTGCCGGGCCTGCCGAAGGACGACGCGGCCCAGAAGGTGGCCGAGTCGATCCATGTCGCCGGGCAGTGGTTCGTGTATGCCCTGGTGGTGCTGCACGTCGCCGGTACCGTCTGGCACCTCGTCATCCGCCGCGACGGCCTTCTGGAGCGGATGCTCCCGGTTCAGGACGGCCGCGGCGCCGCACGCTAAGCGTCAGTCGACGCGGCGCAGGACGAAGGTGGTGCCGACCTCCGGGTCGCGCCGCCAGCGCCCGTCGCCGCTCGGCACGAGGTCGATGCTGTGGCCGCGCTTGGCGGTCAGCGTCATGCGGCCGTTGGCGTAGCGCCAGCGCACCGGGTCGAACACCTCCAGCCCGCCATCGTGGCAGCCGGGGACGATCTTCACGCCGCCACCGGCGCCGTCGATGGTGATCCGGCAGGTATCGCGCTCCTGGAAGCGGTCCAGGGCGTAGATCCCTGGCTCCGGCCCCGGCGCGGCGACCGCGGCCGGCTGCAACGCGGCCGGAACCGGTATCGCGGCCTGCAGCGTGGACGGCTTCGGCGCCAGCTCGGCCGGGGTGCCCGCTCCGCCCGCCGCCTCGGCGGGCCGCATCGCCACGATGTCCAGCGGGACCAGGCTGTAATGCTCGCCGCTCTCCGCCCGTGCGACGAGGCTGCGCTGGTCCGGCCGCTTGGCGAAGTCGAGGATCGGCCGGACGTTGCGGTCGACGAGGCGCACGGCGCCATCGACGAACAGCCATCCGGCGACGCCGGCGATCACCGGCAGGGCGCGTCGGCACCCCGCCGGGAAGTTCACCTTCCGCCCGGCCTCGCCGCTGTCGAGCAGCAATGTCATCACGCAGCGGCGATTGGTGCCGTCGCGGGACAGGTCCCAGGTCCCGGGAACCTCGCCGAGCTTCTCGGGCAGGCTCGGCGGGGCGGAGGCCGCGACGGGCGGGGCCGCGAGCATGTCGGTGGCCGGGGCAGCGGATCCAGGGGCCGGGTCGGGCGCATCCTGCGCCGCCGCCGGCCAGGGGATCAGGACCAAGCTGGCCAGCAGGGCGGCCTGTGCCGATCTCACGTCTTCGGTCTCCAGGGCGTCTCTGCGACGGGCGTCAGCGGGCCGCGCCCCTCGAACCACGAGATGACGTTATCGACGACGAGTTGCGCCATCGCGGCACGGGTATGCTCCGAGGCGGAGCCGACATGCGGCAGCAGCACCGTGTTGTCGAGGGCGGCGAGGTCCTCCGGCACGTGCGGCTCGTTCTCGAACACGTCGAGACCGGCACCCAGGATCGTGCCCGCTTTCAGCGCGGCGGTCAGCGCCGCCTCGCCGACCAGCGTGCCCCGGGCAACGTTGATCAGGATGCCTTCGGGGCCGAGCGCTTCCAGCACGGCCGCGTCCACGAGGTTGCGCGTGTCGGCGCCCCCGGGCGCCACTACGATCAGGATATGGACGGCGCGGGCGAGGCCGAGCAGGCTGTCGTGATAGGTGAAGGGCACGTCCGCCTGCCGGCTGCGGCCGTGGTAGTCGATCTCCACGCCGAAGCTCTCGAGGCGTCGAGCGATCGCCCGCCCGATCCGACCGAGACCGAGGATGCCGATGCGCCGCCCGCGCAGGGAGGCCGTGAGCGGGAAGGGCGCCTTGGGCCAGTGGCCGGCACGCAGGTAGCGATCCGCCTGGGGGATCCGCCGCAGGGTCGCGAGCACGAGCCCGACCGCGAGATCGGCAACCTCGTCGGTGAGCACATCCGGCGTGTTGGTGACGGTGACGCCGCGCCGGTGGGCTTCGACCGCGTCCACGGCATCGTAGCCGACACCGAAATTGGCGATGAGTTCCAGGTTCGGGAGCCGGTCCATCAGCGCCGCGTCCACGCCGACCTGCCCGCCGACGCAGAGCGCGCGGATTCGCGGGCCGATCTCGGCGAGCACCGCCTCCGGATCCGCGGCGCCCGCGAGCCGGTGCACCGTATGCCGCCCCTCGAAAGCCGCCTCCACCAGCGGGTGCATCTTCCGCAGCAACAGGATCTCGGCCGGCGCATCAGGCATCGCTCACTCCCGTGTTCGGCCGCTCAGCGAGGCGGCCGGTTCCCCCGTTCCCGCATAGGACCTGCGCGGGGTGCGGCGCCAGCGGGACAGCCCCTTGACGGTGACATCCGCGCGCCGACGCCGGGCGGCCATCCGACCGGGGCAGGGCTGGCCTCTTTCGAAATCCGCGCGCGATGCCTACTAAGGATGACGCATCATCGCGAGAGCTCTGCACCGCCCCATCTCCGAAGACGAAAACCGATGACCAGCCCGCGCACTCTCTACGACAAGATTTGGGACGACCACGTCGCCGATGTCCAGCCGGACGGCTCCAGCCTCCTCTACATCGACCGTCACCTCGTTCACGAAGTGACGAGCCCGCAGGCGTTCGAGGGGCTGCGCACGGCCGGCCGCAAGGTGCGCCACCCGGAAAAGACGCTCGCGGTGGTGGACCATAACGTCCAGACCTCCGACCGCACGAAGGGCATCGACGACCCCGAGAGCCGCACCCAGCTCGAGGCGCTGGCCGAGAACGTGCGCGACTTCGGCATCGAATTCTACGATGCCCTCGACCGGCGCCAGGGCATTGTCCACATCATCGGACCCGAGCAGGGCTTCACGCTGCCCGGACAGACGATCGTGTGCGGCGATTCCCACACCTCGACGCACGGTGCCTTCGGGGCGCTGGCACACGGCATCGGCACCTCGGAGGTCGAGCACGTGCTCGCCACCCAGACGCTGGTGCAGCGCAAGGCGCGGAACATGCGCGTCACCGTCGACGGCACGCTGCCGGCGGGCGTGACCGCGAAGGACATCATCCTGGCGATCATCGGCGAGATCGGCACCGCCGGCGGCACCGGCCACGTGATCGAGTATGCCGGCGACGCGATCCGCGCGCTCTCGATGGAGGGCCGGATGACGATCTGCAACATGTCGATCGAGGGCGGCGCCCGCGCCGGCATGGTGGCCCCCGACGCGACGACCTTCGCGTACGTGAAGGACCGGCCGAAGGCCCCCAAGGGCGCCGCCTTCGACGCGGCGCGCCGCTACTGGGAGAGCCTCGTCACGGACGAGGGCGCCTTCTTCGACCGCGAGGTGCGCCTCGACGCCGCCAACCTGCCGCCGATCGTCAGCTGGGGCACCAGCCCCGAGGACGTGATCTCGGTGCAGGGCCGCGTGCCGGATCCGGCCGAGATCGCCGACGAGAACAAGCGACAATCGAAGGAGAAGGCGCTGGCCTATATGGGCCTGACGCCGGGCACCCGAATCACCGACATCGCTCTGGACCGGATCTTCATCGGCTCCTGCACGAACGGCCGGATCGAGGATCTGCGCGAGGTCGCGCGGGTGGTCGGCGACCGCAAGGTCCACGAGGGCGTCTCGGCGATGATCGTGCCGGGTTCCGGCCTGGTGAAGGCGCAGGCCGAGGCCGAGGGCCTCGATAAGATCCTGAAGGCGGCGGGCTTCGACTGGCGCGAGCCGGGCTGCTCGATGTGCCTCGGCATGAACCCGGACAAGCTGCGCCCGGGCGAGCGCTGCGCCTCGACATCGAACCGCAACTTCGAGGGCCGGCAGGGTCCGCGCGGGCGGACGCACCTCGTGTCTCCGGCGATGGCGGCCGCCGCGGCGGTGACCGGGCACTTCGCCGACATTCGAGAGTGGCCGCAGGGCTGAAATCGCGATTGACGGCGACGGCTCCGTTGCCTAAACGGAGCCGTCGCCGGCCGATGGCCGACGGCAAGCCCAGGTGGCGGAATTGGTAGACGCGCTGGTTTCAGGTACCAGTCTCGCGAGAGGTGAAGGTTCGAGTCCTTTCCTGGGCACCAATTAACGGATGTGAGCCCGCCAAGTTGTTGGCGGGCTTTATCTTTTCCGGGGATGCGGGATCCTGGGAACCGGTGCGGTATTTCTCCGCGCCTCGCGGGCCGGCCCGGTTCGCGCTCCGCGTATAGGTTGCACTCTCGCGGCGACCGTCAGACCAGCCGAACAGCGCGTTGAGCTTCGCCTCCGTCGCCCCGTCCTCGGCCGCCCGGCGCGTGCCGGCCTTGCCCAGCTCGTGCGCCGAGCCGGGCAACCCGCCGCGCGGCAGACCTTCCCGAACGTCACCTGCCCAGACCAGATCTCGTTTTTGCCAGCGAGACCACCGCGAACCGCCCGGCTCCGGCCGAGGCGGTTTTTTCGTGTACGACTGTCCGCCTGAACGCGGTCGGTTCAGGGATCCGATCCCGATGCAGAGAGGCTACATAGGGTGATCGCGCCTATCAGCCGATCGAATGGCCTCTGTGGGGATTATAGTTGCTGTTGGGCCGTGCGAAAAAACATGGCGCCCATCACGTGTATCGAAGCATACATTATAGTCATCCGGAAACTTCGATCTGGCGCTGAGTTACCTAAGGAGCTGCAACTGAAAGGATGCTCAATGCGCGTCACATCCACCGCTCTTATTGCTTCGCTCGTCTTGTTGGCTCCAGGAATGGCCTTTGCCCAACCTGCGGCCCCCGGCGCCTCCCCGCAATCAGGCGGAGCTGTAATCCAGTCTCAGCCCAACACGACCGGCAACGATCGCGACGTGGTCATCTCCCGCGGCGCGACTGGGGCTGAAACCGCAACGACGAACTCGGCTGCTGGCGGCAACGCGAGCCAGCCCTCACGGGCGGTGCCGGGCGGCAGCGCTGGCAGCGGCAACAGCCGCTAGGGCATCGGCCGAACACTGGGCGTCGTGTCCTTATAGACCAGATTGCCTTCCGAAGCCCCGCCGGCACCGCCGCGCGGGGCTTTTCTCAGTTTCACACCGCTGTCAGCCACACGGTCTCGTAGCCGCCGAATCGGGGTATTGCCTTACGGTGCAGGTCGTGCCCCGGTGCCAGCCGCAACTGCTTAAAACCGTCGAACAGCGCCGAGAGCGCGACCTGGGCTTCCAGGCGTGCTAGCGAAGCTCCCAGGCAGAAATGCGCGCCACCGCCAAAGCTGTGGTGCTTCTGGCGGTCCCGCCCGATGTCGAAGTCGTGTGGCGCGGCGTGCAGGGCCGGGTCATGGTTGGCCGCCAACAGCATGGCCGTCACCGTCTGGCCCGCTTCGACCGGACAACCGTCGATCAGGCGGTCATCGATGCACTGCCGGTTCCAACTCACAACAGGCGGGTCGTAGCGCAGCATCTCCTCGATCGCAGCCGGCCACAGCCCGGGGTCGGCGCGCAGCCGCGCGGCTTGTTCGGGATGCCGCAGTAGCGCGACGCTGCCGTTGCCGATCAGATCGGTGGTCGTGACGTTGCCGGCGACGAGCAGCGTGCGGCAGGTGTTGAGGATCTCGATATCGCTCAGCCGCTCGCCCTGCGCCTCGGCCGCCGTCAGGGCGCCGATGAGATCATCGCGGGGCTCACGCCGACGCTCGACGATCGCACGCCGGATGCAATCATTCAGCCCATCGTTTGCGGCGTTTCGATCGCGCACCTCCGCCTCGGTCCGCCCCGGCGCGTACCCGATCAAGACGGCGTCCGACCACGCCTTGAACTGCTCGATCTCGGCATCGCCGATACCGAGCATGATGGCGATGACGAGGGTCGGCAGCGGCACGGCATAGTCGGCGATGAGATCGAAGGGGCGTGTGGGGTCGATGCGGTCGAGCAGAGTCGCGGCAATCGCTTCAATGCGTGGACGAAGTGCCTCGACGGCGCGGACGCTGAAAGCCTGGACGACGAGCCGGCGCAGCCGGGCGTGGTCCGGATCGTCGAGAAACGGCAGCGGGAGGTCCGGGCGGTCGGCGTCGGTTAAACCGGCTCGACCGTAGGTGGTGGGCCGTCCCTTGAAGGGGTCGCTGGACAGAGTGCGGTCAGCCAAGACGGCCGCGACGTCGTCGGCGCGGGTGAGCACGACGCGATCGAGCACGCTGTCCTGATGAACCGGGCAGCGTGCGCGCAGGTCGCCGAGGATGGCGTGCGGGTCTTCGCGGAAGGCGGGGTGACGCGCGTCGAGGCGGATGTCCATAGCATCCGGCGTGGAAGGGTCGTCCATGCTGAGCCGCTCCAGGTTGACGAAGCTCGACACTGGGCAGACCGCGTTACATGGCTGTTTCTCTCTGACCGCATCACGCTACAGGCGTAGTCGTTCAGCCACCGACGCTGGTTGCGATCGGATCAGGAGCTCGGGCCTCCAACATCGTACGCAACCTTCGCCCGGCCGGTCCGCCGGTGCGGGCCATGATGTGCTGCGGTCCGAATTCAGGGACGCGGCGGCTCGGCCTCTGCGCGGCAGTCGGTGTGGGGATTCGGGCCGGGACGAGCGGGCGTTTCGCCGGCGCGTTTCGCCCAGGCGGGTTTTCTCGTCAGCGCTGCACGGCCTCGATATCGTCCTCATAGATCGAGTCCGGCTGGCAGGCGTGCCACTCCTTCTTCTCGTCGGTCTGCCCTTTACGCCCCCAGCAGTAACCAGCCTGGGCCAAGCGGCCGCTGAGCCGATCGCGGAGGCGGCACTGCTCACGGATGATGGCGGGATCTCCGGAGCCCTGACAGGCCTGCGAGGCTTTCAGCTCCGCGGTCAGCAACTCCGGAACAGTCGGCAGGTGCTGCTGCGCGCTTGCCCCACCGGTAGCGACGATGAGAGCGAGGCTTGCGAGGGCTGCGCGCATGTCGGCAGGATAGCTGAGTCCCGCTATCCGACAAGGGCACCGCTTGGGCGCCGCCCTGCTGACTGGCCCGCCGCTTACCGGACTCGGCTGTTCCGCTCACGGTTTCCTTCAGCCCCACCGGCACCGCCGGCAGGGCTTTTTCGTTGCAGGCGCTCGGAACTGTTTGGAAGGGACCAACGTCTCTCGGGCGAGCGAGCGCCCGTCACAACCCTGCTCTGGCAGGCCATCTTGCGTCTGGACGCCGGCTCGTAAATCCCGCTTGCACGGATTTCACAAGTGCTTCTTCGGTCATATCTTGCGATGCTGATCATGTGTGGCTCTATCTCGGCCGCACGCTCGGACGATAACTGCAGTAAAAATTTTGAGAACTACGGGATATTCCTTCAAGCGGTGAAGTCGTGCGGTCGCAAGATGGAATATCCCTTCATGAGGGTCATGAAAGCCTGCGCAAAAGAGACACCGGAGCCGAAAGCGATCGAGCTGATGGACAACGGCCGCCGGATTTGGGCGAGAAATCTCATGAGAAGCAGCCTCGGCACGATGTGCGAGGAGGTCTTCTCGCGGCTGCCTGTGGCTTCCCAGCATCGCAAGCGCTGAGCCGGCCCAACGTTGCATCAGCCCGCCCGGTCCGCCGGCGCGGGCTTTTTCCCGCGCACGAGAGCCTCGCACATCCCAGCAGGATGGCCGCCGAAGCGCGTGCGCCGACATCCTAGAACCTGATGGTACAGGCCTCCGCGAGTGGGGGTAACAGCGTGCAGGCGGGACTGCCTGATCCGATAAACCTTGTCCACTCGACCGCCCCGTTTGCGGATTATCGGCCAGATAAGATGTTATTTACTTTGCCGTGCGAAATAGCTGTGAACACGCAACGATGGATGCGTAGCAGATGAGTTCCAGCGTCACCCTGACCGCCGCGACCCGCCAGAACCTGCTCTCCCTGCAGGATACGGCGGCGCTGACCGCGACCACCCAGAACCGGCTCTCCACTGGCCTGAAGGTCTCCTCGGCCCTCGACAACCCGGTCAGCTTCTTCACCTCCCAGTCGCTGAGCCAGCGCTCCGGCGACCTGGGGAACCTGCTCGACGGCATCTCCAACGGCATCCAGGCGATCCAGGCGGCCAACCAGGGCATCACGTCGATCCAGAAGCTGGTCGATCAGGCGAAGTCGGTCGCCAACCAGGCGCTGTCCACCCAGATCACCACCACCGGCACCGCAAAGAACGCGTATACGGCTCCGACGGGCGCCACGACCCTGAACCTGTTCGTCAACGGTGTCGCGACGACTGCCGCGCTCACCTCGACCGGAACGATCGACGACGCGATCGCCTCTCTCAATACCGCCGTCGGCGCCGGCAGCTTCTCGAAGAGCACGGATGGCACCAAGATCGTCATGAACGCGTCGGCCGACGTCGAGTTCAAGACCTCGGCCGATCAGACGGCGCTCGGCTTCACGGGCGGAACGAACGCGTCGGGCGTGACCTATGACACCACGACCGCCGCCAGCCAGAGCACGGATCTGACGGTGTCGGGCGTCTCGGCCCGCGCAACGCTTGCGTCGCAGTACAACAGCCTGTTGACCCAGATCGATCAGCTGGCCAGTGACGCAAGCTTCAACGGCACGAACCTGATCAGAGGTAAGGGCCCCAACAACGACCTGACGATCAACTTCAACCCGAAGGGCAACTCGAACCTGCAGGTCACCGCGACCGACGAGACCTCGGCCGGCCTCAATCTCAGTGCGATCAGCAACAAGTCGGCCGGCACGACCAAGGCAGGACAGGGCAACTTCCTGCTGAACGACGACATCAACACGACACTTAGCAAGTTGACCACTGCCTCCAGCCAGCTGCGCACCGATGCCTCGACCTTCGGTTCGAACCTCTCGGTGGTGCAGAACCGTCAGGATTTCAGCAAGAACCTGATCAACATCCTGGATACCGGATCGTCCAACCTCACCGCGGCCGATCTCAACCAGGAGGCGGCCAACTCGCAGGCGCTGTCGACCCGGCAGTCGCTGGGCATCTCGGCCCTGTCGCTGGCCAACCAGGCGCAGCAGGGCATCCTGCAGCTGCTCCGCTAAGAGCGGCATCGCCGACAACGGGACCGGCCGGGGCATCGCCCCGGCCGTTTTGCGTTGTAGGGCCTCGACCGCGTCATGACCGCTCCGCCACAAGGCCTCTCCAGGGTGGAGGCCGATCGGGTCAGTGCCGAATCGGCGGAACGACTCCCGTGAAGGGCGTCATGGCCGCCGCCTTGGCCATCGCGATGAAGGCTGCGCCCGCATCCTCATCGGTCGCGAACGTGGCGGACGCTTAGCGGACCGGCAACCATTCGGCCGTACCCCGCCGTCATGTCCAACTACCCGCCCGCCGTCATAACCTGGCGCGACCAGATCGAGCGCCTGTCCGAGCACGCGTCGCCGTGCCGGTATCTGCTGCCGGCGAAGTGAGCGGCGATGCGGACGAACGCGCTGGCTTTCCTCGACGCGCACGGCGCCGACGCGCACCGGCGCGGCTGGACCGCCGAGCAGCTGTTCGGCGTTCACCCGCAACATGGCTTCCTGCGCGTGGAATATGCCGGCGCGCTGATGGTCAACGACAGCCGGGTGATTGCCGTCGAGCAGGACCGGATCGTGTTTGATTGCTTCTCCGGCTACCGGACGAAGCCGGGTCAGGCCTGGGGCGTGCCGGTCTGGGAGTTCGCGGCAAAAAAGACGAGTCTCTGAGGCACTTGGTTCGGACCAGGATCGGCAGCAGGGCTCGCGCATCGGCTTTGCGATGCTCGTGACAGCTTTGGCGGCCGGCGGGCTGACCAGGTTGGTGCCATGACCGCGGGCCTGGGGTTTACCTTGCAGAGCGCGGCTGGAATCCGATTTTGCACGCGGATGGGATAAAACGGGCGTCAGCTTCGTTAGGGCGTGGACGAACTGCTCTGGTTAAGGACCAAACATGCGCCGCCTCATCCTCGCCCTCGGTCTCATCGCGATCGCCGCCCCCGCCTCGGCACAGGCGCCAAATCGCGGCAATCAGGAACTGCAGACCAATTGTGCAGGTGACGCCATCACATTCTGTGCCGGCATAGACCCGAATAGCCCGCAGATGGACGCCTGCTTCAAGAAGAACATGAGCCAGATGTCGCCGAACTGTCGCCGTGCCATCGATGCCTACAAGGCTGCCGGCGGTAAGTAGCAAGCGGCTTGCGCGTAAGCCCGATTTTGCGACCCCACCGGCCCGTGAGCAGATCGGGCGGCGCCGACGGTTGACCGGCCACCCGAACAAGCAGAACCAGACCTGGGGCCGCGGGTCTGGGAGTTCGCGGCGCGGGCCGCCGCCCGGCAGGGCTACTCCGACGCGCCGGCCTCCTCCTCGCCGTCCTTCACGCCCAACGCGGCCTTCTCGGCCAGCAGCGTCGCCAGTGCTGATCGGATCAGATCGCCTTGGGCCGCGAATGGCTGATCGGCGGCGTCGAGAAGAGCGTTCCGGTACTTCGTCTGGATCGCCGCGAGCTGCGTCGGCAGGCCGACCTTGCGGGGCGCTTTCTCGGCGACCGCCACCTTGGGCGGCTTCTTCTTGGCCGATGTCTTATCGGGCATGCCGACGCAAGCCTCCCGCTCGTGGTCGCCTCACCAGGGGTGTTGTGGCTGTGGCAGGACGCTAGTTGGCAGGTGGGCTCAGGACCAGCTTGCCCTTGAACGGCGCGTCGGCCTTGCGCGTGCTGGTGCAGGCGTACTCCTCCTGTCCGGCCTTCATCGTCCGCAGGCGAAGCGTGCCCTGGCCGTTCTGCTTGACGGTGTAGCCCTTCTCGCTCGCGACATGGACGAGGTCGCCGTCCGCGTGCAGCACCAGGCCGTTCTCGAACTGCCCGGGCGCCGTGATGGTGACCGGCGCATCGGCGCTGCTCACGATGTGCAGGGCGATGTTGGTGTCGGCCGGCAGCTTGAGCTCGGCGGGGTCGCAGACCGGCTTGCCGTCCTTCATGCTGATCGTGAGTTCAACCGGCGGCATCGCATCGCTGGCAGGCGGCGCCAGCGGCTTGCCTTGGGCGAGAGCAGGACCTGCGAGGAAGAGGGCGGCGAGCGCCACCGATCCGCGAGCGAAGTTCAGCATGAAAATGTCCCTGTCTGGGCCCGTCGTCATCGACCGCCCTCGTGATCTGGAAAGACAGGCAGGTCAGTGACGTTCCGGCGCGCAACGCCGCATGGGCAGGAGCACAAGAGCATAATGCGGGGCTCACCGGCCGGCACGGCCGGAAACCTGCGTCAGCCGCCCTGCAGGCTCGCGGCGACGTCGTCCGGGATCTCGCCCCACTGTCCGCGGATGGTGACGCCTTCCAGCTCGCCCGTCCCGTCTTCGGCCATCACCTTCAGCACCGCCGCGCCGGGCATCCGCTTGGCCAGGTTCTCGGCCTGCTTCACCGCTCCGCTCACGCCCGCTTGCCGTCCACCGTCACGGCGGTGAACGCGCGCAACAGCACCGGCCGGCCCGCGGCATCGCGCACGTCCACGGACCACAGGGTCCAGTCCTGGCAGCCCACCCCCGTCATCAGACTCAGCGCCACCCGGTCCGCGTGCTGCCGGACCTCGCGGATGCTGGACAGCCACCGCCCCTCCAGATCGAACACGGCCTCACCGCCTCCCAGGCAGTGGAAGCGGTAAAGCCTCCGCGGCATTGGCGTTTTCCCAACTTCTCCACAGGTGCCCACCGCAATCGTCGCGCGATCCGAAACAGCCATTGAACCACGCCTCGCCGTCCGCTTTGTTCCCTATCTGTTCTAATCGAGGTTGTGACCCGGATGCACGTCCAACGGCACGCGCCGCCTGTGGAGATCCGTCGGCCTGAGGCCGAGGCGATCGCCGCGGCCTATCGCCGGGCCGCCAAAGGCGATGCCCGGGCGGCGCGCGTCCAGGCGATCACGGATGCGCTCACCGACCTCGACGCGGCCGACCGACGCGCGGCCGGGCAGGGGCGTCTGATCGCACGTGGCTCGGCGCGGGGCCGCGTGCATGGCTGATGGCCCGTCCCAGCGCCTGGGCGACATCGCCGGCGACCGGCTGGCGATCGACTGCGCGACCTGCCGCCGCCACGGAAGCTACCGCCTGGACGGCCTGCTGGCCCGGTTCGGGCCGGAGATCGCGACGCTCGACCTCCTGCGGGCGCTCACCGCCACCTGCCGCCACCAGCGCGATCCCGGCGCCAAGGCCGCGCGCAAGTACGAGAGCCAGTGCCTCGCGACGCTGCGTCTCCCGAAGCTGCCCGATCTGGAGCCGCCGGTCCCGCCGGGCCGGCCCTTCGCGATCGAGGTCTGGGACGCGCGCGGCCGGGTCGAGTTGCGGCTCGGCGTGATCTACCCGCTCGACGGTGCGATCGCGGCCTTCGAGGCGGTGAAGGGTGCCTATCCGCGGGATGAGGTGACGCTGCGGCAGGGCGCACGGGTGCTGTACCGGCGCGCGCGGCCGGGCGCACCGGACCACGTCGATGCCAATCCCGGCGGTGTTTGAGGATGGCCGTCACCGGTTCGTCCTCATTCTGCCGTTGAGAAGATCAAACAGCCGGCGGTGCGGGACGCATCGGAAAAAGCACCGGCTGCTCAAAGGCGCGGAAAATTTCGCACCTGGGATGAACGGCGTTGAATGTGCTTGCGTCTTTCACTTCTTTCCTGGGCACAATCAGCCGTCTAAAGCGCTGGTTCGCTTCAATGTTCAGATTGATCTCACGCCGTCCGAGGCTCTCCGGAAATCCCGGGTGGCCCCGTCGGAATGATCATCGCACCCACTCAGCCTTCTCGAGATGCGCGCCGTTTCCGGACCGTCAGTGCGCGCCGGGCGGCAGGGGAGCGGGGACCATGACGAAGTAGATCGCGTACGCGATCAGCGCCGCGATCAGGATTGCGGCGGCAATCAGCCCGAAGCGGTTTGTGCGTACGGGCGCGCGCTGTACCTTTGACGGATCGACCATCTCACCTCCGGGATGTTGAACGTCCAACCTGAGCCGCGCCTGACACGTCGCGAATGGACCCCAGTCCGAGGTCCGCGCGGCATGGCGGTGCGGAACCGCGCACGCCCCTAAATTCAGCCGTCGCGGGAAGCCGCATGGCAGGCCTCAATCAGCAGCCTGAGCCATCCGCCGGCGCGAACCGTATCGATGCGGAGCGGCGCGCGGTTCTTCACCGTGGCTCTAGCGCGTGCCGCAGACCCCGGAAGGCCTGCTCCGGGAATCCGCGCGCACCGACGGCCGACGAACGATGGACCTCAGCGGCCCTGCTGCGGCATCAGGTCCCGCGTCCGCTTGACGGCCTCGCGGCAGCCCTGATCCCCGCGCGCGTTGAGATCCACGGCCTGCTGCAGAGCCATCTTGGCCTGGGAGACCCTGTCCTCGGACGACCGCTCGGGGGAGGCTTTGGGATCGCCCCCTTGCGCCGCAGCCTGGGCAGCCGTGGGCCGGTTCTCCGACTGCCGGCGCACATCCGCGGGTGACGTGGCGATCCGGCCGCTGGCGACGGCGTCAGCCTGCGTGCCGCCGGTCGCCGCGCCAACCGGTCCCGAGACGCCACCGACGGTTCCGGGCGTGCCGCCGCTCTCGCGGGATGCCCCACCCTGCTGCGCCCGATCCGTGTCGGGCGTGCCCACCGGCTTGGCCGTGCTGCCGGTGGTGCTGGCCGAGGCCTGCTGGCCTCCGGACTCGTTCGGCCCGCGGCGCTGGCCGTAATCGGGCTCGGACACGGGTGCACCCAGGCCGACCTGCGTTCCGAGGTCGCGCTTGAGCGTGGCGATGTCGTCGGTGCACGGGCCGCCCTCCTGCGCGAAGGCAGCCGTGGACAGGCTGAAAGCCGTGAGCGCAACAGCGCCGCAGAGCAGAGGCAGACGGGTCATCAATATTCCTCGGACGTTTTTTCTCTCTCACAGGGTCAACCATGCGTATCAGAGACGGTTCAGTCTCCGTCGCGCGGCCCGAATGGATGACCGTAGCGCGGCGCCGGCTTCAGGCGCGCCGAAAGGCGCTTTCCGAAACGCCGTCGCCGCCTATCTGCGCCCTTCGGTCCTCGGACCCACGGCGAGGGTTACTCAGGAGCAGGACGGCGCCGTCGATGTCACTGACGAAGCGGATTGTGGGCCTCGTGGGCTTGGCCCTCCTGCCGGCGCTCGCCATCCAGGGCTACAACGAGTACGCGCTGCGCAGCGCGCGGGGCGAGGCCGTCCGGGGTGAGGCCATGCGGACGGCACGCGGCGTCGCCGTCGACTTGGATCAGTTCAGTCGCGGCGCGAGGCAGATCCTCGGCATCCTGTCCGAGTTGCCGGAAATTCAGAAGAAGGATCCGCAAGTCTGCACGGCTTACCTCAGGAGTGTGGTCGATAAGGTTCCAGGATCGTTCTTCTTCGGCGTGGCCGATGCCGAAGGACGCATCCTGTGCAATACGCTCGGGTCGTCGCCCGGCGCCTACGCGATCGCGGACCGATCCTACTTCAAGGAGGCGATGCGAACCGGCGGCTTCGCCATCGGCGAGGTCGTGTCCGGCCGGGTCACCAAGCGGCCGACCATCCAGTTCGCGCTGGCCATCCCCGGCGCCGATGGCCGCCCGGACGGCATCGTCCTGACGAGCATCGATCTCTCCTACCTGGCCATGCGCCAAGCCTCCGCCGGCCTGCCACCCGACGCGGCGCTGACCGTCGCAGACCGGGACGGCACCGTCCTGATCCGTCTGCCCGATCACGACGAATGGGTGGGCAAGCCGCTTCCCGCGCCCTTCTGGGCGGCGCTGAGCCGCCATCGCGGCGGTGTCGCGGACTTGACCGGCCTCCAGGATAATCCGCGGATCACCGCGATCGCCGGGACGAGCCCGGAGGATCTCGGCTCCTTCACGGTCGCGGTCGGTCTCTCACCGAACACGGCCTTCGCCGACATCGATGCCGCCACGCGGCGCGGTCTCGTCCTGATCGGGATCGGGGCCGCCCTGGCGCTCGTGGCGGCGCTGATGGGCGGGCGCGCCTTCATCCGCCGGCCGGTCCGACGCCTTCTCCGGTCGGCCGCAGCCTGGCGGGCCGGCGAGCTGGATGTGCGCAGCGGGATCGGGGGACCGGCGAGTTCGGCGAACTCGGCGAGGCGTTCGACGCCATGGCGGTCGCACTGCAAAAGCATGAGGGCGAGTTGCGCGCCGAGATCGCCCGCAGCCGCCTCCTTCAGGAACGGCAGACGCTGCTGCTGCACGAACTCAACCACCGCGTGCGCAATACCCTGACGACGGTGCAATCGTTGGCTCGGCAGGCCCGGCGCGATGACGACCGTGGCGACCGGCTGGAAGGACGCATCCTCGCTCTCTCGAAGACGCACGATCTGCTCTCGCGGGATGATTGGGGTGGGGCAAAGCTGCGGCTCGTCATTGAGAACGAGTTCGCACCCTTCCAGGACGGGAAGGGCCGCCGCTTCAGACTCGATGGGCCGGATCTCGACCTTCGGCCCCGCTACGTGCTCGCCCTCGGCATGACGATCCACGAACTGACCACGAACGCGGCCAAATACGGTGCGTTGGCGACGGAGGAGGGCCGGGTCGACGTGACGTGGCGTGTCGTCGTGGGGCCCGACGACGCTCGCAGGCTCGTATTGGAGTGGCGGGAGAGCGGCGGACCGCCCGTGGCTGTACCGACACGTCGGGGCTTCGGCACGCGCCTGATCACCGGCGGCATCGCCCGGGAGCTCGGCGGATCGGTCGAGCTGAGCTTTCCGCCTGAAGGCGCGCGCTGCGCTCTCGATGTCCCCCTGGATGAGCCCGACCGCTTCCTCTCGTCCCGCGATCTGGCCGGCCAGCTGCCCCAGCCCGTCGCCTGAGCCGCGCCCGGAACATGGACGGGTCAAGACCTTGGCGGCCGGCGCCTATCGTCCCTGGAACTTCGACACCGCCCAGCCGAGCGCCCGGCACGCTCCGTAAGCCGAAGCCGCACAGAGTGCCGTGACGATCGGGACGATCATCCAATCGGCCGGTCCTGCACGGGGCCCGAACAGCCCTTTCGACACGCCCACGGCGGCACCCAGACCGCCGATCGTGGACGCCGCGGCGATGCCGAAGCGATGATACCGGGAACGCAGCCCGGAACGCTGCGGCGGCGGTCCGCCTTCGATGACCCGGAACGCCCGGCGCGGCTCGGGACGGCGCATCGGGCGACTATGCGCGTGTCGCCGCTTCCCGGAAAGCGCCGGATCGGATCAGCCGCGATCCCGCCTCCGGTCCTGCGCATCCCGGCGGGCCGGATCGCGCCGCGGCCGGCATTCGGCACGGACGCGACCCGGCAGGGCCAGGCCCCGCTCAGGCCTTCGGGAAGTCGTAGAGTTCCGCGGGGTTGTCGGCGAGGATGCGTGTCCGGTCGGCCTCGTTCGGCACGAAGGTCGGGAACAGATCGAGCAACAGGGCGTCGTCGGGCTTGTTGTCCTGACGCTCGGTGGGATGCGGCCAATCACTGCCCCAGACGCACCGCGTCGGTGCGGCGGCCGCGAAGGCGCGCGCGACGGCCACGGTATCGGCGTAGGTAGGCGGCCCCACTTTGGTGTCGGCGTAGAGGCCGGTGAGCTTCACCCAGGTGTTCCCCTGGTCGAGCAGCCGCCGCATCAGCTTGAACGTGTCGCTCTGGACGCCCCCCGGCTGCGGGCAGTGCGCCAAGTGATCGAAGACCAGCTTGCCGCGGATCTTCAGGAACGTGTCGGACGCCGCCACGATCTTGTCGCCCGGCATGTTGATCTGGCAGTTCCAGCCGAGGGCGTCCACACGCTGCGAGAGCGGCTCCAGCATGTCGAGCGTCGTGGTGCCGGCCTGCGCGAGGTTGAACCGGATGCCGCGGATGCCGAGACCGTGCAGCCGCTGCAGTTCCGCATCGCTGACGGCAGGGGTCACCACCGCGACGCCGCGGAAGTTCGGCCCGAGAGCCGCCATGCCGGCGAGCGTCGGGCGGTTGTCGGTTCCGTACAGCGAGGGTTGGACCACGACGCCCCGGGTGGTGCCGAGGCGGGCCTGCAGCGCGCGGTAATCGTCCGGCGTCGCGTCCGGAGCCGGCAGGCCGCCCGCCGCCGGCGGGACGCGGTTGTCGTAGATATGGAAATGGCAATCCGCGGTGTTCGGCGGGACCTTGAACGTCGGCGCCGCCGTGCCGGTCGAGAAGCGCACATTGTGCTGAGCGGAGGCCGGGCGGCCCTGCAGGCCGAGCGCGGCGCCGAGGGTTGCCGCGGCCGCACCGCCGAGCACGCGGCGACGGCTTGGGTCCAGTGTGATCATCGCGTCCTCCCGCTGCTTCGAGCCCGGCCGTCTGCGCGTCCGGTGTCACGCGCGGCAGCCTAGCGACGCGCCGCATGCGCCGGAACGGATCAAGGCGAATACTGGATACGATCGGGCGCGAGCGTCAGCGGCGCATCCGGCCCCTCCGAAGATCCGCGTTCGCCCGAAGCCCGGTCCTTGGGCCTGAGAGGCCGGAAGGCGCCCGCGATGACGGGGCGCCCCCGGGGTCCAGCTGCCTCAGGCGTTGTCGCCTCGGATCGCCGCGATGACCGCATCGGTGACCTGACGGGTCGTCGCCTTTCCGCCGAGGTCGGGCGTGTGCAGGCTCGGATCCGCGGTGACGCGCTCGACGGCGCGCATCAGCCGGCCGGCCGCATCCGGCTCGCCGAGGTGCTCCAGCATCTGGCACGCCGTCCAGAAGGTCGCGACCGGGTTGGCGATGCCCTTGCCGGTGATGTCGAAGGCCGAGCCGTGGATCGGCTCGAACATCGACGGGAAGGTGCGCTCCGGGTTGATGTTGGCGGTCGGCGCGATCCCGAGCGAGCCGGCGAGCGCCGCCGCGAGGTCCGACAGGATGTCGGCGTGCAGGTTGGTCGCCACGATGGTGTCGAGAGTCTCGGGCTTCATCACCATCCGCATCGTCATGGCATCGACCAGCATCTTGTCCCAGGTGACGTCGGGGAAATCCGCTGCGACCTCGGCGGCGATCTGGTCCCACATCACCATGGCGTGGCGCTGGGCGTTCGACTTGGTCACGACGGTGAGGAGCTTGCGCGGCCGGGATTGGGCGAGCTTGAACGCGTAGCGGATGATGCGGTCGACGCCCGACCGGGTCATCATCGAGACGTCGGTGGCGACCTCGTTCGGATGGCCCTGGTGGACCCGGCCGCCGACGCCGGCATACTCGCCCTCCGAGTTCTCGCGCACGATCACCCAGTCGAGTTCCGGCCCCGAGACGTGGCGCAACGGGCTGGTGATGCCCGGCAGGATGCGGGTCGGGCGGACATTGGCGTACTGGTCGAAGGGCTGGCAGATGTTGAGCCGCAGGCCCCAGAGCGTGATGTGGTCGGGCACGTCCGGCGCGCCCACCGCCCCGAAGAAGATCGCGTCGTGGTCCTTGATCTGCTCGCGACCGTCGGCGGGCATCATCACGCCGTGCTTCTTGTAGTAATCCGAACCCCAGTCGAAATGGTCGAACCGGAACCGGAACGCGCCGGTCTTCTCGGCCAGCACGTCGAGCACCTCGATACCGGCGGCGATGACCTCGACGCCGATGCCGTCCGCCGGGATGGCCGCGATGGTGTAGGTCTTGGTCATGACAGATCTCCTTGGGAACGAGAGAGGGTTCAGCGCGCCAGCGCGCGTTCGGGCACGGCGCGTCGCCCGGCGCGGGCGACGGCGAGGGTGAGGATGGCGGAGAGGACCAGAAGGCCGGCGACGAAGTACAGGCCGCCTGCGAAGCTGCCGGTCCGGTCCTTGATCCAGCCGATCACCCAGGGTCCGACGAAGCCCCCGAGATTGCCGATCGCGTTGATGGTGGCAATGCCCACCGCGGCGGCCGGGCCGGACAGGAACAGGGTCGGCATCGCCCAGAGGGGCGGCTTGGCGGAACTGATCCCGATATTGACGAGGCTCAGGGCGGCCACGACCCCCACCACCGACGACGCGCCGCCGGCCAGGACGAGGCCGAGGGATGCGGCGAGGCAGGCGATGACCACGTGCCACGTGCGCTCGCCCGTCCGATCGGAATGGCGCGCCCACAGAACCATCGCCACCACCGCCGCGGTGGGCGGCACGGCGTTGAGCAGGCCGACCGTCATCGTGGACAGGCCGAGACCCTTGATGATCTGCGGCGCCCAGATTCCGAGGGTGTAGAGGCCGGCCGAGGTGCCGAAATAGATCAGCGCCAGCGCCAGCACGCGGGCGTCGGCAAGGCCGCTCAGCAGGCTGTGCCGGGCGCTCGGCTGCTTGGCGGCCCGCTCGGCGTTCATCTCGGCGACGAGCCAGGCGCGCTGGTCGTCGGCGAGCCAGGTCGCCGCCTCCGGCCGGTCGGTCAGGTAGAACAGCACCGCCACGCCCAGCAACACGGCGGGCACAGCCTCGGCGATAAACATCCACTGCCAGCCGTGGAGGCCGAGGACGCCGTCCATCTCGAGCAAGAGACTCGAGAGCGGCGAGCCGAGCAGCACCGAGATCGGCGCGGCCGCCATGAACAGCGAGACCACCGCGGCGCGATAGCGGCTCGGGAACCAGTAGCTCAGGTAGAGGATGATGCCGGGAAAGAATCCGGCCTCCGCGGCTCCGAGCAGGAAGCGCAGCACGTAGAAGCTCGTCTCGCCCCGGATGAAGGCGAAGGCGCCCGAGAGGAAGCCCCAGGTGATCATGACGCGGGCGATCCAGAGCCGCGCACCGACCTTGTCGAGAATGATGTTCGACGGCACCTCGAACAGGAAATAACCGAAGAAGAACACGCCGGCCCCGAAACCGAAGACAGAAGCCGAAAATCCGAGATCCTTGTTCATCGTCAGAGCCGCGAAACCGATATTCACGCGGTCGATGAAGGCAAGGAAGTAGAGGAGGCAGATGAAGGGAACCAAGCGCCATGCGACGCGGCGCATGGTGGCGTGCTCGAGCGAGCCGTCCATCGTCTCCTCCCTCGGCCGTGGCGCGCTGTTGTGACTTGCGCGCCATCTTCCATGCAAGATGGAATACCGCTAGAACCGGTGGTCAGACCTGTCAATGCCTGTTCCGCGGCGGATGTCGGGGGTGCTAGGGCAGCGGGATCGAGGAGGCGGTTGATGGCGCGGGCGCAGCGCGGCAAGGATCCGGAGGTGCCGGGGGCCGCTGACGAGGGCGAGAAACGCACCTCGCTCGTCGACGACGCGTATGCGGCCCTGCGCGCCGCAATCCGCGATGCCAGCTTCGCTCCCGGCTACCAAGCCTCCGAGCAGGAGATCGCCCTGCGGCTGGGGATGAGCCGTACGCCGGTGCACGAAGCGGCGATCCGGCTGCAGGAGGACGGGCTCGTGCGCGTCCTGCCCCGGAAGGGCATCCTGATCCTGGCCCTCGCTCCGGATGACATGCGTGAGATCTACGACGTCGTCATCGCGATGGAGGGCCGTGCCGCCGAACTGGTGGCTGCGCTAGCCGACCATGAGCGCCTGGCGGCCGCGCAGGCGCTGGACGCCCAGACCGACATCATGGCCGAGGCTCATGCACGCAGCGACCTCCCGGCCTGGGGGCAGGCCGACGGGGCCTTCCACGCCGCGTTGATCGAGCACGCCCGGAACGGACGGATGAGCCGGATCGTGCAATCGATCAACGACCAGTCGCACCGGGCCCGGATGCTGACGCTCAACCTCCGCCGGGCGCTGGACGCCTCGATTGCGGAGCACCGGCGGATCGCGCAGGCGATCCGCGCCGGCGATGCGGCCGAGGCCCTCGACGCCACGCGCCAGCACCGCATCCGCGCGCGCAACGAACTGCTGCCATTGCTGGACAGCTACGGGCTCAAGCACCTGTAGGCCCGGCGCCGGACCACCGCGCCGTGTCGCCTCGTGCCGAGACATCGACGCGGTGGCCACCTCCGCCCGCGCGCGCGGTGAACGTCCGCCGCAGCACCGCCCGAAACGCGTGGATCACCCGTGTAACGTTTTGTGTCAGCGGCACGTTTCGCGTTGCCGGGCCGCCCGCACCGCTTATGCTTCGGCCATGCACGAAGGCACGACCATCGCCATCGTCGAGGACGATTCCGACATCCGCGCGCTGCTCGCCGGCTATCTCGAAGGTGAGGGCTTCCGTGTCGTCGCCCTCGACGGTGGCGCCAGCCTCGACCGGATCCTGGCGGCCGGCACCGTCCCGGACCTGATCGTCCTCGACTGGATGCTGCCCGGCGAGGACGGGCTCTCGATCTGCCGGCGGCTGCGGGACGCGAACGGTCCGCCCGTGGTGATGCTGACCGCCAAAGACGAGGATATCGACCGGGTGCTGGGCCTGGAGATGGGCGCCGACGACTACGTCTCGAAGCCGTTCAACCCGCGCGTGCTCCTCGCCCGGATCCGGGCCGTCCTGCGCCGGGCCAGCGGCGGCGGCCACGTGGCCGAGCCCGGCTCGGAAACGCTGAGCGTCGCGGATCTCACCGTGAACCTCGGGGCCCGCACCGTGAAGATCCGCGATCCGGCCACCGAGATCCCGCTCACCAGCGCCGAGTACGACCTGCTGCACTGCTTCATCACCCGGCCCCAGCGCGTGCTGTCGCGTGACCAACTCCTCGACTGGACTCGCGGCCGGACCGCCGACGCCTTCGACCGCACCATCGACGTGCAGGTGAGCCGCCTGCGGCACAGGCTCGAAGCCGCCGGCAGCACCGCGGCGTCCCTGATCAAGACCGTGCGCAACGCGGGCTACATCCTGGCCGCGCCGGTGAAGTCCGGCCTGCCGTGATGGGCCGGGTCGGCCTCCTCGGCCGGATCATGCTGCTCCTGCTGGGGGCGCTGTCGCTCCTCGTACTCGCCACCGTGGCGCTGGATGATTGGCAGCGTCGCCAGGAACATCTGCCGAGTGGCTCGCGCTTTCCGCGCGTCGACCAAGCCGCCAGCATCATGACGCTCCTGCGGGATGCGGACCCGGCCGAGAGACCCGCCATCCTGAAGGCGGTAAGCGGGGAGACCTTGCGGGCGGAGATCGTCGACGCGCCCCCAGACGAGACCGGACTGATCCCGGAGCCGCGCCTCGAAGCCCGTCTCCGGCGGCTGACGGGCGGTCCGGTCCGGGCGTTCACCGATTCGGCGCTGCTGCTGCGGGGCATCAACCCGTCCACGGTGGCGAACGCTGACCAGCGTGGTCCCTTCGGCCGTCTGGCGACGGCGACATACCCGCTGCCCGACGGCCGGACCCTGGTGATCACCGCCGTCGCGCACCATCGTTCGCTCATGCCGTGGCTGTTCGGACAGCCGCTGAGTCTCTGGGTGGCCGTCCTCGGGGCCGTGGTGGCGGCTCTCGTGCTGGTCGGCACGCGCCACGAGCTTGCGCCGCTGCGGCGGCTGACGGACGCCGTGTCCCGCTTCGACGGCCGGGCTCCGGAGCGCGTGAGCGCCCCGCGCGGCGCCCCCGAGATCCTCCGCCTCGCCGAGGCGATCCAGGGCATGCAGGAGCGGATCAGCGGCCTGATGGCCGAGCGTTCGCTGCTGATCGGGGCGATCTCGCACGACCTCAAGACGTATCTGACGCGGCTGCGCCTGCGCGCCGAGGGCGTGGCCGAGCCCAGGCTGCGGGAGCGGCTGGTGGCGGATCTCGACTCCATGACCGACCTGCTCGAGACCTCCCTGGTCTTCGCCCGCGGCACCGCCGTCGAGGCCGCCCGCTCGCCGGTAGATCTCGCCGATCTGGTGGCCGTGGAAGTCGCCGAGCACGCGGCGCAGGGCGCCAACATCGATATGACCGGCGAGGACGTGCGGGACGCGACCGTGGCGGGCGACGCCCTCGCGCTGCGCCGCGTCATTGCCAATCTGATCGGGAACGCGGTGAAGTTCGGGCAATCCTCGGTCGCCGTGTCGGTGCGGCGGACCGGCGCGGCCTGCCAGATCGTCGCCGAGGATGACGGGCCGGGCATTCCGGAAGCCGAACGCGCCGCGATCTTCAGCCCATACTACCGGGTCGAGCGCTCCCGAAACCGGCGGACCGGCGGGACCGGTCTGGGTCTCGCGATCAGCCGGCAGATCGCAGAGGCGCATGGCGGCACTGTGGTGGCCGAGACAGGTTCGCAGGGCGGAGCCCGGTTCACCGTGACGCTGCCAGCCCTGACCTGACGCGCCGGCACCTCAACCGAGAAATCAAGCGTTACGCAACGTTACACGCCGGCCTCCGCCCGTCACATCCGGGCAGAGCGCACGGGCGAACCTACGCTCACACGTCGCGGCGGGACCAAAGCCGGGACGGATGGGACAGAGCCCCAAGGGCTCTCTCACGTGAGCAGAAGGAACGCACCGATGTTGAAGGTTCTCGGCCCGGCCGCTCTCCTCGTCGCCCTCGCGGTTCCGGCCTCGGCGTTGCCGCTCGTCCAGCCGGCGGTCTCCGCCGGACCGGGCGATGCGCAGATCATCCAAGTCTACGGCGGCTGCGGCCCGTACGGGCATCGCGGCCCCTATGGCGGCTGCCGTCCCGGCGGCCAGTGGGGCGGCTACGTCCGGGGCGTCTCCTGCCCGCCCGGATTCCACATCGGTCCCTACGGCCGACGCTGCTGGCCGAACTGACGCGTCGCCCGACTGCAACCCCGTACCGTGTCCGGCCCGCGGCCGGACGACCATGGAGTGACAGATGATCCGCAAGCTTGTCATGCCCGCAGCCCTCGCGGCGGGAGTCCTGTTGGCCGGTTCGAGTGCCGAGGCCCGCGACGGGTGCGGCCCCGGCTTCCACCGCAACTTCTACGGCTGGTGCCGGCCGAACGGCTTCTACCGTCCGTTTGTCGTCGTCCGCGGCTACCGGTGGCGCTACGGCCATCCCTATGCCTGGCATCGGCGGTTCGGCTGGCACGGCGGCTATCGCTGGGGCGGCTTCCGGCATGCGGGCTGGCACGGCGGATGGCATCGGAGCTGGCATGGTGGTTGGCACGGCGGCCACCCCGGCGGCTGGCACCATCGCTGGTGACGCGTCGCGGCGCCCGGCTTCCTAGGGCAGGACCAGGCCGGACAGCGCGTAGGTCAAGGCGGCGACGAGGCCGGCGGCCGGCATCGTGATCACCCAGGCCACCACGATCCCCTGCGCGACGTTCCACCGGACCGCCGAGACGCGGCGGGCGGCACCGACCCCCACGATCGCCCCGGTGATCGTGTGGGTGGTGGAGACCGGGATGCCGAACGCCGTCGCGGCGAACAGGGTCACGGCACCGCCGGTCTCGGCGCAGAAGCCCTGCATGGGCGAGAGCCGGGTGATCTTCGATCCCATCGTGTGCACGATGCGCCAGCCGCCGAGCAGCGTCCCGACAGCCATGGCGGTCTGGCAGGACAGAACCACCCAGAGCGGCACGTGAAAGCTGCTGCTCTCACCGTGGGCGTAGAGCAGTGCCGCGATGATGCCCATCGTCTTCTGGGCGTCGTTGCCGCCATGCCCGAGGGAGTAGAGCGAGGCCGAGACGAATTGCAGGCTCCGGAACAGCCGGTCGACGGCTGTCGGCGTGGACCGGACGAAGAGCCACGACACGGCCAGCATCAGTAGCAGCCCGAGCCCGAATCCCAGCGCCGGCGAGAGCACGATCGCCGCGCTCGTGGCGACGACGCCCTGCCAGACGATCACGCCCGTCCCCGCCTTGGCGATTCCGGCTCCGAGCAAGCCGCCGATGAGCGCGTGCGAACTCGAGGACGGGATGCCGGCATACCACGTCAGCAGGTTCCAGGTGATCGCGCCACCGAGCGCGCCGAGGATCACCCGGTCGTCCACGGCCGTGACGTCGATGATGCCGGACCCGACCGTCCCGGCGACGTGCAGGCCGAAGACCAGGAACGCGACGAAGTTGAAGAACGCCGCCCAGAACACCGCGTAGCGCGGCGCCAGAACCCGGGTCGACACGATGGTGGCGATCGAGTTGGCGGCGTCGTGCAGCCCGTTCAGGAAGTCGAAGATCAGCGCGAGGGCGATCAGGGCGACGAGGAACGTCACGCGTGCGACCCGTCGCTCAAACGTGCTCGACCACGATACTGCTGATCTGGTTCGCCACGTCCTCGAACCGGTCCATGACTTTCTCCAGGTGATCGTAGAGCTCGGACCCGACCAGGAAGGCCATCGGATCCTGCCGGGAGGCCTTGAACAGCCTCTTCAGCCCGGCATTGTGCAGGTCGTCCGCGCGACCCTCCAGCTCGATGACGCGCTCGGTGAGGCCGTTCAGGGCGGCGGCGTTCTCGCCGAGGGCCCTCAATTTCGGCAGGGCCTCGGCGGTAACCAGGGCGGCCTCCTGGATCACCACGCCCATCTCACGCATCGCCGGCTCGAAGGCCGTCACCTCGAACAGCTGGACCGCCTTGGCGGTCTTGAGCATCTGATCGATGGCATCGTCGAGGGAGCCGACGAGGGCCTGGATGTCGCCGCGGTCGAAGGGCGTGATGAAAGTCCTGCGCACCGCCAGAAGGGCCTCGCGGGTGATCGCGTCGGCCTCGTCCTCGCGCGCCGCGATGGCCGCGCAAGCCCCCGCGATATCCTGCGTGCCGTCGAGGAGGGCCCGGAGGGCGACCGCGCCGTCAACGAGCGTGGCGGCGTGACGCTCGAAGAGGCCGAAGAACCGGTCTTCCTTCGGCATCAGGGCCCGAAACCAAGCCAGCATGTCGTGTCCACGTCCAGAATATCGGTGTGACCGAAGGGCTGATCAGGGCCCGGCAAGCACAACCGCCAAGGAGGCCGGACCGATCCAGGCTTGCGCACGCAATTCGTCCGCCGATGGGGCGGACCTGCCGCTCACCGCAGCGGGAGGACACCCGGGCGCCGGCCGGCCCCGGCGGCGCGGCGCCAGCGTCGCTTGCGCCCGAAGGTCCTGCGCGGGTCGGCACGGTGCGGGTCGGCCTGGCCCTTTCGCGGGCGCGGCTGTCGGATGGCGCCGATCGCCACCAGCGTCACCGCCCCGATCAGGATCAGGAGCGCCGCCCCCCAGAACAGGTTTTCGAACATCAGCGACTCCCGGGCCGATGACCTCCGCTCTTGAATGGTGAAGACCGCAGGCGATTGCGGCCAAAGCTGGACTATTCGAGCGGTGACGGCAACTCGGCTTTATCGTACGCGGCAAAGCTGTGGGTGACCTCGCGCTCTCCGACGACGGCATCGGCGCCGCAAGCCCCGCCGGCACGCGCCTCCCGTTGTCCTTGCGCCGGATCAAGGCAGCGGGCGCCGCAGTGACCGACGGTGATTCCGCCCAGAGCGGAGCCGACCGATGCGCATCTACCGCGTGACCTTCTACATGACCGTTCCCGACGATACCGGGCACGACCACCGTGCCGTGCAGAGCACCATCCTGGTCCGCGCTCGCTCGGACGTCTCCGCCGAGTGGCAAGCCAAGGCGCTTCTGTGCGAGCGGGCGCGGGTGATCGATTGGCGGCTTCGGGCCGACATCTGTGAGGTCGCGCCTCTCACCGATGTTGCCGCATGACGCGCCGACCGCCCCACGATCTGGAGGCCGCGTTCGGCTGAAGCGTCCGTGCGGCTCGCAGGACCGCCATGGGCTCACGATCGATTCGGCGCGCGCTCCGATCTGCACGCGACATGGGCAGAATGGCGGGCATTGAGCGCATCATTTAAGCACAGCAACATAGTTTCCGGATACATTTCGTAATATTTCTCGTTTGTGCGATTAATTCGATCGTATAAGTCGAGTAAAAAGTTGCACAAAAATCACATTGCCTGCGTGCAACCATCGCGAAGCACTAAACTCTATTGTCCCGAAGCCGCCGTCTGAGCATGATCGCAGCGCACTCAGGCATCGCCGAACGCGAGCCCTGACGAGCCTGCCGCTCAAGACGCAGGCCAAACCAAAGACATGCGGTCAGATCTGGATAACCGGGCGGCCGCGCCACGGGTCTCGAAGCTTTGGAGATATCTATGACGCTCTTGAAGAGCTCGCTGCTCGGGTCAGCGGCTGCATTCGCGGCCGTGGGTGCCGCGCACGCCGCCGACCTTCCGGTCAAGAAGACGGTTCCGATCGAGTACGTCCGCGTCTGCGGCGCGTATGGCGCCGGCTTCTTCTACATTCCCGGTACCGACACCTGCCTGCGCGTCTCGGGCCGCGCCCGGTTCGAAGGCGGCTACCAGACCAGTTACACCCGCCAATCCGGCACCAACAGCGGCGATACGTCGGGCTACCAGGGCCGGATGCGCATCAACCTCGATGCCCGCACCCAGACCGCCTACGGCACCCTGCGCGCCTTCGTCCGCCTCGATGCCGGCGCCCGCACCGGCTACTCCGGCGTCGGCACCTCCGGCACGCAGCAGCGCATCGGCCAGGCCTTCCCGGGCATCGGCACCGACCAGTTCGGCCGTGACCAGCAATACGTGAACGTCGACAAGGCGTTCATCCAGTTCGCCGGCCTGACCGCCGGTCGCGCCTCCTCGTTTTTCGACTTCTACGCCCACGACTTCGAGATCGCCGCCGCGACCCTCGGCTCGGACGTGTTCTCGACCAACCTGCTCGCCTACACGGCCACGATCGGCAACGGCCTGTCGGCGACGCTCTCGATCGAAGATCCGGTCTTCCGCCGCACCCCGATCTTCTCGCCGCAGAACGTCTCTGCCACGCTCAACACCGGCAGCGTGCAGAATTTCGGCGTGACCACCCAGCCGACGCAGGTCTTCGTCGGCTACACCAACGGTCTGCCGACCCGCTACAGCGCCATCGACACCATTGAGCGGGAGCGCCTGCCCGACTTCGTCGGCGTCGCGCGTCTCGACCAGGCCTGGGGTTCGGCCCAGCTCTCGGCTGCCGCGCACGAGCTGAACGTCGGCAACATCTCCACCGCTGCAACCACCGGCACAGGCTCCATCGTCTCTCCGGCACACACCAACAGCGTGTTCGGTTGGGCGGTTCAGGGCGGCCTGAAGATCAACACCCCGTTCATCGCGCCGGGCGACGCCCTCTACCTGCAGGGCGCCTACGGCGACGGCGCGCAGATGTATACCGGCTACTGCGCGTATACCGGCTGCTACACGCAGAGCACCACGACCATCCAGGGCCAGAAGTTCGCCCAGTACTTCTCGGACGCCACGGTCAACCCGTATACGGGCCAGCTGCAGACCTCGCAGAGCTTCACTGTCACGGCGTCTTACCTGCACTACTGGACCCCGGAATGGCGCTCGGCGTTCTTCGGCTCCTACGGCGAGCAGGACTTCTCGGCGACCGCCCGCTTCCAGCAGGGCCAGCTCTACGGTCTCGTGAGCGGGCTTGCCGGCAGCAACCCGTTCGGCTCGAACGCCGTCGGCACGCCCGGCACCCGGTTCTTCCAGCTCAGCCAGGCCTTGCGCGACACCTACCAGTTCGTGGCGGGTGGCAGCATCATCTGGTCCCCGGTCAAGGACCTCGATATCGGCGTCGAGGCCTTCTACACGCAGATCGGCCTGAAGAGCGGCCGGGCGATCGACCTCGACAAGAGCCCGACCGCCTATTCGAACATCGCCGGCATCAACGCCGGCACGTTCGCTGTCGCCACGGCCTCGAAGGACTCGGTTTCGCAGGTGCGCTTCCGCGTCCAGCGCGACTTCTGATCACCACTGGCGATCGGAACATGATGCCGGGGTAGCCTGCTTCGGCGTCATGGACTACCCCCGTGCAAAATGGGAACTTGAGCCCGGCCTCGTGCCGGGCTCTTTTTATTGCGATCGGCAACGCGAGCACCTGAGAGGCGGCTCGCGCCGTCTGTGCGGCGCCGCACCGCGGAGGCGGTGCGACATGTCCCATCTGCCGGCTCCACAACGGACCGACCGCCGCTGTCCCGAGTGCTGATCGTCCTCGCCCAAGCCGCCATCGCCGAGCCTGGGTGGCGGGCCGCGCGGGGCGGATCACCGGGACGGCTTTACCAAGCGTTCATTCTCCGGGTGTCCCATCCGGGTCCGAACAGGCAGGATGCGGAAACATGCCGACCAAGACGAACACGCCGCCCCAGGAGCCGATCCTCGAAGTCTGGCGCATCGTGGCCCTCGCGCTGATCGTCGCGGCCGGGATGCTGTTCGTCCACCTGATCGTCCCGACCGAGGCCGATGCGAGCCCGGCCGGGGCGGTGATCGCCGCGCGCTGAACCGACCCCACAGGCCCGGGCGGCACCGGCCCCGCATGGCCGGGGCCCCGGTCAGCGTCGGGCGGGTCCTAATGGCCACCCACCGATTTCGGGCCGGCCTGATCCAGGGCGGTCGCCGCGGCGTTTAAGTCATGCCGCACCTGGGCGATCACCGTCGCCCGCTCGTCGCACTGCGCGTTCAGCGCCTCGAGGAAGGCAGTCCAATCCGCGCGGGCGCTGCTCGGGATCTGGCTGTCGAGGCGGTGCCGAAGCTGGGCGACGCGCCCGTCGGCCGTCGCGACCGCAGGGGCGGCGGCATCGGCGTCGTAGACGCCGACCGCGCAGGTCTGGTCACCCGCCCTGGTGTAGTAGGTGGTCTTCGGCTCCTCCACGGTGCTGCCGGGCTTGGGGAACAGGTAACGGATCACCGAGATCTGCCCGGGCACGGCCGCCTCCATCATCGTGCGGATGAAATAGTTCCCGGTCCTGTCGTGCAGGTCCCGCACGTCGTGCCCTCTCAGGATCGGGCTGGGATGGGCACTCATGACGCCGTCCGGACCGATGCAGAACACGTACGTGTCGGCGGTGCGAAAGCCGCGGGCCCCGTCGGTGAAATCCTGGAGCGCCCGAACCTTGTCGGACTGCAGGGCCCGATCCACGCGGCCGAGCATCCAAGATGCAAATCCATTCGGGCTTGGATCGTCGCAGGAGGTCGGGGCCTCACCGTCGCCGCAGGCCAGAGCCGTCGCTGTCGGATCCATGCCGAGGATCAATACAGCCGCAAGCACCGAAGCTTTCAGCGACATCGGCCTCTCCCGAAATCAGCACATCCTCTCGAATCGTCGCAATCAGTAACTGCACTCGCCGAATTGGCAAGCGCTCAATACAGCTCTCACGCACTCGTCAGAGCGTCGGCTGAGGTGTGCCGCCTATTGCATCGGCAGGGGAATCGCCTCGATCCCCACCTCGCCGATCCCGCGCGCCGCCAGCGCCGTGCGCAGAGACGCGTTCAGGCAGGTGCCGGCCGTGAAGGCGCCGGTCGCAGTTCCGTGCCGGCCCGCGTCGCGGGGCAGGGGCCCGATCAGCTGCACGACGCGCCGCGCGATGGCCGGGGCCGGATCGATCCACGTCACCGGCCAGGGCGCGAGCGCTTCGAGGCGCGGCAGCAGCAGGGGGTAGTGCGTGCAGGCGAGACAGACCACGTCCGTGCGCCGCCCGTCCGGCTCGGTCGTGAAGCAGGGCGCGATCTCGGCCGCGAGTGCGGCGTCGTCTACCGGAGCACCGGCGAGTTCTGCCTCCGCGTAACCCGCGAGGTTCTGCGAGCCGACGAGGCTGACCGTGCAGGATCCGGCATAGGTCGCGATCAGGTCGCGGGTGTAGGAGCGGACCACCGTTCCGGGCGTCGCGAGCAGGGAGACCAGGCGCGAGCGCGTTGCCTCGGCGGCCGGCTTGATCGGCGGCACGACCCCCACGAAGGGCGTCGTGAAGCGCTGGCGCAAGGCCGGCAGGACCAGCGTCGAGGCGGTGTTGCAGGCGATGACCACGAGGTCGGGCCGGTGGGTCGCGACGAGGCGCTCCATCACGGTGAGGACGCGGGCGACGAGCGCCGGCTCTCCGAGCCGTCCGTACGGGAAGGCCGCGTCGTCGCCGACATAGACGTAGCGGGCATCCGGTCGGGCGCGGCGCACCGCGTCGAGGACGGTCAGGCCGCCCAGACCGGAATCGAAGACCAGGATGGTCGGCTCGGAGGCGACGTGCAACGCGGCGGCGGACAGGCTGGCCCCAGCCATCAGATCGATCCGCATGAGAACCCTGGACTCCTCGACGAGCGTCCTAAAATCTCGGCGGTGAGGGTTAAAGGGCCCTCACTGCGGCGAGAGAAAGACCCGCGATCCCCAACTGTTCCGGTTAACCGCGGCGTCCGCGGAGCGAAGACGCACAGGACCGCGCCGGCCAGGCTTCCCGATCTGCAGAGGTTGTCTGACCACGACCGGGACATATCTTCTGCGCGCTGGCTCGGAATCGAGGAAATGGTTCCGCGTCGTGCCCGGAACGGGGGACAATCGTCATGGCAGCCACGGCCGCACTGCGCCCGAAGGGGGCGCGCGAGCAGGGGGCGCCAGCCTTCCCGCCGCCCACCGTCACCGCTCGACCGATCGACCGGGCCGCCTGGATCGCCGCGTTCCGCCACGTGCGGCACGAGACCGAGCGTCGCGCCGAGCCGCTCTCCGCGGAGGACCAGCAGGTCCAGTCCATGGCGGATGCCAGCCCGACCAAGTGGCATCGCGCGCACGTCACGTGGTTCTTCGAGCAATTTCTGCTCCGCGAGCACCTGCCGGGTTACGCCATCTTCGATGAGCGGCTGCACTACCTGTTCAACTCGTACTACGTGGCAGCCGGCCCGCGTCAGCCGCGCATCCAGCGGGGCCTGATCACGCGCCCGACCATGGCGGAGGTGAGCGCCTACCGGGCGCATGTCGATCAGGCCGTGGTGAGCCTGCTCAGTCAGGTCTCCGAGCGCGCCCTGGAGGCGGTGCTGCCGATCCTTGAGATCGGCCTCTTCCACGAGCAGCAGCATCAGGAGCTCCTGCTCACCGACATCCTCCACGCCTTCGCGCAGAACCCGCTCAGCCCCGCCTACGATCCCGCCGGCGGTTTCCCGACGCCGCCGCGCGGCCCGGCCAGGTCAGCCTGGACAGGGGCATTGCCTGGATCGGGCATGAGGGGGAGGGGTTCTCGTTCGACAACGAGTCGCCCCGCCACGAGACGCTGATCGCGGCCGGCCGGATCGACCGGGCGCTGGTCACGAACCGGCAATGGCTCGCCTTCATGGAAGACGGCGGTTACGCCAAGCCCGAGCTGTGGCTCTCGGACGGCTGGTATGCCGGTCCGGGCGAGGGCTGGGAGGCGCCGGGCTACTGGCGCCGGGACGGGGACGGCTGGGCCACCATGACCCTCGGCGGCCTGCGCCCGGTGGCGCTCGACGCGCCCGTCACCCACATCAGCTACTATGAAGCCGACGCCTATGCCCGCTGGGCGGGCCGCTTCCTGCCGACCGAGTTCGAGTGGGAGGTCGCAGCCCGGGACGGCCAGCTGCCGGACGCGTTCGGCCTCGTCTGGCAATGGACCCGGAGCGCCTACCTCGCCTATCCGGGCTACCGCCCGCTGCCGGGGGCGCTCGGCGAGTACAACGGCAAGTTCATGGCCAACCAATTCGTGCTGCGCGGCTCGTCCGTCGCCACGCCCGAGGGCCATGCCCGTCTGCCCTACCGCAACTTCTTCTATCCGCACCAGCGCTGGCAGTTCACCGGCCTGCGCCTCGCGGACGCCGCCTGACGCGCCCCGGAGGCACTCTTGACCATCAAGCCCACCTTCCCCGACGCGGCACCGGTCGCCCTCGACACGGCCGCGCCGGAAACGGCCGCGCTGGCCTTCCTCGATGATGTCCGGGCGGGCCTGTCCCGGCCCCAGAAGGCGTTGTCGCCGAAATACTTCTACGATGCCGCCGGCTCCGACCTGTTCGAGGCGATCACGCGGCTTCCGGAATACTACCCGACCCGGACGGAGATCGGCATCCTCGACCGGAGCGGTCCGGAGATCGCGGCGCTGCTGCCGGCGCACGCCGCCCTGGTGGAGTTCGGCAGCGGCTCGACCGTGAAGCTTCGCCGTCTCCTTGAGCATCTCGATACGCTGGCCGCCTACGTGCCGGTCGACGTGTCCGGCACGTTCCTGAAATCCCAGGCCGAGGCCCTCAAGGCGGACCTGCCGCAACTCCGGGTCGAGCCGGTGGTCGCCGACTTCACCCGCGACTTCGACCTGCCCCAGAGCCTCGACGGCCTGCCGCGGGCGGGCTTCTTCCCCGGCTCGACCATCGGCAACTTCGAACCCGCCGAGGCCGAGGGCCTGCTGCGCCGGTTCGGGCGGATCCTGGGGGAGGGCGCCCACATGATCGTGGGCGTCGACCTCGTGAAGGACACCGCGACGCTGGAGCGTGCCTATGACGACGCCGCCGGCGTCACGGCAGCCTTCAACCTCAATCTCCTGACCCGGATCAACCGGGAGCTCGCCGGCCGCTTCGACCTCGACGCCTTCACCCATCGCGCCGTGTTCGACCCGTCGGCCTCACGGATCGAGATGCATCTCGTTTCCCGGAACGCGCAGGACGTGCGCGTCGGCTCCGACACCTTCGCGTTTGCGGAAGGCGAGACGATTCACACGGAGAGCAGCTACAAGTATACGGTCGCGACCTTCCAGGCCCTCGCCGAGCGGGCCGGCTGGACCTGGCTCAAGGTCTGGACCGATCCGCAGGGGCTGTTCTCGGTCCACGCGCTCCGGCTGGATTGAGGGTTCGCGGGCGAGCGGAGCCGCGGAGGAGGCGCCGGTGCGTTTCAGACCGCCCTGGTTCTACGTGGTGGCGCCCTCCCTCGGCGCCCTGGCCGGCCTGGTCTACGGGTCGATCTTCGAGGTCGGCCCGCTGACCGGCGCGGCGATCCGCGGTGCGATCATCGGCACGCCGATCATGCTCTACGAGCGCCGGCTCCTGGCGCCGGCTTTGCGCGAGCGCGTCCGGAGCCTCGCCACGCCGCTGTTCCTGCTCGCCACAGTGGCGATCTACGTCGCGATGATCATCGTCGGCAATGCCGCCGCCAGCACCGTGCTGAACCGCCTGTTCCGGTTCATGTACAGCGAGCGCAACGCGATGCTGATGACCGACACCGGGCTGCTCTACGCGCTCTGCATCTCGGCGCTCGTGGTGTTCGTGTTCCGGGTCCGCGACCTGATCGGGCCGGGCGTGTTCGCCAACCTGCTGATCGGCCGGTATCACCGCCCGATCAGCGAGGAGCGGATCTTCCTGTTCCTCGACGTGACCGGCTCGACGCGCTTCGCGGACCGCTACGGTGACCGTGAGGCCCAGGCCTATCTCGGGCAGGTGTTCAACGCGCTGGCGCTGCCGGTCTCGCAGACGCGCGGCTCCATCGGCGATTATATCGGCGACCTCGCGCTGGTGACCTGGACGATGGAGCGGGGCACCCGCGACGCCGCGTGCCTCCGCTGCGTCTTCGATTTCGCGGCGCGCCTCGCCGCCGAGTCCGAGGCGTGGCGGCGCCGGTTCGGGCAGGTCCCGGAATTCCGCGCGGCCCTCCATTGCGGCCCGGTGGTCACCGCCGAGATCGGTCTGGAGCGGCACAAGATCGCCTATTTCGGCGATGTGGTGAACACCACCGCCCGGCTGGAGGCACTGTCCAAGACGCTCGGCGTCCACGTGTTGGTGTCGGCCGATCTCCTGCGCCGGCTCGGCCCGCTGCCGGCGGATCTTGTCGCGGAGGATCTCGGCGCCCACGCCCTGCGGGGCCGCGAGGAGCCGATGACCGTTGCTTCTGTCCGACGCCGCGCGCCCGTCACCGCGTCGGTGGCGCCGATCCAGAGCCAGGTGGTCGCGGGCTGAGACGTCCCAACGGGGGTAGCCATCCCACCCCCTGGCGGGAGACACGATCAGGCGCCCAGTGCCTTCAGCACATCGCGGGCGGCGCGCTCGCCGTCGAGGGTCGCGCCACCGACCGTCATGGCTCCGCCGCCAGCCAGGGCCTCACCGGCGAAGAACAGCCGCCCGCCCACCGGCTCGCGCAGGTGGTCGCGGGCCGCGGCGTGACCGGGCGCGACGATCGCGTACGATCCGCAGGCGTGCGGATCCGTCCACCAGCCGGCGAGCCGGCCCGCCAGCACGGCACCCTTGGCCTTCTCGCCCAGGACGGCGCCGAGGCGTTCGGTGGCCAGCGCCACCGCCGCGGCCTCGCCGGCGCGGCACAGGTCGCGGGCGAGGTCGCCGCCGAGATTGGCGACCGCCAGGGACCGGCCGAACGGGCCCATCTCGAAGTACAGCGTCGGGCCGCCGGTCGCGATCGAGACCGCATCGCCGAATGCCGTCGGATCGACCTTCGTCGGGTCGAGGCGCAGGCCGACCTTGGTGTAGGCGCCCATCTGCAGCCCATCGAGAGCCGCCTGCGCGCCGTCGGGAAGCTTCGGCGTGAGCCGGATCGCCCCGGATTTGAGGACGCCCACGGGCACCGTGACGATCACGGCGGCCGCCGACAGGGTGCCTCGTGCCGTCTCGACCCGGACCTCCCGGCCGGACCAGTCGATCGCCCGCACGGGGCAGCCGAGACTGACCGGCAGGTCCGAGAAGTGCCGCGCCAGCAAGTCGCCGTAGCCGTCGACCCAGAGGTCGGTGCCCGACCAGAGGCGGTCGTAATCGACAGCCGAGACCCGCTCGGGATCCTCCCCCAGGGAGAGCCGGCTCAGGCCCGCGGCTGCCAGCTCGGCATCGCGGCCGCCGGCCCGGGCGGCCTCGGCCAGGGACGGATCGCCTCCCTTCGGCTCCAGCAGCGCGTCGAGGCCGGAAAAGCCGGCGCGCCGGGCCGCCTTCTCCGCGTCGGTCGCGGGGCGCCCGTCGATCGTGAGGGTGCGCGCCCAGCCGTCCTCCCGGGCGAAGCGGGCCTTGGCCGCGCGGGCGATCGGCGCCCACGGATTGTGCTCGGCCCAGTGGATGTACTCGGCCCCGGCGTCGAACGGGCAGTCCACGCCGAGCGCCCGGTCGGTATAGGCGCGTCCGCCGATCCGGTCCCGCGCCTCGGCGAGGGTGAAGCTCTGACCTGCCGCGCGCAACGCGGCCGCGGCCGCGAGACCTGCCGAACCGGCGCCGACGATCACCACGGTCCCGCCCCGCGCGGCCGCGCGCAGGGCCGGTGCGGCCAGCAGGGTGGAGGCGATGATCGCGCGTCGGGTGGGTGTCGGCTGAGCCGGCCTCATGGCGCCTCTGCTCGGAAACGTCCTGGATCCACCGGACGCGGAAGGACGCGCTAACCGCGCGCGCCCTGCGTGCCCGAGCGCTTCTCCATCATGGCCTTGACCTGCATCAGCTGGTCCCAGACCTGCCCCGGCGACGTCCCGAAGAAGTTGAAGCCCGCGTTGATGCCCCAATAGAGGCCGAAGCAGATCAGCGGCACGAGCATCCAGGCGAGTACCTCCTCGCCCCGCCGACGCCGCTGGCGGCGACGGCGGCGTTCCTCGCGCCGTGTCAGCTTCTTCGGGGGCGCCGGCTGCGAGACGGGGGTGAGGGGGCCCTCGTGCAGATTGTCAGTCATCGGGCGCCTCCTCGCCGCGGCGCTTGCGCGTCGCGGCGGTCATAGACCGGCGGCTTCTACTCCGGAAGGCCGCCGATCGCCGTGCGGACCATTAGGCGCGCACGAGTGGCACCTTCGGCACGGTCCGGACGCCGCCCGAACCGCCGCCGCCCTTGTTGTCCTTCGGAGTCTTCTTCCGGGCCGCGGTGCGGGGCTTTGTGCGCTTGTGGCGCTTGGCGACGTTGGTCACGTCCTTCTCGGGCTTGGGCGTCACCGGACCGGCCGGGAACTCGAAGCCCAGGCTGTCCTTGGCGCCGGCCTTGGCCTCGCCGTCCTCCGGCTTGCGCACGATCACCCGGACCGCGCCGCCATCCTTCAGCTTGCCGAACAGCACCTCGTCGGCGAGCGGCGTCTTGATGGTCGACTGGATCAGCCGGGCCATCGGGCGCGCGCCCATCGCGTCGTCGTAGCCGTGCTCCACCAGCCAGTCCCGGGCTTCGTCCGAGAGCTCGATCGTGACGTTGCGGTCGGCGAGTTGCGCCTCGAGTTGGAGGACGAACTTGTCGACCACCTTCGCCACGACCTCCTTCGGCAGGTGGCCGAACGAGATGATCGCGTCGAGACGGTTGCGGAATTCCGGCGCGAACAGCCGGTTGATCGCCTCGACGTCGTCCCCGGTCCGCTTGCTCTGGGTGAAGCCGTAAGCCGACTTCGCCAGATCCGAGGCGCCCGCATTCGACGTCATGATGATGATGACGTTGCGGAAATCGACCTGCTTGCCGTTGTGGTCGGTCAGCTTGCCGTGGTCCATGACCTGCAACAGGATGTTGAACAGGTCCGGGTGCGCCTTCTCGATCTCGTCGAGCAGCAGCACGCAATGCGGGTGCTGGTCGATCCCGTCGGTGAGCAGGCCGCCCTGGTCGAAGCCGACATAGCCGGGGGGCGCGCCGATCAGGCGGCTCACCGTATGGCGCTCCATGTATTCCGACATGTCGAAGCGCAGCATCTCGACGCCGAGCGACGAGGCGAGCTGCTTGGCGGCCTCGGTCTTGCCGACGCCGGTCGGGCCCGCGAACAGATACGAGCCGATCGGCTTGTCCGGATCGCGCAGGCCGGCGCGCGCCAGCTTGATCGCCGAGGTCAGCGCCTCGATGGCGTTCGGCTGGCCGTAGACCACCCGCTTCAGGTTCTCGGTCAGGTGCTGGAGCACCACCGCGTCGTCCTTGGAGACGGTCTTCGGCGGAATCCTGGCCATCGTGGCGATGGTCGCCTCGATCTCCTTGATGCCGATCGTGCGCTTGCGGCGCGCCTCCGGCACCAGCATCTGCGAGGCGCCGGTCTCGTCGATCACATCGATCGCCTTGTCGGGCAGCTTGCGGTCGTTGATGTAGCGAGCCGACAGCTCCACCGCGGCTTTCACGGCCTCGGTCGTGTACTTGAGCTTGTGGAACTCCTCGAAGTACGGGCGCAGGCCCTTCACGATCTCGATCGTGTCGGGGATCGACGGCTCGTTGACGTCGATCTTCTGGAACCGGCGCACCAGGGCGCGATCCTTCTCGAAGTACTGGCGGTACTCCTTGTAGGTGGTCGAGCCGATGCAGCGCAGCGTGCCCGAAGCCAGCGCCGGCTTGAGCAGGTTCGACGCGTCCATGGCCCCGCCCGAGGTCGCACCGGCGCCGATGACCGTGTGGATCTCGTCGATGAACATGATCGCGTTCGGGTGCGCCTCGATCTCCTTCATCACCTGCTTGAGGCGCTCCTCGAAGTCGCCACGGTAGCGGGTCCCGGCGAGCAGCGTGCCCATGTCGAGGGAGAACACCGTCGCGTCGGCTAGGACCTCCGGCACCTCGTGCTGGATGATCTTGCGCGCCAGGCCTTCCGCGATCGCGGTCTTGCCGACGCCGGGATCGCCGACCAGCAACGGGTTGTTCTTCTGCCGGCGGCAGAGCACCTGGATCGTCCGCTGGACCTCGGTCTCGCGGCCGATCAGCGGGTCGATCTTGCCGTCGCGCGCCTTCTTGTTGAGGTTGACGCAGTAGGCGTCCAGCGCGTCGCCCTTCTTCTTCGCGCCGCCGCGGGGATCCCCCTCGTCGCTCGGCCGCTCGGCCGCGCCCTCGTCCTCGGCACCGCGCACCGGCTTCGACTCGGAGGCGCCGGGACGCTTGGCGATGCCATGGCTGATGTAGTTGACCGCGTCGTAGCGGGTCATGTCCTGCTCCTGCAGGAAGTAGGCGGCGTGGCTCTCGCGCTCGGCGAAGATCGCCACCAGCACGTTCGCCCCCGTCACCTCCTCGCGGCCGGAGGACTGGACGTGGATCACCGCGCGCTGGATCACGCGCTGGAACCCGGCCGTGGGCTTGGCATCCTGCCGCCCGTCGCCGGTGAGGTTGGACAGCTCGGTATCGACGTAGTCGGCGAGGCTGCGCTTGAGCGTGTCGATCTCGACATTGCAGGCGCGCATCACCGCGGCCGCGTCCTGGTCGTCCACGAGGGCGAGCAGGAGGTGCTCCAGCGTCGCGTATTCGTGCCGGCGCTCTCCCGCGAGCGCCAGGGCGCGGTGGAGAGCTTGTTCTAGGCTGCGTGAGAAGCTTGGCAAAGCTGGCCTCTGTGTGGGTGCCTACCGCGAGCGGCGCCTATTTCTTTTCCATAACGCACTGGAGAGGATGTTGGTGTTTGCGCGCGAAGTCCATGACCTGCGTCACCTTGGTCTCCGCCACCTCGTAGGTGAAGACCCCGCACTCGCCGACCCCGTTCTGATGCACGTGCATCATGATCTGGTAGGCATCCTCGTGGCTCTTGTTGAAGAACCGCTCGACCACCAGCACCACGAACTCCATGGGCGTGTAGTCGTCGTTCAAAAGGAGCACCCGGTAGAGGCTCGGCCGTTTGGTCCGCGGCTTCGTACGGGTGATGATCGCGGTGTTGGAGCGGTCGTCACCGCCTGGCGCGCGCGACCCGGACGCCGTGATCGCGATGCGCGCCGGCCAGTGACCCTTCGTGGAACTCGCGGTGCCCTGCATGGGGACCTGTCTCATGTGCGTCGAACCGATCCCTCAACTGGAGCGGGCGTCGCCAGCCCGAAAAGCCGCGTCTGTCTCGGCCTCGCCGGGAGCGGCGCTCGGCTCCGCTTCCGTTAATCTACAGACGGTGAGCCGACTTCGCCAGACGCCTGTGCGCACTTGTCCGCCCGTCCGGGAAGGTTTGCCGCGCATGCCCGACGCGCCGGAGCCGCGCAGGCCCGAACGCGGGCGACAAACCGCGCTCGCGAGCGCGGCCGAGCTTGGCTTGCATGCCCGATCTCCGGACCGCAACTGGCCCAGCCAGGCCGGCCCCGGCGGCCCGATACAAATTTGTGCGCCGCGTCAGCCAGCGTCAAGCCACGACCGGTAAGGACAATAAGCGACCGCTGGATCGACACGATCCGGCATTCGAGCCGATCGCATTAACGGGCCTGTAACTGCACTTGCCTAACTCTCCGATGATGCATCGGGGCCACGCGACCAGCGCGGGCCACCAGGGGACATGACCGGCGCGCGCCGGTTTCGCGAGGCAATCAGGCGTGATGCGTAGCGTAGTAGGCCGCTCCCGGACGATCCCCGTGCTGCCGGCCGCCCTCGCGGCCGCGGCGGTCCTGACAGCCCTGGCCTCGCCGGCCGAGGCCCGGCGCGGGCGCCACCATCACCATGCGCGCACCGGCGGCGGCTACAATCCGCCCTACGCCGCGATGGTCGCCGACGTGAAGAGCGGCAAGACCCTGCACGCGGTCAACGAGGATGCCCTGCGCCATCCCGCCTCGATCACCAAGGTGATGACGCTCTACATGCTGTTCGAGCAGATGGAGCGCGGCAAGTTCGCCCTCGATTCCGAGCTGAGCATCTCGGCCCATGCCGCCGCACAGGCACCCTCGAAGCTCGGCCTGCGTCCCGGCCAGACCATCTCGGTCGAGGACGCGATCAAGGCGATCGTGACCAAGTCGGCCAACGACGTGGCCTGCGCCATCGGCGAGAACATCGCCGGCTCCGAGGAGCGCTTCGCGCAGATGATGACCGCCAAGGCGCACGCGCTCGGCATGAGCCGGACGCATTACGCCAACGCCTCGGGCCTCCCGGACCCGGATCAGCTCACAACCGCCCGCGACCTGACCTTGCTGGCCCGGGCGATCCAGGACCGCTTCCCCCACTACTATCGCTACTTTCAGACGCGCTCCTTCGCGTTCCGCGGCCGGGTGATCGGCAACCACAACCATCTGCTGGGCAATGTCCAGGGCGTTGACGGGATCAAGACCGGCTACACCCGCGATTCCGGCTTCAACCTGATGACCGCCGCGAAGTCCGACGGCCACCAGATCGTGGCGATCGTGCTCGGCGGAAAGTCCGGCGCCAGCCGCGACCGGATCATGGCCGACCTCGTCCGCTCCAGCCTGCCGCGGGCCTACGCCGGTGCACGCACCGCGCCACCGGTCACCGAGGTTGCCGAGCGCGCCCGCCCGGCGGTCGTCGCCGACGCGGTCTCGCGAACCCGCACGCAGGTCGCCTCGGCCGACGACGAGGATGTCGAGACCACGGGCACGACCGGCGAGCCCCTCGATCTCGCCCCGTCCAAGACCACCACGCCCGGCGGCACCTGGAAGCCCGGCCCGCAGGGCATCCCGAAGGCCGCGCAGGCCTATGCCAGCGCCAGCAGCGCGCAGCCGCCCTTCCCGGGCGCGACCAAGTCGGCCGCCCGGGTGGCGTCGGTCGAGCGCGACGAGCCGCCGAAGGCCGTCTCCGGTGCCCGCGTCGTGCCCACCGCCTGGGTGATCCAGCTCGGCGCCATGGACGACGAGACGAAGGCCCGGTCGATGCTCTCGGAGGCGCGCGCCAAGGTCGGCGGCAGCCTCGCCAAGGCGGCCCCCTACACGGTCAAGGTCGAGCACGGCGGCACGACGCTGTTCCGCGCCCGCTTCTCGGGTTTCGCCGAGCAGGATTCCGCCCAGGAGGCCTGCTCGGCCCTGAAGCGCAGCGGCTTCAGCTGCTTCGCGACCCGGAGCTGACGGCGCCCCAAGCCGCGCCGATACGGTGAAGCCGCGGCTGAGTTGGCCCGCGGCTGCATACGGTAACTCTCTGACAACGCGCGTGGAGTTTAGCGATGTCGGTTCAGAAGCCTGTCCCGGGCCGCGTTGACGCGCGCCGCCCGTTCGGCGCTGCCGCCCTGGTCGGGGTGGGCGCGCTTCATGAGAGACCGGTGGGCCAACCGGATCTCCTCAGCGGTCGCCCCGCGCTGAAGCCCCAGGACCTGGTACGCCTCCTCCTGCGTCATCGCCCCTGGGTTCGGCGGACGGCCCGGCCGCGGGTCTCGATCGCGCTCAGCGTCTACACGCCATCCGGGCGCCCGGCGGTCGAGATACGGCTCTAGCAGGGCGGCGCCCGCAGCGTCGCGCTGGCGGCAGAGCCGCAGCAGCTCGACCACCGCACCGGTGGGCATACCCTCGAGCCGCGCGCCGATATCCGGCCCGGACAGGACCTGCGCGGTGCGCAGGCTGCCGTCCGGGTGCAGCAGCGCGTCGATCAGAACCGTGCGGACGCGCCGGTCCTGAGGTGCGCGGGGGTCACGGCCGGAAGCCGGCCGGACCAGGCGGCGGAGCCGTTCGGTCATCGAGGCTTGCCCCTCGATCAGCCAGACGCCGCCGAGACCGAGAAGCGCCGCGAGGACGAGGTTTCCCCGGAGCAGCAGGAAGCCCGCCGCCAGGAGCGCGAAGGCGCCGAAGGTCGGCAGCTGCGCCCGGCCGAGGGCGGCACCGAACCCCTGGCCGAAGGCGCGCTTCAGCCGCCGACCGAGACCGTCGCTCCTCTTCGAGAGCCACCACAGCGTCAGGCAGGCGAGCAGGCCGGCAAGCAGCGCCATCGCTCAGCGCCGCGCGCCGTACGTGGCCGAAGCCCGGCCGCCGATCTGCACGGTGGTCCCGTTGCCGAAATCGTAGACGCCGTCACGCCGCGACTTCGGCTTGGCGGCGATGGCGTCACAGCCGGGCTGCGGCGGCAGGCGGACGCCTTCGGGCAGGTTCTCCGGGCACAGGCGTGACCGCACCGGCCGCTCGCCGGCCTGCGCGGCCGCGGCCGTCAGCCCGACGAGAAGAGCGAGGAGAGAGGATTTCATCGACGGTTCTCCGCCACATCCGCCGTCGTGACCCGCACCTGCCGGATGCGGCCGTCGCGCTCGACCTTCAGCGTCACGGGCGCACCGAGACCGGCCCACTCGATGGCCGCCGTCAGATCGGCCAGGCGATGGACCGGGCGGCCATTGGCCTCCACGATTACGTCGCCGATGTCCCCGGTCTGGGGATCGACGCCGCGCAGGCCTGCCTGGGCCGCCGGCGACCCGGGCAGGACCCGCACGATCACCACGCCGTCGATGCCGAGCCGCGCGGTGGCAGCCTCCTGGGCGGCGATGATGCCGATGCCGGGATTGCGCACGCGTCCCGCCTTGATCAGCTCCGGCACGATCCGGTTGACCACGTCGACCGGAATGGCGAACCCGATCCCGGCGCTCGCCCCCGACGGCGAGACGATGGCGGTGTTGACGCCGATCAGCCGGCCGGCGGAGTCGAGAAGCGGGCCGCCGGAATTGCCGGGATTGATCGCCGCATCCGTCTGGATAACGCCGGACACTTCACGCCCCTCGCTGGTCGGCATCCGGCGGCGGACGGCGCTGATCACGCCGGTCGTCAGCGTGTGGTCGAGGCCGAACGGGTTGCCGATCGCGAAGGTCGATTGGCCGACCTTGAGATCCGCCGAGGTGCCGATCGCCAGGGGCGGCGGCATGTTCGCGACGCGCCCGAGCTGCAGGACCGCCAGGTCGTAGGACGGCGCCATCCCGACGAGCGTCGCGGGCACCACCGCGCCGTCGCTGAGGCGGACCGAGACGGAGCCGCCGCTCTGCGCGGCGTTCTGCACCACGTGCGTGTTGGTCACGATATGGCCAGCGCCATCCCAGACGAAGCCGGTGCCGGTCTGCGTGTTGCCCTGCTCGCCACCGTCCTCATCGAGGTCAAGCAGGTCGCGGTTCTGGGCCGCACCCTGGGCGAAGACGTGGACCACCGACGGGCTCGCCTGCTCGAACAGGGCCACCGTCGCCTTCTCCGACTGCGCGAGATCGCCGCGCGCGGTTACAGCCCGGGGCGTGTTGGCCGCGTAGAGCAGCGGCTGCAGGTAGGGCTGGACAACATAGAGCGCCATCAGGACCAGGACCGCGGCGAGAAGGATGCGCACGGTACGATCCGGCACGGGTGTCTCCAGGGAAGGCCCGGGGCGGGCGCGGGTCTTAAGTGCGCGTTCAGCTTCAGGGCGTCAACACAGACAGGCGCCGCTGCCGACAGGCCTCAGACGTGTTCTGGCGCACGTCGGCGAGCGGCGCAAACTGGCTAACGGAATGGTCATCTTTCGAGAGCCACAATTCTCGCAAGTCCACGGCAGCTCGGATGTGTTCAAGACGGCGATGGAACACCGGACCCAGCCTTTCCTCGTGCCTGTGCACCGGATGCTGGCTTCGAACTCCGCCCGAATTGATCGCAAAACTGCCGCAGAGATGCTTGCTTTGACGCTCAGACCATCGATCCCCGCCGCGTCTCGGCTCAGGCCGACGGCGGTGATCTGAACGGTCCAAAACGGTTCGGAAGGACGCGTACACATGGAAACCGAAGCTCTGGAACGGCCCGCGGATCTGACGATCTGGCGCACGGCCCCGGCGAGCGCCCCGCTCGCGCAGCCCGAGCGCTTTGACACGCTGCGCGAGGCAATCGCCGCCGCCGCCGGCGCCCTGACCGACCCGGCCAAGCAGCCCTGGATCATCACCGAAGAGGGCGAGATCCTCTCGCCGAACTGGATCCGCACCTACCTGAACTGACGACCCCAGCGGTCGAGCAACGGGGATACCGGGGATGGCAGCGCAAGCGCCGCCCCGGGTCCCCGGGGCTCACTCCGCCGCGTCTGAGTGGCGGAACCCCTCGATCCCGACCTGGTCGGGATTGATCGCGTGCAGCGCCCGCCGGGCGGCCTCGAGCGGATGCTCGGCCTCGATCCGGACCGAGGTGAGATCCGGGCTCTTGTAGACCGTCACGATGGTGTCCATCACCTCGGTGAGCGTCGTGCGCTTGTCCTCGGGCGCCGCGATCAGCAGTTGCAGCCCCCACGCCCGGTAGAGGTCCACCAGCGCCTGGCTGTTGCGCACGTCGAGCTTCGAGAACGCCTCGTCGAGGAGGCACAGGCCCAGGCCCGGATTCTCGTCGCCCGGCCGGTCGCCGGGATAGTAGGCGCTCGCCAGGGAGGCCGCGATCGCCACGTAGAACGGCGCCTGCGCCTCGCCGCCCGAGCCGCGGAGCGCCCGGGCCGACATGGTGGTGCGGTTGCCCGCCCGGTCCCGCATGCCGATCTCGTAGACGAAGTAGTTGCGGTAATCGGCGAGCCGCGCCGCATCCTCCGCGCCGGCGATCAGGGCGGTGATCTCCTCAAGCGCCGCCGCCATCGGACCCTCGGCCTCGCCGGCGAACAGCGCCTGGGCGGCCTCGGGCGAGCGGGCCGTCTCGATGGCGAGCGCGTGGACGGCGGCGTAGCGGCGGTCCACCGCAGCCTCGAACGCGTAGGTCTGCCCGGTGAAGCTGCGGGCCGAGAGACGCTCGTTCAAAGCCGCGAGCTTGGCGTGGACGCGCTCGAACCGGTCGGCCAGACGCGTCAGCAGGTCCTCGGTCATGAGGCGGCGCATCTCGGTCTCGGCCCGCTCGGCCTGGGCGCGATAGCGGCGCAGCTCGTGACCTTCCACGGCCTCGTATTCCCGCCGGACCCAGGCGAACCCATCGATCGCGGGCGCATCTCCGGCATTGAGCGGGTTCTCGACCCGCCAGGCGGCGCAGGCCTCCGCCAGCTCCCGCTCGGCGATCCGGCCATGTGACCGGGCGGCGTCGGCCGCCTCCCGGGCCAGCGTGCGCTCGGTGGTCGCCCGCGACCCGGCGGCCTTGGCGTCGAGCCCCGCGAGAGCACGGCGTGCCTCGGCGATAATGCCGACATCGAACACCTCGGAGCGCGCGAGCCGCACCCGGGCGGCATCGCCGCCCGTGAGCTGGCGCAGGGCCGCGCGCCGCGCCGCCAGGGCTGCGCGGGTGGCCTCACGCACCGGGCCGAGCCGGGCGCGAAGCGCCGCCTCGTCGGCGAGCAGGCGGTCGAGCTTCGGCTCCAGCTCCTCCGACAACTCGCGCAGGTAGCCGGCGCGCTCCGCACTCAGCGCGGTGATCTCGGCGGTGAGCCCGGCGGTGTCGTGCTTCTCGATCCCCTCGCGCTCTGTCTGAAGGGTTCGCCGCCGCCCATCCAGGCCGTCCATCTCGGTCCGCAGGGTGTCGATGTCGTCGAGACCCCGGGCGATGCGGGCGCGGATCGCAGCGGCCGTGCGGGCCGCCTCGCGCAGCACCGCCGCCTCGCCGCGCAGCCGACGCGCCTCCGCGACCGCCACCTCGTGGGCACGGCGGCTGTCGGCGGTCGGCCCGCGTTGGCCGCGCGTCATCAGGAGGTCGACGCTGCGCGTCACCGAATAAGCCATGCCGGCGGTGGTGCGACCGCTCGGCGCCACCGCGCGGGCGAGGTGGGCGAGCTCAGCATCGTCCCGAGCGAGGTCGTAGCCGCCCAGCCGCACCCCCAGGAACGCCTCCGCGTGCGGGTCGCTGGTCTCGATGACGGTGAGCGGCCCGTCATCGTAGCGGCGCGCCCGCTGCTTGGCGGTGTCGGTGGTCTTGACCAGGATGCAGCGATGGAACCGATCACGGCCGGATTGCAGGACGCCGAGCGCCTCGTTCAGCCGGTCCGGCGCCACCACCAGCGCCTCGCGGGCACGCCCGAGCAGGGCTTCGAGGGCCGGCCCCCAGGTCGGATCGGCGATCTCGGCCAGCTCGCAGATCGGCACCGCCGTGATGCCGCGCCGCTCCAGCTCGCCGCGGAACGCCACCGTGTCGGAGGACAGCCGCGCCGTCGGCCCGGCACCGGTGCGCGGCGCGGTGCGTTCCGCCTCGCTCTCCTGGGCGCGCGCCTTGAGGGCGGCGTCCTCGGCGGCCCGCTCCAGCGCCTCGTCCGAAATCGGGCAACCGCGCCAGCCCGTCGACAAGCTCGGCCAGCGGACCGTCGGGGCGCAGGATCTCCTCCGGGAAGATTCCTTGCGCAGGCCGGCCCGGGCACAGGCCTCGGCCAGCCGCGCCGCCTGCGGGCTGGACGACCGCAGGATCGGGGCCACCGCCTGGAGCTTGCCCATCTGACCGACGAGGCCGACCAAGTCGGCAATCCGGCCCGCGAGTTCCTTGCGGTCCCGCTCCAGCATGGAGAGGCCGAGGGTCGAGGCGGCAAGCCGCCCCTCCGCGGCACTCGCGGCGGCGAGCGCCTTCTTCTCGGCGATCTCGCCATCGATCTCGCGCACGAAGGCGCGGCTCGCGGCGACACGCTCCCGGGCAATCCGCAGGGTATCGGCGCCCTCGCGCAGGCGCGTACGAACGGCGATCAGGTCGAGGCTACGGCGGCGCAACTCGGCGCTCGCTGCGCGCAAGTCGTGCGTCGCCGCGGCGAGCACCGATTCGCTCCAGGCCTCGTAACGGTCCCGAAGGCGCCGCAGGCGGCCGAGGCGTGTCTCCAGCTCGGCGATCGTCTCCAGGAGGCGCCGCCAGTTCGCGATGGAGAGGCGGACGCGCTCGACGTCCAGCGGTTCCGGGTCGAGCACGAAGGCGCGCACGAAGGCGCTGGTGTCGAAGATCGGCTTGAACGCCACCGCGTTGGCGAAGCTGCGCAGGAAATGGCGGGGCTCGGGCGCCAGCGCGCCCTCGCGCAGGGTCGCGAGGATGTCCGCCGTGAAGCGCTCGCCGGAGGTGCGGTATTCCGTGAAGCTCGATGCCCGGGCGCGCAGGTCCGCGGCGATCTCGCTCCACGGCGCCGTGTAGCTGCCGCCCGGGGCGGTGCGGGCGTAATCGGCGATCTCGAACCGGTGCCCGACCGCGATGAAGCGCGAGAGCACGGTCTCCTTCGGCTCGACGGCGCGCGCCGCCAGCGCCAGCCCGACCGTGACCACGCGCCCCGACTCGGGGTTCTCGAACACGAGGGCGAGCACGGTCTCGCAGGATTCCCGCGTCGGGCGACCGCCCTCCGCCGGGTCGCTGATCCAGCCCAGGCAATAGTCCCGCACCGTGCGGGCGCTGCGGCCTGAGGCCGAGGCGTTGAGGGCGAGACGGCTGGCATTGTTGCCGGCCAGAACCGTGCCGACCGCGTCGAAAATCGTCCGACTTCCCGGCGCCCGTCGGCCCGACGAGCGCGGCCGCGCCGCGCAGCCGAATCTGCTCGCGGCGGATCAGGTACCAGTTCGAGATGGCGATGTCGGTGAGGACGTACACGAGACGGGGCGTCGGACCGTTGGCAGGAATTCGGCCGGCCCAGTTGGCCGGGATCGGCCGCGTATGCAAGCCGACCGGGTCGCCGCCCGGATGCGGGACACGACCACAAATTATGACAATTTTAGCACAACTTGTTCATGCCGCTGGGATCTCGCCCGATGACCCGGTCTCGATCGATGCGCCTGAGCCTGAAGACGAAGTTGAGCGGCCTGTTCATCATGCTGCTCCTCGCAGCGATGATCCAGGGCGGCGTCACGCTGTACAAGATGCAGGCGGTCGATCAGCGACTGACGGAGCTTCTCGACAACGCCGTCCCGTCGATCAACGAGGCCCAGGCCATCAATGCCTTCGTGCTTCGGACCCGACTGTGGCAGTTCCGATACGTCACGGCAGATACGCAGGCCGAGCGGGACACGAGCCTGAAGAATGCGGACGAGATGACCCGCAACCGCCAAGCGAAGGTTGAGGCGTACCGCGCCTTGGTGGCCTCGAAAGAGGAGCAGGCCATCTACGAGGATCTGCTGACCAAGCTCGCGGCCCAGGAAAAGGATTGGGACCGGTTGCGGGCTTTTCCGGCCGATGCGCACGAGCAGGCGCTCGCCTATTTCCGCGGTCCGATGAATGCCAACTATCTGGCGGCCTCGACGGCCACCCGGGCCCTCGCCGATCTCAATATCAAGACCGGCGCGGCTGCCGGGCAGGTCGCCCGCCAGAGCCAGACGGAAGCCGTCCAGGCCACCGTGACCATCCTGGTCGTCACCGTGCTGATCGCCCTCGGCGCGATGCTCTACGCCTTCGTCGGCGTGTCGCGCCCGCTGGCGGCCATGACGCAGGCCATGCGGCGCCTCGCGGACGGCGACACGGAGGCCGCAGTGCCCTTCGCCCAGCGGCGGGACGAGATCGGCGACATGTCGGCGACCGTGGACGTGTTCAAGCAGAACCTGCTGCATGCCCGGGCCCTGGAGGCCGAGACCGCGCTCGCCCGCGCCGGCGCCGAGGCGCAGCGCCGCCAGGCCGCGCGGGACCTGGCCGATCGGTTCGAGGCGAGCGTCGGCGGCATCGTCGGGTCCGTCACCGCCGCGGCGACCCAGCTTCAGGCCACCGCCCAGAGCCTGACCGCGACCGCGACGCAGACCGCCGGCCAGTCGACCAGCGCGGCCGCGGCCGCCGAGGAGGCCTCGACCAACGTGACGACGGTGGCCGCCGCGGCCGAGGAACTCGGCTCCTCGGTCAACGAGATCGGGCGCCAGGTCGGTTCCTCCGCAGACCTCGCGCAGGCCGCCGTCCAGGAGGCCGGCGCGACCGCCCAGTTGGTCCAGGAACTGAGTGCGGCGGCGCGGCGGGTCGGGGAGGTCGCCGACCTGATCTCCGCCATCGCGAGCCAGACCAACCTGCTGGCGCTCAACGCCACCATCGAGGCGGCGCGCGCCGGCGCGGCGGGCAAGGGCTTTGCGGTCGTCGCCTCCGAGGTAAAGGCGCTCGCCGACCAGACCGCCAAGGCCACCGCCGAGATCTCCGCGCAGATCGGGCAGATCCAGGGTTCGACCGGGCAGGCCGTCCAGGCGATCGACGGGATCGCCGGGCGCATCCGCGAGATCAGCGGCATGGCGAACTCGATCGCGGCCGCCGTGGAGGAGCAGGGCGCGGCGACTCAGGAGATCGTCCGCAATGTCGCCGAGGCCGCGACCGGGACGGACGCTGTCACCGCCAACGTGAGCGGCGTCGCCGGGTCCGCCGAGGAGACGGGCGCGGCCGCCGCCCAGGTCCTGGCCTCGGCCTCCGAGATGGCCCGCCAGGCCGCTCATCTCGGCAGCGAGGTCGAGCGCTTTCTTGCGACCGTCCGGGCGGCCTGAGCGGAAACCGGTGGGCGGGGGCTTGCGGGTGAGGAGCCCGGTCGCCCCCGTCATCGACAGGCGCCGGCCTCAGGCCTCGCCGGCCTCCGACCAGGCCCGCAGGCGCTCCAGCCACGCATCCGAGGCCAGCACGGCGAGACCCGGCAGGAGCGAGAGCGGGGTGACCCGCTCGACCCGGTCGCGCTCGCCGAGCCGCAGCCCGCCGCGCTTGGCGTACATGCGGAGGATGTCGGCGAGCCGGCCCTCCTCCGGCGGCTCGTTGCGCGCCACGGTCCGGATCTTCTCGACGATCTCGTCGGTGGTGCACTCGACGATCCCGTCGGTGCCGGCGCGGTGGTCGCGCAGGCCCTCCTCGTACAGGAGCCGGAGCGCCAGCAGCACCAGGGTCTCGTCCTTGCGCAGGCGCTCCGAGACGATGTCGTGGCGCGGCGCGTCCGCCGACGGGCTCAGCGAGACCATCTGGTCGCGGTGCGAGACCGTGAGCGCGTATCCAAGACAGGCGAAATAGTCGGTGAAGAACGGCGCATAGTGCCGGGCAAGCTCGTAGGAGCGGCCGATCCCCTGCGTGTCCGCGTAGATCACCTGCCCTTCAGCAGCACCTGAAGCGCGCGGCTGAGCTCCTCGGCATCGGGCGCCCGGGCCCCGGGAGGCGGCGGCTCGTCACCGTCGATGATGGCGCGGAAGCCCTCAAGCACGGGGACGGCGCTCCAACAGGAAATCCGGGCAGTCGAGCCAGCCGTTGACCACCCGCTCCGGCAGACGCGTGACGGCGTATCGCTCGCCGAGCCGCGCGTCGAACAGCACGTCGATCTCGCGCAGGCGCTGGAACACGACGAAGTCGTCGACGCCCGCGATGACGATCTGCGACCCGCGCAGCCGCACGGCCTTGCCGAGCCGCGCCTCCACGAAGGCGGTCATGCTCTCGGGCGTCACGGTGGTGCGGCGCTGGAACTCCGCCTTGGCGGCCGCGAAGGCGTCCACCACGGGATCGTCCTCCAGGTCGGGCAGGGGCTCCATGTCGATCGCGCTCTTGCGCGCCCGCGGCGCCTGGAGATGCGCGTGGCCGATGGGTGGCCGCAGCTGGGAGACGTCGGCCGGCACGTCGGGCGCGATCTCCGAACCGCCGATGGCCCGCAGCATCGCGGCGGCGCGCTCGACCCCGCTCGGATCCGGGCGGTCCATGACGTGCAGGGCGGCGCCGATCCGACGCTCCAGACGGGCCACGACGGCGTCGACGGCATCGAGATGGTTGTCGAGCCCCTCGAACACCGAGAGGATCTGGGCGAGGTCGGCCCGGACCGCCCGCTGGGCGGTGTCGAGATCGGGGCTGCGGCCTTCGCGGATCAGGCCCTCGGCCAGCGCCCGCAGGGTGAGCGCGTCGCGCAAAGCCCGGCCCGCCTCGCGCACCACGCTGGCGCGGAACCGGAACGGGTTGAAGCGCGTGTGCAGCGTCCGGTAGTCGCTGATCAGGTGGCGCTCGACGAAATCCTCGAAGAACAGCCGGAAGGTCTTGGCCCGGTCCGGCTCGCGCAGGATCCGCTCCTCGACCTTGCGCATGCCGGCGGCGAGCCCGCGCACATGCGACAGGAAGGCGGCGGCGGCCCGGGCGGCGTTGGACAGGGCCTCCGAGCGGTTCGCCGGGTCCGACAGGGCGCTCTCCAGCCCACCCAGCACCTCCAGAACGGCGCCGCCGTAGGAGCGGGTCTCGCCCCGTTCGAGGCGGGACAGCTCCTCCAGTAGGAGACGCGCCTCGGGATCGAACTCCACCACCGGCACGTAGCGCTCGCGACGCTCGATCAGCCAGCCGGTGTCGAGAAGGCGCCGGTACAGCGCGGTCCGGCGCTCAGCGGGATCGGCCGAGATCGGCTCGTCGCCGCTGACCTCCGGATCGCTCCAGCCCGCGGCGAAGTCGCCGATCTCGGCGAGCAACTCGGCTTTGCGCACCGGCTCGGCCCCGAGGACGCGCCGATGCAGGTGCAGGAGCAGGGCCGCATTGAAGCCGCGGCTCGGAGCCGCGAGCGGCTTGAACAGCTCGTCGGGCAGCTGCGCGAACAGCATGTCTTCGGGACTCTCGCCGTCCGCGCAGCCGTGACGTTACTTCGCGCCGAGGAGCTCGACGTCGAAGATCAGCGTGGCATTCGGCGGGATCACGCCGCCGGCGCCCCGGGCGCCGTAGCCCAGCTGCGGCGGGATGATCAGGGTGCGCTTGCCGCCGGTCTTCATGGTGGCGACGCCCTCGTCCCAGCCCTTGATCACCTGGCCGGCGCCGAGGGGGAACGAGAAGGGCTGGTTGCGGTCGCGGGAGGAGTCGAACTTCTTGCCCTTCTTGCCGCCCTCGTCGAGCCAGCCGGTGTACTGGACGGTGACCTGCTGACCGGCCTTGGGCTCAGGCCCGGTCCCGACGACCTCGTCCTGGTACTTGAGGCCGGAGGGCAGGGTGACGGTCTCGGCATTGGCGGCTGTGCTCATGGCGATCAACGCGGCTCCGGCGATGAGGGACAGGCGAGGCATGGTTTCTCCCTGGAGCCGGCGCCGTACGCGCCGGCCGTCGGAGCGCTTCTATCGGCTCACGTCCGGCGAGGCCAGGGCGGGTCATCACGGCCCGCAAGCGCGGTGACGGTCAGCCGCCCAGCATTCCGGCCAGATGCTGCACCAGCCGGCGGGCGACCTCGTCCTTGCCGAGGCGCGGCCAGGATTCCACCGCGCCGTCCGGGCGGATCAGGTGGACGGCGTTGGCGACGCCGCCCATGACGCCGCCTTCAGCCGAGACGTCGTTGGCCACGATCAGATCGCAACCCTTGCGGGCGATCTTCGCGCGGGCGTGATCCAGCACCGCGTCGGTTTCCGCGGCGAACCCGACCACGAGGGTGGGCGCCCCGACGGCCTCCGCGCGATCGTCGCGAGGATGTCGGGGTTCTCGGCGAGGGGAAGCAGGGCGGGTCCGCTGCCGTCCTTCTTGATCTTCTTGGTCCCGGCCTCGTGCTCCGGCCGCCAATCGGCCACCGCCGCGGCGAAGACGGCGATGTCGGCCGGGAGCGCGGCCTCGACGGCGGCCAGCATCTCCCGTGCGGTCTCGACCCGCACCACGGTCACGCGCGGCGGATCGGGAATCGTCACCGGCCCGGAGACCAGGGTCACGATGGCGCCAGCCCGCGCGGCCGCTTCCGCGATGGCATGCCCCTGCCGGCCCGACGAGCGGTTGGCGAGGTAGCGCACCGGGTCGATCGGCTCGTGGGTGGGGCCGGAGGTCACCAGCACCCGTCGTCCGGCGAGGGGCCGCGCCGCGCCATCCGCGCCCAGCATCGTCTCCAGCGCGTCGGCGATTTCGTTGGGCTCGGCCATGCGTCCGGGGCCGGACTCGGGCTCCGCCATGCGGCCGGCATTCGGGCCGACCACGCGAACGCCATCGCCCTCCAGGGTCGCGAGGTTGCGTCGGGTGGCCGGGTGCGCCCACATCTGCACGTTCATGGCCGGCGCGATCAGGATCGGCAGGGTCGTGGCCAGGAGCACGGTGGTCGCCAGATCGGCCGCGTGGCCGCCGGCGAGGCGGGCCATCAGGTTGGCGGTGGCGGGCGCAACGATGACCGCATCGGCTTGGCGGGCGAGCTTGATATGGCCGATCTCGGCCTCGGAGGCCCGGTCGAACAGGTCGGTATGGGCACGCTCGCCAGCGAGCGCCGCCGCCGCCAGGGGCGTGACGAATTCCTGGGCTCCCGCGGTGAGAACCGGGCAGACGCTGGCGCCCCGCTCGCGCAGCCGCCGGATCAGATCGAGGGCCTTGTAGGCCGCGATGCCCCCGCCGATGACGAGGAGGACGCGGCGGTTGGCGAGGGTCTCGGTCATGCCGGACCCTCTGCGCGGCTGCGCGCGCTCGTCAAGCCGGACTCAGGCCGCGGCCGGGACGGCGGGCGCCTTGAGGCCGCCGAAGCGGCGCTCGCGGCGGGCGAACTCGGCCATGGCGGCGGCGAGGTCGTCGGGACCGAAATCGGGCCACATCCGCTCGGTGAAGTGCAACTCGGCGTAGGCCGCCTCCCACAGCATGAAATCCGAGAGCCGCTGCTCGCCGCCTGTCCGGATCAGCAGGTCGACGTCGACCGGCGAGCCGTGCATCGCGCCCGCCACCAGCGCGCCGAAACTCTCCCGCGTGAGGTCCTCCTGGCTCTGCAGGCGCTGCGCGGCCGCGATGATGGCGTCACGGGCGGAGTAGTCGACGCAGATCCGCAGGTGCAGGCGGCTGCCAGCCGCGGTGGCGGCCTCCGCGGCGGCGATCGCCTGGGGGATGCCGTCCGGGAGCCGGTCGCGCCGGCCGACGACGCTGAGACGCGTGCCGGTGCGCGCCAAGCGCTGCGTCTCGTTGCGCAGGTAGGAGCGCAGGAGCCGCATCAGCCCGCCGACCTCCTCGGCCGGGCGCTGCCAGTTGTCCGCCGAGAAGGCGTAGAGCGTCAGCGTGCCAATCCCGAGATCCGGGCACGCCTCGGCGGTGCGCCGGATCGCCTCCACGCCGCGGTGGTGGCCCGCCAGCCGCGGGAGACCGCGCTGCGTCGCCCAGCGCCCGTTGCCGTCCATGATGATCCCGGCGTGCAGGGCCCTCGGCACCGCTTCGCTTTGCATCGTAAAGTCTCCCGGCATGGGCGCTTGGCTGAAGGTTGTCGGATTATCGTTAACAATCCGGGCGGGATCGTTCGGTCTCACACTGTTTTCGTGGCCGGATCGAGGCTGCGCAGCCCCGATTCGGCGCTGCGGTCGGCGGCCTCCGCGGCATCCCGGACGACCTGTTCGAGGACGCCGAGATAGCCGATGAAGCGCTGACGCCCGGTCGCCGTCAGACGGCACACCGTCTGCGGCCGGTTATGGGCGGAGCCCTTCTCCAGACTGACGAGATCGGCCTCGCTCAGCACGGCGAGATGCCGGCTCAGATTGCCGTCCGTGAGCCCGCACAATCGCTTGAGATCCGGAAAGGGCAGGCCTTTCGGATGCGCGACCAGCGATGTGAGCACGCTCAGGCGCGCCCGCTCGTGGATCGTCCTGTCGAGCCCCTCGTACGAGAAGCGCCCGTCGGTTCGGTCAGAGATCGTCATCGAAGGCTCGGGCGCCGTGATGGAGAATACAGGCCAGCCAGACCTGACCGACCAGGAAGGGTAGGCCCATGGTCCAGGGGGAGAGGGCTCGCGTCTCGGCCGAGATCGCCAGCACGGCGAGCCCGGCCAGCAGATACCAGGCGCCGACACCCTGGACGGCCCGCGGCAGGATGCGCGACGACGCGAACAGGCCGAGCCCGACCAGGACCTGCCAGAGTCCCGGCAGCATCCAGACTTCGTCGGGCGCGAATTGGGCGATCACCAGGGCGAGGCAGGCGCCGGCGCCGGCAGCCGGCAGGAAAACCTCGATGGCGTTCCACACCATCGCGTCGGCCAGCCCGGAATGCAGGCGGCGGCTGCGCCGGATCGCCTCGATGCCGATCAGCGCGAAGGCCACGAGGGCAACCGCGATCCACACGCCGAAGAACATCCCGGTCCGCGCGGCCGGATCGCCGAGCCAGAGGGCCTGACCCGTGGCGCAGGCCAGGGCAAGGCCGCCGGTGGCCGCAACCGTCGCAGCCCCGAGTCCGCGGAACGTCGTGTCCCGAGCGATCTGCGAGCGGATCGCCACGATATCGGCCAGCGCCTTGTCCAGGTCCTGCATGTGCCTCATGCCCCGGGCTGCATCATGCTTTGTAACGCAAAGTAACGGCCCGACAAGGGCACCGCAAGCCGGTTCGTGCAGGTCAAGGGGCGATATTTCTCAGCATGAGCCGACACGGCGCCTGCCCGTCGTTGCGGACGCTCCTCGTCGGCAGCGCCCGTTTCATCGTTCGCTCATGGATTTCAGCTGGAGTCCTGGGTGTCTCGCACCGGCTGGATCGACCGCGGCATCGACGAAAGCGGCAAAACTCCGTGCCGAAAAGGGTTTCTCGCGGCGGGCGCCGGGCCCATATTGATACCATGCCCGCTCCGAAGAAATCGCGCGCCGCTTCCGTCACGGCCTCGTCCGCCAAGGCGTCGAAGCCCGAATTGAAGCCCCTCGATACCTATTTGGCCGAGTTGCTGAACCCGGCGCTCAACCGCAATCGGCTGGCCCCGATCGAGCCGTCCCCTGAGCCGCCCGCGCGGCCGGGCAAGGTGAAAGGGCGCACCGGCAAGGGTGACGGCAAGGCGGCCACGCGCCGGGCCGAGATCGCCCGCGACGGCTTCGCGGAGGCCCCGCAGGCCGGTTACGCACTCGGCGACGCGGCAGATGTCGACCCGCGGCTGGCCCAGGCCCTCGGCCTGATCCCGCCGGAGGATGGTCCGGCGCCGGAAGGCGCGGACTTGCCGGATCCCGGCGCCGATGGCGGCGCCTCGGCCACCGTCACGGTCCTGGAGCGGCTGCTCACCGAGGGCAATCCGCTGTTCAAGGACGGCCAGACCTGGGTGCCGCACCGCCCGGAGCGACCGCAGAAATCCGAGGGCGGCGTCCGGTTCACGCTGAAATCCGAATTCACGCCGGCCGGCGACCAGCCGAAGGCCATCGCCGAACTGGTCAGCGGCGTGCAGGCCCATGAGCGCGACCAAGTCCTGCTCGGCGTCACCGGCTCGGGCAAGACCTTCACGATGGCCAAGATCATCGAGGAGACGCAGCGCCCGGCGCTGATCCTGGCGCCCAACAAGACGCTGGCCGCGCAGCTCTACGGGGAGTTCAAGGCGTTCTTCCCCGACAACGCGGTCGAGTATTTCGTTTCCTACTACGACTACTATCAGCCCGAGGCCTACGTCCCGCGCTCCGACACGTTCATCGAGAAGGAATCCTCGATCAACGAGCAGATCGACCGGATGCGCCACGCCGCGACCCGCGCCCTGCTGGAGCGTGACGACGTGATCATCGTCGCCTCGGTCTCGTGCATCTACGGTATCGGCTCGGTCGAGACCTACACGGCGATGTCATTCACGATCTCGCTCGGCGAGCGGATCGAGCAGCGCCAGCTGATCGCCGACCTCGTGGCGCTCCAGTACAAGCGCATCCAGTCCGACTTCGCCCGCGGCACCTTCCGGGTCCGCGGCGATTCAATTGAGCTGTGGCCCGCCCACTTGGAAGACCGCGGCTGGCGGATCGGCCTGTTTGGCGACGAGGTCGAGAGCATCGCCGAGTTCGACCCGCTCACCGGAAAGACGATCTCCGAGCTGAAGTTCGTGAAGGTCTACGCCAACTCCCATTACGTGACGCCGCGCCCGACGCTGCAGCAGGCGATCAAGGGCATCAAGCACGAGCTGAAGGGCCGAATCGAGGAACTCACCAAGATGGGCCGCCTCATCGAGGCGCAGCGCATCGACCAGCGCTGCACCTTCGACATCGAGATGATCGAGGCCACTGGCGCCTGCAACGGCATCGGCATCGAGAACTACTCTCGCTACCTCACCGGCCGGAAGCCGGGCGAGCCGCCGCCGACCCTGTTCGAGTACCTGCCCGACAACGCCCTGGTCTTCACCGACGAGAGCCACGTCACCGTGCCGCAGATCGGCGGCATGTACCGGGGCGACTTCCGCCGCAAGGCGACGCTGGCCGAATACGGCTTCCGGCTGCCCTCCTGCCTGGACAACCGCCCGCTGCGCTTCGAGGAATGGGACGCGATGCGGCCGATGACGGTCCACGTCTCGGCGACGCCCGGCAAGTGGGAGATGGAGCAGACCGGCGGCGTGTTCGCGGAGCAGGTGATCCGCCCGACCGGCCTCGCCGACCCGGTGATCGAGATCCGCCCGGCGCGCAGTCAGGTCGACGACCTGCTGGGCGAGGTCCGGGAAGTCGCGCAGGCCGGCTACCGGACGCTCGTGACCACGCTCACCAAGCGCATGGCCGAGGACCTCACCGAGTACCTCCACGAGAACAACGTCCGGGTGCGCTACATGCACTCCGACATCGACACGCTGGAGCGGATCGAGATCATCCGCGACCTGCGGCTCGGCGCCTTCGACGTGCTGATCGGCATCAACCTGCTGCGCGAGGGCCTCGACATCCCGGAATGCGCCCTGGTGGCGATCCTCGACGCCGACAAGGAAGGCTTCCTCCGGTCGGAGACCTCGCTGATCCAGACCATCGGCCGCGCGGCCCGCAACGCCGACGCGCGCTGCATCCTGTACGCGGACCACATCACCGGCTCGATGGAGCGGGCGATGGCCGAGACCGAGCGCCGCCGCGCCAAGCAGCTCGCTTACAACGAAGAGCACGGGATCACGCCGCAGAGCGTGAAGCGCGGCATCGCCGACATCCTGAGCAGCGTGTTCGAGCGCGACCACGTCCAGGTCGATACCGGCCTGGCCAAGGACGCGATCACGGTGGGCCACAACCTCAAGGCCGTGATGGCCGACCTCGAGAAGCGCATGCGCGCGGCGGCCGCCGACCTCGACTTCGAGGAGGCGGCGCGACTGCGCGACGAGCTCAAGCGGCTCCAGGCGACCGAGCTGCTGGTCTCCGACGACCCGATGGCGCGGCAGAGCGACGTGGAGCGGGAGGCCGGAAAGTTCGGCCGGAAGGCGCCGCGTGGGGGCGGAGGCAGCCGCATCGCCAAGCCGGACCTCGACAATATGGGTCCGGGGACGGACCGGGAGCTGCCCGTGGGCGGCACGGCGCCGGTCTGGCAGGAGCGGCCGAAGCCGCGCTCGACGCAGGGGCTCGGCGGGCAGAAGCCCAAATACAAGGGCGGCGGCGGACGACGGCGGGGCTGACCGCCCGTCTCGGCCTCAAGCGGCCTCGTGATCCCGGCCTCGGCCATGCATCGTCGCGGCCTCGCCCGCATCGACGATCGCCTGGGCGATCCGGAGCACGAGGGCGTTGCACGCTTCGTCGTAGGCGCGCGGATCCGCCTGCACGGCCGCTTCGGCGACCGCAACGCCGCGCTCGCGGACGATGTCGCGCGCGGTGCGCAGCGCGTCGGCGTAAGGCTCGAAGGGTCGGGGCATCGTCGCGCTCCGGAGGCGCCGGGCCTTATCGACCCGGGTTGGCGGCTGGAACGAGCGTCCCGTCGAAACTGTTCCCGCCGGCCCTGGACGCGAATGCCGCACCGGCCCAGATCATCCGCCGGTGAGAGACGAGCACACGATGGCATCCGAGACGAACACGCCCCCGCCCTCGACGACGAGACCCTGGCCTTCGCGGCCCGGGTGTTCCAGTACGCGCGGATGGGCCACGCGGAGGAACTCGCGGAGCTGTTCGGACAGGGCCTGCCGGCGAACCTGCGCAACGACAAGGGCGACAGCCTGCTGATGCTGGCCGCCTATAACGGCCAGGAGGAGGCCACGCGGGTGATCCTGGAGGCCGGCGGAGACCCGGAACTCGCCAACGACCGCGGCCAGACGCCGCTGGCCGGTGCTGCCTTCAAGAACGATCTGGCGGTGGCGCGGCTGCTGCTCCAGCACGGGGCCGCGGTGGACGGAACCGGCAGCGGCAGCCGCACGGCCCTGATGACGGCCGCGATGTTCGACCGGACCGAGATGGTCGACCTGCTGCTCCAGCACGGCGCCGATCCGGATCGCCGCGACGCCGCAGGCCAGAGCGCGGCCGACATGGCCCGGGCCATGGGCGCCCAGGCGACGCCGGGGCAGCTCGACGGGGCAGCGCGGCGGTAGTGCACGTCGCCGCGCGTTGCACCGTCGAGCCGACACGCACGGGCGCGACAGGCGCCCCACCCGGGAGCAGAGTCTTGCCGCGATCCCTCGGAACTGCCGCGCTGGCCTGCCTCGTGCAGGTCGCGTCCTTCGGCGCAGCATCCGCCGCCGAGACGCCCTGGCCCGCCTTCGGGCACGATTCCAGCAATCGCAACTTCTCCGAACTCACCCAGATCGACCGCGACAGCGTCGGCCGCCTGCGCCCCGCCTGGGTCTTCCAGACGGGCGTCACCGGCTACTTCCAGGCTCAGCCCGTGATGGTCGCTGGGACGCTCTACGTCTCCACGACGCAGAACAACGTCGCGGCACTGGACGCGCGCACCGGCCAGCCGATCTGGACCTACACGCACAAGGCGCGCACCGAGAAGATCTTCGGGCCGCCCTCGAACCGCGGACTGGCCGTTTCCGGGGGCCTCGTCTTCGAGGCGACCATGGACGGGCGGCTGATCGCCCTCGACGCGAAGACCGGGAAGATCGCCTGGGACAAGGAGGCGGTCCGGCCCGAGGAGGGCGAGAGCGAGACCGCCTCGGGCCTCGCGGCAACGCTCGGCGGCAAGCCCGTGCAGGGATCGAGCCGCCTCGGCTTCAAGATGCCCCCGCTGGTCGCCGAGGGGCTAGTGATCGTCGGCGTGACCGGCGCGGGCTACGGCCTCCACATCGAGGACGAGGCGGGCGGTCTCGACGGCGGCGCGGTGGTCGGGATCGAGGGCGGATATGGGCGGCGCGGCTGGCTCGCGGCCTACGACGCCATGACCGGCGAGGAGCGCTGGCGCTGGTACGTCACGCCGTCGGAGGGTTGGGAAGGCGGCTTCGCCGAGAAGACTGCGGATGGGACGCCACTCCACCGCGACATCGCCGCCGAGAAGGCAGCCGCACCGGCCAATCGCGACGCCTGGCGGGTCGGCGGCGGCTCCCTCTGGATGACGCCGGCCTACGACGCGGATCTCGGCCTGATCTACCTCGGGACCGGCAACCCGGCCCCGCAGAATTTCGGCCTCTCGCGACCGGGCGACAACCTCTACACGATGTGCCTCGTTGCCCTCGACGTGAAGACCGGCACGCTGCGCTGGTACTACCAGCAGGTGCCGCACGACGAGTGGGGCTACGACGTCGCCGCGCCGCCGTTTCTGCTCGACTTGCCAGGCGGCGCCAAGGCCGTGGCCTCGGCGAGCAAGACCGGCTGGATCTACGTCCACGACCGCGCGACGGGCCGGCTGATCGCGCGCTCGGCCCCGCTCATCGACCAGAAGAACCTGTTCTCCCCGCCGACGCCGCAGGGCACGGTGGTGGCGCCCGGTCCCCTCGGCGCCGTGTCGTGGCCGCCCACCGCCTATGACGGACGGCGCGCCTACGTGCAGGTCCGCCACGGGGCGACGACCTACACGGTGAAGACGGTGCCGGCGACCGCCGGGCGGCCGGAGATCCGCTACACCGAGACCGGCGAGGCCAGGGGCGAGCCGTCCTTCAGCACCCTGACGGCCGTCGATCTCGGCGATGGCGGCAAGATCGCCTGGTCGGTGCGGTCGGCGAGCCGGCTGTCGGGCGGCACGCTGGCGACCGCCGGCGGTCTCGTCTTCTCCGGCGAGGAGGATGGGCATCTAGACGCGCACGATGCGCGCGATGGCCGCGTGCTCTGGCGTTTCCAGTGCGGGGCCGGCATCAGCGGGCCGGCGATGACCTACGCCCTCGACGGCAAGCAGTTTCTGGCGGTCGCGGCGGGCGGCGCGTCGTTCACCAAGGCGTCAGGCTTCGGCACCGGCGACGCGCTCCTGGTCTTCGCGCTGCCCGATTGACCGCGGCCGAGCCCGTGGCGCGAATAGGTCAGTCACGGGCGATCGGGTAGCGCGTACGCAAGCGCAGGCCGAACACCGCCATCATGAACATGCAGCAGGTGGCGTTGTTGCCGTTGTACAGCACCGTCTCGAACGACGCCGAGACCAGCCCCAGGAACCACAGCCGCAGGAACAGCATCGTCTCCGCGTCGAGGCGGGTTCCGCCCGCCACGCGCTGAAGGTCGCGCACGGGCGCGAGCACGAACGCCACCACGGTCAGCGCAAGGAACGGCAGGCCCCCGATCAGAGCCGTGTCGAGATAGGCGTTGTGGGCGTGGTCGACGGTGTTGACCCAGGTCAGCTCCTCGGAGCCGCCATACATGGTGCGCTCTGTCATCCAGAACGCCCCGAGCCCCCAGCCGCGCCAAGGGCGGACCAGGATGTTGTCGATGGCGAACTGCCAGATCTCGCTACGGCCCGTGAAGGTGGCGTTGGTGAGGAGCGCCCCCACCGCGTCCTGGATCGACGGCACCAGGACCGAGCCGATCGAGATCAGCGAGAATCCGACGATCGGGCCGAGCAGCAGCAGCGTCCGCATGATTCCGCCCGTGAGGATCTGGCAGAGACCGGTGATCACGAGGATCACCGGCAGGAGCAGGATCGCGGTCTTGGAGCCGCTGGCGATCAGGAATCCGGCGGCCAGCAGCACGATGCTCCAGCCGAGGACGCGGCTCGCCACCCGCGCAACGTAGAGCCCGACGATCACCAGAATGACCATGGCGGCACCGGCCTCGTTCTTCTGCGGAAAGATCCCGCGCCAGAGCCCCGGATGGCTCGGGTCGGAATTGACGTCGAAGGCCGAATGGATGGCGAGGTTCGGAACGAGGGCGACCGCGAAGTAGGACGACAGCACGATCACCAGCGCGGCCGCGGCCATGGTCAGGGCGAGCTGCCGCGGAGAGCGGGCCACGATCAGCACGCCAGCCGAGAGCAGGGCAGCGATGGCGAACAGGGCCAGCCGTCGCAGCGACAGGCTCGGCTCGATGGAGAGAAGAGCCGTCCCGCTCAGCCAGACGGCGCACAGCACGAGCGGGCCTGTCACCAGTGGCCGCAGGTGCCGGAAACCGATCCGATGGATGGCGGCAACCATGGCGACACCGGTCGAGAGAAAGAGCGCCTGTGTGAGAAGGCTGCCTTCCTCCGAGGCCGCCAGGATCGACCGGTCGGACAGGTCGACGAGCCAGATGTGGTTCCAGAGGAGAACGAAGACCGCGCCGTTCAGGAGAACGCGCAGCACGTCCGGCACGACGCGCGCCGCGGTGCCGCGCTGCCGCTCCTGTACCCGGATCCCGGTTGCCGCGCCCGCAGAAGCCATCCCGTCTCACCGCGAAAGCCGCGCTCTGCGGCCTTGGTCATTCTAGCGGCGGACGGATCCAGGGCGATGGGCAATTAAAGCTTCGTCCCGACGATCGCGTGATAACCTTGACGCCGGGCCGCGATGCTCAGCGCCGCATCGTGTACTGCGAGCGCCCGGCCGATTGCCGCATCAGGAAGGACGCCATCTCGGCGAGTTCGGGCGCCTTGGAGCGAAAGGTCACGGACAGCGCCAGGAGCGTGTCCTTGTGGTCGAGCCCGGGATAGAGCCGCTCCTGGACCGGAACGTGCTCGGCACGCAGCTTGGCGGCTAGGCTGACCGTGTGCCGGGGCTTCACCACCGTGTCGGCGTCACCGGTCGCCAGGAAGGCGGGCGGCGAGAGCGGGCCGACGAAGGTCCCGGGCTGCGTCGCGGCCTTGTCGGGCGCGTCCCCGAAAACCTTGAGGGTGGTGTCTTGGTCGAGGGGCAGGAAGTCGTAGGGACCCGAGAGGCCCGCGACGGCCTTGATGACCTTGGGATCGACGCCGGCCGCGGTCACGTAACGCGGGTCGAGGCCCAGCATCAGGGCGTTGTAGGCTCCCGCGGAGTGTCCGGCCAGCACGATGCGGCGCGGGTCGCCGCCGAAGGTCGTGATGTTGTCGCGCACCCAGGCCAGGGCCGCCGCACCGTCCTCCAGGAAGCCCGGGAACGGGGCGTCGGGATAGAGCCGGTAATCGGGCAGCACGGTGACGAAGCCCTGCGCGGCGAGCGCGTGCCCGACGAAGGCATAGTCGTCCTTGGAGCCGCTCTGCCAGGAGCCGCCGTAGAAGAACACCAGCACGGGCGCGTTCTCGGCGGCCGCCGTCGGGACGTAGACGTCGAGCTGCCGCCGCGGTCCCTCGCCGAAGGGCTGGTCCTTTGCCGCGAGGCGGCCACCCGGATCACGCGGACCGATCGCGTCGAACAGGGCAAGCGGCGAGGCGGCGGTGAAGCCGAACGCGGCGAGGCCGAGGCAGAGGAGGCTGGCCAGCGCGGTAAGCAGACGTGTCATATCCCATCCGGTTGTCCCGACCGGGCCATACCGCATCGGGCTCAGGGCGGATTGATGACGGCCCGGCGGCGAACACCGGAAAAAAATCAGGTCCGCAGCACGATGCAGGCGCCACCGACCTTCCGGATCCGGCCGCACAGGCCGTCGGCCGCCTGCCGGCTCTGCGCCGGGATGCGGATCCGGTAGAAGGCGCGGGTCCCGCGGTTGCGCAGGCGCGTCCCGATGATCATCGGCCGCACCTCGCCGATCACACCCGCATAGCTGCTCCGGGCACGGTTGAAGCTCTGGAGGGCCAGCGCCTTGGAGAAATTGCCGGCGAGCTGGATGCCCCAGGGGGCCGCCGGACCCTCATTGGGTCCCAGCGCGAAGCGGTCGCCGCGGGCCGGGATCCGCAGGCTGGCGGTGACCTGCAGGCAGGTCTGGGGCGCCTCCGTCTTCGCCTCCTTCTGCTCGGGCTTTTCCGGCTTCTCGGTCTTCTCGGGCGCCCCGCCTTCCGGATACTCGATCGCCTTGGCGGGGCCGGTCCGCCAGTCGTCGGCCGGAACGCCCGTGATGGCAGCCACGTAGGCGCGGGTCTCGGCAGGCAGCCCGCCGTCCCCGGCGAGCCATTTGCTGACCCGCGTCGCGCCGCCGTTATAGGCGGCCGCGGCCAGCCCGAGATTGCCGAACTGCCTTTTCAGGTCGGCCAGCAGGTGGGCGGCGTGCGGGATCGCCTGCTCCGGGTCGAATGGGTCGAGGAGACCCCGCTCCCGCGCGGTCCCGGGCATGAACTGCGCCACACCCTGCGCGCCCGCGGGGCTCACGACGCCGACGCGAAAGCTGCTCTCGCGCCAGATCAGCCGCGTCAGGAACGGCACCGGCAGGCCGCGGGCCTTGGCGGACTCGTCGATCAGCCGGCAGAGCGCCTGCTCGACGGTCTCGGTGGCCCCTTCCGACGGGGCGGAGGCCGCCGGATGCGCGACAGCGAAGCCGAGGAGGGCGAGCAGCGCGCCGAGGCGCAGGCGTGAGATGGTCACACCGGCGCTTGTAGCGACCTCCGGTTGCGGATCAATCCATCCGGTCCGCCGCCCAGGCCGGGGCGTCGTCGCCGAGCCGGCGCGCCGCCCGGGTCCAGCGCATCGGAGCGCCCGGCACGGTCGCGGGCGGCAACAGGCGCCGCGCCGGGCCCCAGGCGGTCGCCTCGATCTCCGAGGCGCGGTCGTCCGCCGCCTCGGCGACGGGTGGCTGGTCGGGCGCTCCCGGCCCCGCAGCGACCAGAAGCGCCGCCGTCCGGGCGAGGGAGAGCCGGGCCCGGCCGCCGGTTCCGTCCGAGAGCCGGCGCGCCAGCAGCCGCAGGATCGCGGCGGCCATCATGTAGCCGGTCGCGTGGTCGAGGGCCTGTACGGGCAGAGGCACCGGGGCTTCGGCCTTCCGCCAGTCCTGCCCGGCCTGCGCGATGCCGCAGCTCATCTGAACGAGGCTGTCGAAGCCGCGCCGTCCGGCCCACGGGCCGGTCCAGCCATAGGCGTCGAGGCAGACCTCGACGAGGCCGGGCGCCAGCGCCCGCCGCGCCGCTTCGCCGTAACCGAGCCCGTCCAGGGCGCCGGGCCGGTAGCCGTGGACGAGCACGTCCGCCCTGCCGAGCAACGCCTCGAATGTCGCGCGGTCGGGATTTTGGCGCAGGTCGAGACGGGCGCAACTCTTGCCCAGCGTCACCTCCGGCTCAAGGGCGGCCTCGTTCCAGTCGGGCGGATCGATCCGCAGCACGTCGGCCCCGAAGCCCGCGAGGAAGCGCGTCGCCACCGGCCCGGCGAGCACCCGCGTCAGATCGAGCACCCGCAGGCCCGCGAGCGGCCGCTCAGGACGCGGCACCCAGCGCGATTCCGTCCGGTCGCTGGCCGGCGCGCAGGCCACCAGCGCCTCGGCCGTCACCGCGCGCCCCTGCGGATGCGCCGCCCACTCGGAAAGCCCACGCATCTCGGCGGCGCAGCCGCCCTCGGCCAGGATCGCGGCCTCCAGCTCGGTCTTGGCCCAGCCGGCCACCGCCCGGGCCATGCCGGCGCGATCCGCCTGCGCCCCGAGCACCCGCTCGGCTGCGGCTCTGTGGTGCGGGGCGTTGGTGTGGAGGCGGATCCAGCCGTCCCGGGTGGCGTAGTCGCCGGCGACGGGATCCCAGGGCGCCGGCACGGTCCAGCCCTCCGGACGCAGCGAGGTCGCGAACCAGAGCCCCGCGAGCCTTCGATCCACGCGAACCGGTCCGCGCGCGCCCGCGATCGCCGCGAGCGCCAGCGCCGCTGCGCCGATCGAGCCGCCGGCCAGCTCCGTGACCGCAAAGGCGGAGGGCAGGGCGCCGGTGCCGGTGATGTCGAGGCTGTCGAGGACGCGGGGCGGTCCCCCGAGCGCCTCCCAGATCTGCGCGGCGAATGCCTCGGCGCCTTCCATCATGCCGAACTCCCGTGAATCCGCGCGGCCGGGCAGATCATCCTTACGGCCGCAGAGACTAGGGCCGCGGCGCACGCGCGCTATAAGGGATGCATGTCAGAGGCCGAAAACCAGCCGCTCCTCGCCGTCGAGGGCTTGTCCGTCGCCTTCCGGTCCCGCGCGGGCGAGACGCGGGCGGTCGACGACATCGCCTTCACGATCCGCCGCGGGGAGACCGTGGCGCTGGTCGGCGAGTCCGGATCCGGCAAGTCGGTGACCGCGCTGGCGATCCTGCGTCTCCTCGACGGCGCGGCGCGCCAGGACGGCCGGATCCTGTTCAAGGGGCGCGACCTCGCCGGCCTGCCCGAGCGCGCGATGCGCGACGTGCGCGGCGCCGACATCACCATGGTGTTCCAGGAGCCGATGACGTCGCTCAACCCGCTCCACACGATCGAGCGGCAGATCGGCGAGGTGCTGGGCCTCCATCGCGGTCTCAGCGGCAAGGCGGCAAGGCGCCGGATCCTCGAACTCCTGGAGCTCGTGGGCCTGCGCGACGCCGAGCGCCGCATGGGCGCCTACCCGCACGAGCTCTCGGGCGGTCAGCGCCAGCGGGTGATGATCGCCATGGCGCTCGCCTGCGAGCCGGACCTGCTCGTCGCCGACGAGCCGACCACGGCGCTCGACGTCACCGTGCAGGCACAGATCCTGGCGCTGCTGGCCGATCTGCAGAAGCGCCTCGGCATGGCGATGCTGTTCATCACCCACGATCTCGGCATCGCCGAGCGGATTGCCGACCGGGTCTGCGTCATGCTGAAGGGCAAGATCGTGGAGGCCGGTGCGACCGGGGCGGTTTTCGCGAACCCGCAGCACGAGTACACCCGGCGCCTGATCGCCTCCGAGCCGAAGGGTCGGGCCAATCCCGTCCCGTCCGACGCCCCCTCGCTGGTCGAGGCCGGGCCGCTCAAGGTCTGGTTCCCGCTGAAGACCGGCCTGCTCCGGCGCGTCACCGGCCACGTCAAGGCGGTGGACGGGGTGTCCCTGCGGGTGCGGGCCGGCGAGACCGTGGGCGTCGTCGGCGAATCCGGCTCCGGCAAGACCACGCTCGGCCTCGCCCTGCTGCGCCTGACGGGCTCGGAGGGCCCGATCGTGTTCCTCGGCAAGGCGATCGACGGCTACGGCGTGGCGCAGATGCGGCCGCTGCGGAAGGACATGCAGGTGGTCTTCCAGGATCCCTACGGCTCGCTCTCGCCGCGCATGTCGGTGGCCGACATCGTCGCCGAAGGGCTGGTGGTTCAGGGCGCCGTGCGCTCCAGGGCCGAGCGCCGCGCCGTGGTGTCGAAGGCCCTCAGCGATGTCGGCCTCGACCCGGCCGCCATGGACCGCTACCCGCACGAGTTCTCCGGCGGCCAGCGCCAGCGCATCGCCATCGCCCGGGCCATCGTGCTCAATCCGCGCTTCGTCGTGCTCGACGAGCCGACCTCGGCTCTCGACCGCTCGGTCCAGGCCCAAATCGTGACCCTGCTGCGCGACCTCCAGCGCGAGCGCGGCCTCGCCTACCTGTTCATCAGCCACGACTTGAAGGTGGTCCGCGCGCTGGCGAACTACGTGGTGGTGATGCAGAACGGCCGGGTGGTCGAGGAGGGCCCGGCGGAGACGATCTTCGCGAGCCCGCAGACCGCCTACACGCAGGCCCTGTTCAAGGCCGCCTTCGCCCTCGACAGCGATGCGCCCACCGAGCTGGAGCCCGCCTGACCGTGGCGCGCGCGCTCCTCATCGTCCTCGATTCCGTCGGCATCGGCGGCGCCCCGGATGCCGAGACCTACGGCGATACCGGGTCCGACACGCTCGGGCACATCGCGGACGCCTGCATGGCGGGACGCGGCGATCGGCCCGGGCTGCGCGCCGGCCCGTTGCGGCTTCCGCATCTGGCCGCGCTCGGTCTCGGACTCGCGGCCGCCGGGGCGTCGGGCCGGATCCCGCCCGGCCTGGCACCGGATGGGGCGCCGCGCGGCGCCTACGGCCACGCCGTGGAGACGGCCGCCGGCAAGGACACGCCCTCGGGCCATTGGGAGATCGCCGGCCTGCCGTTGCCCGAGCCCTGGGGCCATTTTCCCGATACTCGGCCGGCCTTTCCCCCCGCGCTGACCGAGGCGCTCGTCGCGGAGGCGCAGCTGCCGGGCATCCTGGGCGATCGCCACGCGCCGGGCGTGGCGATCATCGACGCGCTCGGGGCCGAGCACCTGCGGACCGGCAAGCCGATCTGCTACACCTCGGCCGACAGCGTGTTCCAGATCGCCGCCCACGAGGAGGCGTTCGGGCTGGAGCGGCTCTACGCGCTGTGCCGCACCGCACGCCGGCTCTGCGATCCCTATCGGGTCTGCCGGGTCATCGCCCGGCCGTTCGTGGGCTCGGCGGAGGCGGAGTTCCGCCGGACGAGCAACCGCAAGGATTTCGCCGTGGCGCCGCCCGGCCGCACGCTGCTCGACCGGGCGGAGGCGGCGGGCCGCGCCGTGGTCAGCGTCGGCAAGATCGGCGACATCTTCGCCCACCGCGCCACGGGCCGCGAGATCAAGCCGGGCCCGAACGCCGCCTGCCTCACGGCCGGGCTCGACGCGCTCAAGGACCTGCCGGACGGCGGCCTCGTCTTCGTGAACCTCGTGGATTTCGACACGGAACACGGCCACCGCCGCGACGTGCCGGGTTACGCGGCGGAGCTGGAAGCCTTCGATGTCCGGGTCCCGGAGATCCTGGCGGCGCTCGGGCCCGGCGATCTCGCGGTGATCACCGCTGACCATGGCAACGACCCGACCTGGGCGGGCACCGACCACACCCGCGAGCAGGTGCCGGTCCTGGCCTTCGGTCCGGGGGTCGCCGGCCGCGCGATCGGGCGGCAGGACACCTTCGCGGATATCGGTGCCACAGTGGCGGCCCATCTCGGCCTGCCCTGGGACGGCGCCGGACGACCGTTCCTCTAGGGAGTGCGCACGATGCGGGACGATGACGACCGGCCGCGCAAGGCCGTCGCCCACGAGATCGGGCAGCCGCTGGACACGCTCTCGCTGTCGGATCTCGACGAGCGGGTCGCGCTCCTGCGGGCCGAGATCGCCCGGATCGAGGCGGCCCGGGCGGCCAAGCAGGCGGCGCAGGGCGCGGCCGACGCCTTCTTCAAGCGGGGCTGACGCTTGGACCGGACCGGAACGCTCGCCGCTCTTCGCCGCGGCGATCTCGACGGCGCCCGTGAGCTGCGCCTGCCCGACGGGCTCGCCGGATTCCCCCGGGAGGTGCTGGATCTCGCCGACACCCTCGAGGTTCTGGATCTCGGCCGCGGCAGCCTGACCACGCTGCCGGACGATCTCGGGCGCCTGAGGCGCCTGCGGGTGCTGTTCGGCTCCGGCAACCCCTTCTCTTGCCTGCCGCCGGTCCTGGGCGACTGCCCGACGCTGAGCCAAGTGGGCTTCCGGGGCTGCGGCATCCGGGAGGTTCCGCCGGACTCCCTGCCGCGTGACCTGCGCTGGCTGACCCTGACCGACAACCAGATCGCGCGCCTGCCCGACACGCTCGGGGAACGGCCGCTGCTGCAGAAGCTGATGCTCGCCGGCAACCGGGTCGCCGCGCTGCCCGACAGCCTGTCGGCGGCGGACAATCTCGAGCTGATCCGCCTGTCGTGCAACCGGTTCGACGCGCTCCCCGCCTGGCTGACGCGGCTGCCGCGCCTCGCCTGGATCGCCTATGCGGGCAATCCCGCGGAGCCGGCGACGGAGCCCGCCGGGGCGCCGCGCGTCCCGTGGGCCGCCCTGACGGTCGGCGATCTCCTCGGGGAAGGGGCCTCTGGGCAGGTGTTTCGGGCCGTGTGGACGAGCCCCGCCGGCGCGCAGGACGCGGCGCTCAAGCTGTTCAAGGGTGCGATGACCAGCGACGGGCTGCCCGAGCGCGAGATGGAAGCCTGCCTCGCTGCCGGGACGCATCCGGCGCTGACCGGCGCCCTCGGCCGGATCGCGGGACATCCGGACGGCGCGCAGGGGCTGCTCTTGCGGCTCCTGCCCCAGCACTGGCGCGTGCTCGCGGGTCCGCCGAGCCTCGCGAGCTGCAGCCGCGACGTCTACGCGCCGAGCCTGCGCCTCGACCCGGCGCAGGTCCTGCGCATCGCCCGTTCGGTGACGGAGGCGGTGGCGCACCTTCATGGCCGCGGCCTGCTCCACGGCGACGTCTACGCCCACAACACCCTCTGGGATGTCGCGACCGGTGCGGCGGTGCTCAGCGATCTCGGAGCGGCCTCGGCCCTGCCGGCGGGGGAGACCGGTTCGGCGCTGATGCGGGTCGAGGTGCGGGCCGTCGGCATCCTGATCGGGGAGTTGCTCGACTACTGCACCGCACCGCCGGAGAGACTGCAAAGTCTGGCACGGGCCTGCACGCAGGCCGATCCGGCGCGGCGGCCGAGCCTGCCAGAGGTCATCGCCACGATCGGGCGAGCGACCTGAGCCTTGGGTAAGCGGGCGGCAGTGTCGTCGAGATTGACGTCTCCTGGCCGCCTCCCGGCGCCTCACTGGCCCTGAGTCACCGTCGTTCCGGGGCGCCGCAGGCGAGCCGGGAACCCAGAACCGCCATGAGCGCCAGAACTTGGCACCTCGGCGTGTCCGGATCCCGGGCTCCGCTGCGCAACCCGGGATGACGGGGAGCTTGGTGCTTCTCGTCGGGAGACCCGTAAACCCCGCGCCCGGACTTCCTTCTCCGGCGGCGCCTCAATCCGGGAGGTCGGCTTGCTTGCGTGCCACCACGGCGAACAGGTCGCCGAGCGCGGCGAGGCTCGCGGCCTGAAGCTGCGCGGCGGGCACCACGCTGCCGTCCGGCGCCGGCAGGTCGCGCGTCGCCGTGGCGGCGGCCACGACGGTCGGGCGGAACCCGAGATTGAAGGCGCTGCGCGCCGTGGAGTTGACGCACATATGCGTCATGAAGCCCGCGAGCACGACGTCCTTCACGCCCGCCGTCTCCAGCCGCGCCTGAAGGTCGGTCCCTACGAACGAACTCGGATAGGCCTTGGTGATCACCGGCTCGTCCCCTTGCGGCGCCACTTCCGGGCTGATCTGGCCGATCGGGGCCGTGACGTCGTAGGGCGAGCCCGGCCCGGCATCGTGGCGGACATGGAGGATCGGGATGCCGGCCTCGCGCGCCCGCCGGAGCAGGTCCGCGGCCTCGCGGATCGCGGATTCGACACCCTCAAGGCGCATGACGCCTTCGCGATACGTCTGCTGCAGGTCGATCATGACGAGCGCCGAGCCCTTGAGCCCGGCCGGCTCGGGGCTGAGGCCTGACAGGCCGCGCAGGGTCGCGAGATCGGACATCCGGGTGCTCCCATCGTGCCGCGCGTGGGGCGCGGTCGCCATCTCGGTGGCCCTGGACCCTACGACGGATGGGCCGGAGCGCACCATAGCCAATCGGCGCGCCCCGAGGGTCTAGTGCGCCGGCGGCCCCGGATCGATTGCCGGCAGCTCGTTCGCCGGCAGGCCGGAGCCGGCCAGCGCCTGCGGGCCGCCGGCGCCGCGGGCGCGGTTGGCGAGCGCCACGGTCAGGCGCTCGGCGGTCTCGGGCTGCATCACAGCCAGAACCTCGGCCATCTTGCGCGGGTTCATGGCCAGCACGATCGGCACCAGGACGTCGTGGCCCAGCCGGTCGAACACCCGGGCGGCATCCTTGGGCTTCATCGCCTCGTACATCGTCACGATGTTCTTGAGCCCCTGCTTTTCGGCCTCCTCCTTCGCCTTGGCGACGGAATCGACCTTGTCCTCGGCCTTCTTGAGATCGCCGAGCCCGGTCTCGAGCTTCCGCTCGGCCTCGCCCAGCATCTTCTCGCGCAGCTCCAGCTCGTCGTTCTTCTGGCGCAGGGCATCGCGCCGAGCGCCGAGCTTCTCCAGCAGCGCGCGCTCGGTCGGCGAGACCGAGGCTGGGGCCGCAGGCTGCGGCGGGGCCGTGACCGGAGCCTTCTCGGCCGCGGCGGCCGGCTCCTCCTTGGCGCCCACCGATCCGGTGGTGACCGGGTCGGGCGGCTCGTAGCCGGTCCGGGCCCGGGCGACCGCGCGGCTGTAGTCCGGCAGCGCGGCGCTTTCCGGCAGGCCGGCCTGCAGCAGGCTGAGGAGCTTGAGCACGAGGAGCCCGCCCGCCGCGAGAGCGACGGCGTTGATGAGGCGCAGCCGCGCCGGCCGCACCGGCTGCGCCGGCTTGGGGGGCAGGCGGCGCAGCGCCTCGCCGGCGCGGCGCAGCTTCGCCTCGGGATCCGGCTTCGGCGGCGGGAGCTTCGGGGCCTTGACTCCGGTCACGCGGCGCGCGCCCGGACGCGCGCGAGGGCACGCTCGCTCATGGCGAGCGCCGCCGCGGCGGCGGCCCCGAGGCGCTCCCCGTTCGGGCTCGACGGCTCCGGTCGGCGCAGGGGCTGAAGCTCGGGCTCGGACACGACCTGCGGGGCGGGCGCCGGCTCCGGCCGGGCCGGCACCGCGCGCATCTGCGCGACGATGGCGCCGATGCGCGTCACCACCGTCTCACCCGCCTCGACCTGCAGCTTCAGCTCGGCGGATCGGGCGGTCGCGGCATCCAGGCTGGCATTGAGGGTGCGGTCGGCATCGCCGATGGCCGCGCGCAGACCCGCGATGGCGCGTTCGGCGGTGCCGGTCGCAACCATCAGGTCGCCGATGGTCTGGCGGAGGGCGGCCTCGTCGCCCTTCATCTGGCCGATCCGGCGCGACAGCCGCAGGGAGGTGACGATTGTCGCCGCAAGGAGGACCGCGACCAGGATGTCGGCGGCGAGGGTGACGAAGAGACTCATGCCGGGACCCTCACCCCTAATTGTCCGACCGGTTGTTCATCGAGGCCTCGTAGGCCTGGATGGTCGTGCGCGACCGGCGCAGCGGTCGGGTGACCTGGACGGCGATGTGGCCGTCAACCCGGCCGATTCGCCCCTGCGTCAGCGCCCAGTCGCCGCAGCGCACGGTGATGAGGTCCGACGGCTTGGCGTCGAACATCAGCGTCTCGCCGACCTTGAGGCTCATGACCTGCTTCAACGGCAGCATCATCTCGTGCAGCACCGCCTCCATGGCCACGTCGGCCTGCCAGATCTCGGTGGCGAGATGGCCTTCCCAGATGTGGTCGCGGCCGAGCTTCTCGCCCATGAAGCTCTGGGTGAGCAGCTCGCGGATCGGCTCGATGGTCGCGTAGGGAAACAGGATCTGCAGCATGCCGCCGCGCCCGTCGACGTCGAGGCGCAGGCTGATCAGGATCGCGGCGTTGCCCGGCCGCGTGATGGTGGCGAAGCGCGGGTTGGTCTCGATCCGGTCGATGCCGAAGCTCACGGGCGAGAGCGGCTGGAACGAAAGCTCCAGGTCGCCCAGCACGATCTCCACGAGGCGGCGCACCAGCGTCATCTCGATGGCGGTGAACGGACGGCCGTCGAGGCGGCTCGACAGGCCGCCGCGCTTGCCGCCGAGCAGCAGGTCGAAGGTCGCGTAGGCGAGGTTGGAATCGACCGTGACGAGGCCCGAATTCTCCCACTGCTCGGCGCGGAATACGCCCAGCAGCGTCGGCAGCGGGATCGCGTTGAGATAGTCGCCGAAGCGGACCGAGGTGATGTTGTCGAGGGTCACCTCGACGTTGTCCTGGAACAGGTTACGCAGGGAGGTCGACAGCAACCGGATCATCCGGTCGAAGACGATCTCCAGCATCGGGAGGCGTTCGTACTGGACGACGCCCGAATCGACGATGGCCTGCACGCCCCCGGCCCCGGAGGCCGAGAGCTCGCGCATGGAGAAGCCGAGGACGCCGTCGATCTCGTCCTGGTTGAGCACCCGGTCGTTGCCGGCGAGTTCGGGGAGGTTGTCGCTCTCCCCATCCTCGATCATCGTCGCCCATTCGGCGGCGACGTCGCCCGCATTGCGCGTGGTACCCTGCTCGGCGAGGGCCGCGCCCCATTCCTCGGCGAGCGACGTGTCGCCGCCCTCGGCGCCCTGCTCCAGAAGGGCCGCCGACCAATCGTCCTCGGGAAGTTCGTCCTCGGGTTCCATCAGGCGTGCTCGATCAAGCCTTGGCGCGCGGCCTTCGCGTGGCGTGAGAGGGTCTCGGACCGGATCACTGGACGATCACGTCCTTGAGCAGCACGGCCTCGACCTTGGCGGGATAGAGCGCGATGTTGACGCGGCGCAGCAGCTCCTCGCGCAGCCGGAACAGGCCCACCGAGCCGGTGAGATCGCTGGCGCGCAGCTCGCGCATGTAGATCTGCAGCGCGTCCTCGACGCGCGGCATCAGCGGCTTCACCTCCTCCTCGACCTTGGCGTCCTTGAGCTCGAGGGAGAGCCGCACCTTGGCGTATTTCGTCTTGTCCTGAGGCATGTCGGGGCTGAGGTTCAGGAGCATCTCGCGCACGTCGACGAAGACGACCTGCCTCTTGCCCTCCGGCCCGGCGCCGTGGCCGCCGCCGTGACCGCTGCCGTGACCACCTTCCGTGGCCTCCTTGCCCTCACCGTGGTCCCCGCCCTTGCCCATCATCATGAAGGCGCCCGCACCGCCGCCCGCCACCACCAGGACGGCGACGGCCACCATGATCATGAGCTTCTTCTTGCTCTTCGGGGCGGCTTCGGCTCCGGCCTCGCCTTCCCCGGCGGAGGCCTTCTTGGGCTTCTTGGCCATGGAATAATGCTCTCTCGCGGAAGTCCCCGCGCCGGGTACATCCGGATATCGGAGCATCACGGTTAACGCGCCGTTAAGGGGGCAATTCCTGCCGAGTCAGGTTTGCCGTGGCACGGTCCGGACCGGCAGGACCGACCGGCGGATTTCCGGATAAGTCATTCCGTAAGCTCAGAAATTTTGCACACGACCTCGTGGCACAGCGCATGCTGAAGGGATCGTTGCCGCCACCGCGGCGCACGAGTCCCAGAGTCCACGATGCAGAATGCCCTCTTCGTCGGCGTATCGAGCCAGATGGCGCTCCAGCGCGAGCTGGACGTGATCGCCAACAACATGGCGAACGTGTCGACCACCGGCTTCAAGGCCCGCAACAGCCGCTTCCAGGAATACCTGATGCCGGTGGCGAGCGCGGATTCGTTCGCCCGGCCGGACCGGCGCCTCTCCTACGTCATCGACCAGGGCACCGCACTCGACCTCGGGCAGGGGCCGGTCGAGCAGACCGGCAACCCGCTCAACGTCGCCGTCAAGGGCTCCGCCTTCATCGCCGTGCAGTCGCCCCAGGGCGAGCGCTACACCCGCAACGGCGCGTTCGAGCTGGACGCCCAGGGCACGCTCGTGACCAGCGACGGCAACAAGGTCGTGGGGGACGGCGGCCCGATCACCATCAACCCGCAGGAGACCGGGCTGGCGATCGGTCCCGACGGCACGGTCTCGACCAATCTCGGCATCCGCGGGAAGATCAAGCTCGTCACCTTCGCCAACCCGCAGCGGCTCACCAACGAGGGCGCCAACCTCTACGCCTCGCCGGATCCGGCACGCCCGGCCGGGATCGACGGCCGCCTGGAGCCGGCCGCGCTGGAGCGCTCGAACGTCCGGCCGGTGATCGAGATGACCCGGCTGATGGACGTGAACCGCTCCTACGCCATGGTATCGAGCATGATCTCCCGCCTCGACGATCTGCGGGGCACGGCGATTCGCCGCCTCGCCGACGTCGCGTAAGGGGGCCTGACCGATGCGCGCCCTCTACTCCGCCGCCACCGGCATGGCGGCCCAGGAACTCAACGTCCAGGTCATCTCGAACAACATCGCGAACCTGCGCACCACCGGCTACAAGCGCCAGCAGGTGCACTTCCAGGATCTGCTCTATCAGAACCTGCGCCGGGCGGGCTCCTCGACCTCCGAGCAGAACACGCAGCTCCCCGCGGGCCTCGCCCTCGGCTCGGGCGTGAAGACCACCTCCACCGCCCGGGTGATGTCGCAGGGCACGCTCTCCTCCACCGAGAAGGACTACGACGTCGCGATCCGCGGCGAGGGCTTCTTCCGGGTCACCATGCCGGACGGCCGGACCGCATACACGCGGGACGGCTCCTTCGACCTCTCGGCCCAGGGCCAGCTCGTCACCCGCGACGGCTACCTGCTCGATCCGGCGATCACCGTGCCGCAGACCGCGACCTCGGTGACGATCAGCGCCACCGGCGCCGTGCAGGCGACGCTACCGGGACAGACGGCGCCGCAGGCGCTGGGCCAGTTCCAGCTCTCGCGCTTCGTGAACAAGGTCGGCCTCGAATCAATCGGCGACAACCTGTTCATCGAGACGGCAGCCTCCGGCCCGGCGATCAGCGGCCTGCCGGGCGCCGAGGGCTTCGGCAACCTCCAGCAGAGCTACCTGGAGGAGGCGAACGTCAATGCCGTCACGGAGATCTCGTCGCTAATCGCCGCGCAGCGCGCCTACGAGATGAATTCCAAGGTCGTCACCGCCGCCGACCAGATGCTCTCCACCACCACCCAGATGTTCCGCAGCTAAGCGCGCAGCCCGCACCCGCTCCAGGTCCCTGATCATGTATGCCGGCATGCTCCCCGATCCCGCCCGCGAGACCGTCGTCCTGCCCCTCGTCAGCACGGCGTCCGACGAGAGCGACCTCAGCCCGATCGTCCGCCGTCCCCGGCCGCGGGTCGTCCCCCTCGGCACGGCCGTCATCCTGCGCGCGGTGCTCGCCGTCCTAACCGTCGCGGTGCTCGGCGCGCTCGCGATCCCCGCGATGGCCCGGGCCGACGGCCTGCGCCTGCGCGGCGACGTGACCGCCCGCGGCGACGTCCTGACCCTTGCCGACCTGATCGAGGGCGCGCCCTCGACCCTCGCCGCCCGCCCGCTGTTCCGCTCTCCCGCGCTCGGCGCGACCGGAACGATCCAGACCCGCCGGATCGCCGAAGCGGCGACGGCGCTCGGCGTCACCGGCCTGGAGACCGGAGGCCGGCTGCAGATCGCCGTGCAGCGCGCCGCCCGCCGCCTCGGCCCGCCGGAGATCGAGGCGGCGCTCAAGCACGGCCTGGAGACCGACTACGGGCTCGACCCGCGCACCGTCGCGGTGCGCTTCGACGGCGACGGGCCGACCCTGCTGGCGCCGGTGGACCTCGAAGGGCAGGCCGCTGCCCTCGACCTGAGCTACGACCCGCGCTCCCGCCGTGTCGCGGGCTTGGTCAGCCTGGGGGAGCGCCGTGCCTCGCTGCGGGTCTCGGGCGTGGTCATCGAGATGCGCGAAGTGGCCGTGCTCGCCCGCGCGCTCAACCGCGGCGAGGCGGTCAGGGACGGCGACATCGCCCTGGAACGGCGCCCGCGCGACGCCGTCGCCACCGACGCGCAGGCGAGCGCCTCCGCGATCCTCGGGGAGGTCGCCCAGCACGCGCTGTCGGCCGGCACGGTGCTGCGGGTGTCCGACACGGCGCCGCCCGAGCTGGTCGCTCGGGGCGAGAACGTGACGATCGTCTACGAGACGCCAAGCATCAGCCTGCAGATGCGCGGCATCGCCAACGAGAGCGGCCGCATGGGTGCCGTCGTCAACGTCGTGAACGTGACCTCCAAGAAGGTTCTTCAAGCCACCGTGATCGGGCCCGGCCGGGTCTCGGTGAGCCCGGGCCCCACGGCCCAGCAGGGCGCCCCCGCGCAGGTCCAGGCCACCGCCTCCCTGCGCTGAGTACCCATCTTGTCCGCGTCGAAGAGTACCCGTCCGATGGCCAGCCGCATCGTCCTGAACCCGCTCGCCGCCGCCCTGATCGTCGGCGCGCTCGGTGCCTGCAACACGGCCGACCGCCTGTCTCAGGTCGGCGCGACGCCGGCCCTGTCGGCGATCGAGGATCCGACGACCCAGCCCGGCTACAAGCCGGTGCGGATGCCGATGCCCGACGTCCAGCCGGTCTCCTACGCGCCGAACTCGCTCTGGCGCACCGGCTCGCGCGCCTTCTTCAAGGATCAGCGCGCGGCCGTGCTCGGCGACATCCTGACCATCAAGGTCAACGTCACCGACCAAGCGAACATCAGCAACGAGACCAAACGGTCGCGGGCCAACACCGAGAGCTTCGGCCTGCCGAACGCCCTCGGTCTTGAGAACAACGCCGTCGGCAAGGCCTTCGGCGTCGGCGGCACGGCGCTGCTCGCCGCGACCTCGGCGACCGCCAACGACGGCGCCGGCTCGGTCCAGCGCGCCGAGACTGTGACGACGAACGTGGCCGCGGTCGTCACCCAGGTCCTGCCCAACGGCAACCTCGTGGTCGAGGGCAAGCAGGAGATCCGGGTCAATTTCGAGATCCGCGAGATGGTGGTCGCCGGCGTCGTCCGGCCGGAAGACATCGAGTCCGACAACACCATCGATTCGGCCAAGATCGCCCAGGCCCGGATCGCCTATGGCGGCCGCGGCCAGATCACCGACGTGCAGCAGCCGCGCTACGGCCAGCAGATCGTCGACATCCTGCTGCCGTTCTGAGGCATCTCAGCTCGGCTCCTCCGGCTCCGGCCCGCGGGTCACGTCGAGGCCCGCGCCGGCACCCTGGGGCGGGCCGACCTTGACGGGCGCGCCGGTGCGCGCGGCCTCGTAGATCGCCTCCATCAGCACCTGGTCCTGCAAGCCCTCCTCGCCGGGGGTGCGCGGGCGCAGGTTCTCCTGGATGCACCGGGAGAAGTGATCCATCTCCAGGGCGAACTGGTTCTTGGCGCTCAGGACCTTCTCGTCCCGGGCGGCGTTCTTGCCGTCCCGGTGGCCGATGTAGAGCCGCTGACCCTCGTACGCGAAGGCGTTCTGGAGATCGACCGACGCGTTGCTGGTGTGCAGGGTCAGCGAGCGCGCCTCATAGACGCCGTAGCTCGACATGCACTGCGCGATCACCCCGGACGGGAAGCGCATTGTGAAGCTCACCGTCTCCTCAACCTCGCGGTACTTCGGATCGTCCGGCGGCGAGTGGATCTGCGCCTGGATCAGCTCCGGCTCCTCGCCCAGCACCGCGCGGGTGGTGTTCAGGCAGTAGAGCCCGATATCCGGCAGCGAGCCGCCGCCCGCCAGCGCCTTCTTGAGGCGCCACTGCTCGGGCAGGCCGGTCGTCTGGCCGTTGAAGGCCTGGATCGTCCGGGGTCGGCCGAACTCGCCCGAGCGGGCGATCCTGATCACCGCGCGATTGTGCGGCTCGTACTGGCAGCGATAGGCGATCATCAGCTTGACGCTCGCCTTGGCGCAGGCCGCGATCATCTCGCGGCACTCGTCCGAGGACACGGCCATCGGCTTCTCGCAGAGCACCTGCTTGCCGGCGGCGGCCGCCGCCACGACGTTGTCCCGGTGCACGCCGTTTGGCGTGACGACGTAGACCGCCTGGACGTTCGGATTGGCCTTCAGCCGATCCCACTCGTCGTAGCCGTAGACGGCATCCTCGGGCAGGCCGTACTGGCGCGCAACGAGCTTCGCCTTCTCGGGCGATCCCGACATCACCGCGGCCAGCCGCGAGCGCTTGGTCTCCCCGAAGGCCGGCAGGATCTCGTCGAGGCTGAGGCGCCCGAGGCCGATGACGCAGTAGCCGACGCGCTGGCCCGGCGGTTGCGGGGACGGGGTCGGCGCCGGGGGACGATCCCCGGAGCCGCGCCAGTTCGGGAACATCACCCGGCCGCCCTGGACCGCGCCGGTGTCGGCCGGAACGGACGGCGCCGGCGGCGCCGCCTGCGCGGGGCCTCCCATCGCGGCGCCGGCCAGGGCGCCCCCGGCGGCCAGAAGGTTACGTCGTGAGAGCCGGTTGTCGTCCGCCATGAGCCTCGCCGTATCGCCGGATTGCAGTGACGGCGCCGGAGCGCCGCAGCAGGGGCCGGGTGCCAGCGCTGGCCGGACCGCCCACTCAGTGAACGCGACCGGGTTCCGAGCTGTTTCCACCCAGGAGCGCGGCGCGCAGACGCGCCACCTCCGTCTCGCTGGCGGCGAGGCGCCGGGCGACCGCCTCCGGCGCGGAGGCCGCCTGCGTTACGTCGAAGCCGAGGCCGACCGCCGCGCCCGACCGCCAGGCGACGAAGACCCGCCGCGTCTCGTTCCGGCAGGGAATGAACAGGTCGAAGCAGTCCGGCAGGATCGTCTCGGCGTCGACGCGGATCCGCGCGCCGTCCAGGGACACGTCGCGCACGGTACAGTCGAGTTCGGGCAGGAAGGCGGCGACGCGCACGCGGCCGCCGAGGCAGACACGGCGGCGGGCGGTGCGGCGGCGGTCGATCACGATCGCTGATCCTCGAAGACGTCGATGCCCCGACAACCGCCATCCAGCCCGGACCGTACCGCGACGTCCATCTTAACCTGTGGTTTACCTTAACGACGCGGTCAGGCCGGCGGCGGCGGGTCGGGCGCCTCCACCTCGCCGCGGCGCTGAAGCTGCAGGGCGACGAACCAGCACAGGCTCGCCCAGGCCGCGCCGATGCACCAGCCGGCCAGCACATCGCTCGGCCAGTGCACGCCGAGATAGATGCGGCTGAGGCCGACCAGCAGCGTCAGGCTCACGCCGAGCGCCAGAACCAGAGCCTTCGCGCGCCGGTTGCGCTCCACCCGGGCGATCAGGGTCGCCAGGGTCAGGTAGGCGATCGCCGACATGGTGGCGTGGCCGCTCGGGAAGCTCGCGGTGAACACCTCCATACCGTGCGGCACGAGGTCCGGCCGGGGCCGTTGGTAGAAGACCTTCAGCACGGTCGAGACCAGCTCGCCGCTGCCGACCGCGGCGAGAACGTACAGACCGATCCGGCGGCGCCCTGACACCGCCAGGTAGGCGGCGACCGCGCAGGTCAGGAACAGGACAGTGAACACGCTGCCGAGGCCGGTGATGTCGCGCATCGTCTCCTCGAGCCAGGGCGGCCCGATCGGGTCGGACAGGTCGGCCGGGTTGCGCAGGCTCAGCAGGATCCGACGATCGAGGGCGGCGGTGGATCCCTCGCCGACCTCGTGGGCGAGGTAGAAGAAGCCGTAGCCCAGGATGCTGAGGCCGAGCAGGGCGACGAGGGGCCCGACCTCGTTGAGCCGCAGCCGCAGCCAGACCGCCGTGGCGGGCCGGATCAGCCGGTTGTCCCGGAGGCTCGCCGGCGCTCTCACGATGCGACCTCCAGATGCGGGGTGGTGGCCATCAGGCGTTCTCTCCGAAGGGCAGACGCGCGACCGCGTCCCAGGGACCTCCGAGGTAACGCCACAGCAGGGTCGCGGGCGCCGTGAAGCGGAACGGCTCGAACCCCGCCGACAGGTCGGCATGGAGCGCCCGGGCCTTCTCGGGCGCGACCTTGTTCTGCACGGTGACGTGCGGGCGCCAGCCCTGCCGGTCCTGCGCGGTGAGATGCGGCTCGAACTCCCGCGCGAGGCGAGCCCGGAAAGCCGCCAGCGGCTCGGATTCCAGCACGTAGGCGACGCCCCGCCCGGTGAAGCGCAGGCCCGTCACGGCGACCTCCGGGGGTGGCAGGGTGCGGGCGAGGGCGGTGATGGCCTCGATCACGCCGCACTCCCGATCGCCCGGCAGATGGTGGAACAGCGTGGCGTGGGCCGGGATGACGTTCAGCATCTCCGGGAAGTAGCGCCGCCGCTCGCCGTCGAAGCGCGCGAAGGTCGGCTCATCGAAGGCGAGCGTCAGGATCAGGGGGGCATCGTTCATGCGGGCGACATGGCGCCCGGGGCGCTCAGGTCCAGTACAGGACGCGGCCCGCCGGCAGGATGCGCGCCATGCTCTCGGTGAGATGCGCGCGCATGGCCTGCATCAGCGGCTTCGGAAAGACGTGCTTCACGGAGCCGAATTTCGTGCGCTTCTCCACGCGCTCCGCCTCGCCGAGAGGCAGGTCCGAGCCCGGATACCAGCCGCGCAGGACCGCCTTCGAGCCGGGAGTGAACCGGTGGGTGATGAGCTCGGCCGTCAGGTCGAGGTTCGGCACGCCGGACAGCGCGTCGGCGGCATCGCGGATCAGGTCGGTGTAAGCCTCCTCCCAGCCCGGCACCGGCAGGATCGGCGCGATGGTCAGACCCACCGGATAGCCGGCGCGGGCCACCTGCCCCAGGGCGGCGAGCCGGGCGTCGAGCGGATCGGTGCCGCCCTCGTAATGCGCGGCGGCGCGGGCATTCACCGAGAAGCGGATGCGGGTGCGCCGATTGTGCGGCAGGTCGAGAAGCGGGGCCACCGCGGCGAACTTGGTGGTGAAGCGCAGCTGCACCGGGGCGTCCCAGGCGCCGAAATGCCGGATCGCTTCGGAGAGCGAGCCAGTCAGATGCTCGATGCCGAGCGGGTCGGTGTAGCAGGAGGCCTCGAACGTGGTCCCCTCGTGGGCCCGCTCGGCGGAGGCCGAGGTGACCGCGCCGCGCCCGACATAGGCGGCGAGGTTGCCCAGGATCGCGTCGAGATTGGCGTAGGCCCTCGTGACCGGCGGCCCCTGGAGCGAGCCCGCGAGGTAGCAGTACTGGCAATGGGCCGGGCAGCCCTCCGCAAGGTCGAAGCGCCAGTCGGCCGAGGGCGGGATCGGCTGCAGCCGCAGCTTTGTCGGCGGTGCCACCGTCAGCGCGAGCGTGGCCTTGGCAGCCGCGTAGGCGCGGCGCGGATCCGGCTCCCGCGGGCTTGGCAGGCGGTTCGCCGTCAGGCGTTCCACCGGCAGGCGCAGCGCCTCGGCGCGGGCCAGCATGGCCCGACCATGCGCATGCTCCAGCGCGGCCGGCGTCACCAGCACCCGGCGCGGGCGCCACAGGCGGGCGGGCCGCGGGCGGGCTGTCGGGTCGGGAGCGTCGAGCGCGAGAGCGGACGAGGGCGGCATCCCTGGCGAACGCATGGGCTGCCGTGCCGGGTCCGGCCTAGTCGGCCGGTCCCGGTGCGGCTAAAGCACCGCCATGTCTGCAGGCAGGGAAAGCGTACATGTCGGCCGCGGCGGCTGGTTGTTTCTCACCGGCGGCACCAACCGCGTCCTGGAACGGTACCGGGGCGGCCTGCGGCACTGGCTGCTGCTCCGGGGCTGGGTGCGGCTGATCCGGGCGCGGGCGCGGCGGGCGGACAGCCTCGGCATCCGCTGCCTCCACGTGATCGTCCCGGAGAAGCTGTCGGTCTACGACGACAAGACCGATGGCCTGCGCTACGCGCCCGCCAGGGCCTCGACTCGGCGTCTGGCGCGATATCTCGCGCGTCACCCGGCCTATCTCGATCTTCTGGCCCCGCTGCGTGCGGCCCGGAACGGGCCGGTGCCGCTCTACCTGCGCACCGACACGCACTGGACGGCGCAGGGATGCCTGCTGGCCTATCGCGAGATCATGCGGGCGCTCGGGGCAATCCCGCCTGCCGATATCGGCACGCGCCCCGGCACCGTCTCGGACCAGCTCATGGACCTCGGCGAGAAGCTTCCCGAACGACCGCGCGAGCGGGTCGAGCGGTTCATGCTGCAGCGCGATGCCAAACGGGTCGAGACGGGCGCCTATCTCGCCGCCTACGAGGCGCAGGGGCGCGACCGGGAGGTGCATGTCGGCGCGCATGTCATCTACCGGAACGAGGCGCCGACCGCCGATCCGCGCCGTCTCGTGCTGTTCGGCGATTCCTGCGCGCATTTCGACCCGTTCCTGCTGACGGGTCTGCTCGCCGAGAGCTTCCACGAGGTCCACTTCGTCTGGTCGCCGAGCCTCGACTGGGCCTATATCGAGCGCGTCCGGCCCGACATCCTGCTCTTCGAGCTGGCCGAACGCTTCCTGGCCCGGACTCCGAGCGACGATTACGACGTCGCTGTCGCGGGCCAGCGGGGGACCGGAGGCCGCCTCGCGCGGATCCAGAAAGAGGGCCTGGACGAGAAGCGACCTACGCCCGAGCTTCAGTAGATCGCCGGATCCATGCGTGTGAAATCGCTGATGCTCGCCGCCTGATACTGCGCGAAGGATTCCGGCGCGTAGGCGATCCCGATCATCAGCACCAGGAGGGTTGCAAGGCACGCGAGCGTCGCCGTGACCACGTCCGCGTGGCGCCGCAGGGCATGGATCACCAGGCACCCGAACGTGAACAGGGCCGCCTCGGCAACGGGCACCAGCGCGAACGACATCACTCCACCTCCGTTCGATGTCCCGCCGAGATCGGGCAGTCCTTCGGACATGCGGCGGGCGAGCGCTTGAGAGATGGCCGATCTTGCTGCACTGCAACAGAAGGGTGCGTGCAAACCTGCCTTGCGCGGAATTCGCGGGCGGCCGGGAACGAACGCCGCGCGCATGCCGGAGTTAACGCGGCCTCAAGAATTCATCCGGCCGACTTTCCGCGTGCCGCACCGTGCCCATCTCGTCCGGGATCTCACCGGGAACGGGATAGGGCGATGGGTCTCCTCGTAGACGGCGTCTGGCGCGACCAATGGTATGACACCGCCGCGACGGGCGGGCGCTTCGAGCGCAAGGCCTCGGCCTTCCGCAACTGGGTGACCGCGGACGGAGCACCGGGCCCGTCGGGCGAGGGCGGCTTTCGCGCCGAGCCCGGCCGCTACCACCTCTACGTCTCGCTGGCCTGCCCCTGGGCCCACCGCACGCTGATCGGGCGTGCCCTCAAAGGACTGGAGGCGGCGGTCACCGTCTCGGTGGTCGATCCGCATATGGGCGCGGAGGGCTGGGTGTTCGGCGATGCGCCCGGCGCGACGCCGGACTCGATCCACGGTGCCCGGCGCCTCTACGAGGTGTATCTGGCGGCCGACCCGTCCTATAGCGGCCGCGTGACGGTGCCGGTGCTGTGGGACCGGCAGCGCGCGACCATCGTGTCGAACGAATCCGCCGAGATCCTGCGGATGCTGAACGATGCCTTCGGCGGCACCGGGCCGGATCTCTACCCCGAAGACCTGCGCACCGAGATCGACCGCCTGAATGCCCGCGTCTACGACCGTGTGAACAACGGCGTCTACAAGGCGGGATTTGCCACCGCGCAGGATGCCTACGCGAGTGCCTTTGAGGCCTTGTTCGCGGAACTCGACGCGCTGGAGGAGCGGCTCGACCGGAACCGCTATCTCTGCGGCGACCGGCTGACCGAGGCGGATATCCGTCTGTTCACCACATTGGTGCGGTTCGACGCGGTCTATGTCGGCCACTTCAAGTGCAACAAGCGCCGGATCGCCGATTATCCGAACCTGTCGAATTACCTGCGCGATCTTTATGCCCTTCCCGGCATCGCGCCGACGGTGAACCTGACTCACATCAAGCGGCACTATTACGAGAGCCATCCGACCATCAATCCGACTGGGATCGTGCCGCTCGGACCGGATCTGGACTTCTCGGCCCCGAACGACCGTGCCCTGCGGTTCGGCGCTTAGCGGGCTTCTCCCATCGGCCTGGCTTTTCCCCGGGTTTTTGCGAGCGAAGCGAGGCAAGCCAGGGGCGCGGGACATGCGCGAGCGTGCCGTCGCTGGCTTGCCTCGCCCGCGGGACGAAGCGGGCGCGTCCAGCCGGCTGCCGCCCGTCCGAGGCCGGACAATGTGCCGTGCCCCTCGACGGCCGTCAGGGCGCGCCTAATTCGGCTCTCAACCGGAGGATGCCTGACACGCCATGACCAACAGCCTGCGCCTCGCGCTGCTCTGCGCCCTTATCAGCCTGCCGTCCGCGGCGCGGGCCCAGGCGGCGTTGCGGTTGGAAGGCACCTGCGAGAAGCTGATGATCGGCCCGCAGGACCTGAGCCAATCCTGCAGCAACGTCCTGACGAACGCGGTGAGCCGGAACCGGACGAGCTTCGACTTTACCACCGCCGACGGTCAGACGGTCAGCTTCAGCGGCAACGGCGCCCAGCAGGAGGCCACTGAAGAGACCGACCCGCTCCAGCCGATCAATGTCGTGACGATCGGCAAGGATGCCGGTCCCACCCTGGCGATCGGCGCCTGCCGCTTCTCCACACTGGAACCCGGCCGCACCGCCATCACCTGCGAAGCCAACGCGGCCGATGGCCGAGCTTTCGCGGGAACGTTCGTGACGGCCGCCAAGGCGGCGGCCGGGGCGCCCGGCGCCGCACCGGCCCGCTGAGCCGACGGCGTTCGGGCTGGTCAGACGACCTCGGAAGCCCCATTTAAGGCCCTCCACGAAAAAGGTTCCGAAGCGAGACCGATGCTCAACGACACCCTCGCCGGGGGCGGCGTCCCGGCCGGCGATACCGGCTCCCTGATCAAGGACACCACGACCGCGGGCTTCCGCCAGGACGTGATCGCCGCGTCGATGCACCGGCCGGTGCTGGTCGACTTCTGGGCGCCCTGGTGCGGGCCGTGCAAGCAGCTGACCCCGGTGCTGGAGAAGGTCGTCCGGGAGGCCGCCGGCGCCGTTGCCCTGGTCAAGATGAACATCGACGAGCATCCCTCGATCGCGGGCCAGCTCGGCATCCAGTCGATCCCGGCGGTGATCGTCTTCCAGAAGGGCCAGCCGGTCGACGGCTTCATGGGCGCGGTGCCCGAGAGCCAGATCAAGGAGCTGATCGGGCGCGTCGCCGGCCCGGTGCAAGATCCGGTCGAGGCGGCGCTCGCCGATGCGGCCAGCCTGATCGAGGAAGGCGACCTTGCGGGCGCCGCCGAGATCTACGCCGCCGTGCTCGAGCAGCAGCCCGACAATGTCACGGCACTGGCGGGCCTCGCCAAGATGCAGCTGGACGCGGGCGAGATCGAGAACGCCAAGCGCGTGCTGGCGATGGTCCCAGAGGCGAAGGCCGGCGATCCGGCCCTCGCCGGCGTCCGCGCCGCCCTCGAACTCGCCGAGCAGGCCGCCTCCCTGGGCGATCTCGCGGGGCTGCAACGGGAGGTGGAGGCCAATCCGGATGCGCATCAGGCCCGGTTCGATCTCGCGCTCGGCCTCGCGGCGCGGGGCGAGCGCGGCCGGCCGTCGATCAGCTGATCGAGCTGCGCAAGCGCGACAAGGACTGGAACGAGGACGGGGCGCGCAAGCAGCTGCTGCAGTTCTTCGAGGCTTGGGGCGTGATGGACCCCGACACGATCCGCGGCCGGCGCAAGCTCTCGGCGCTTCTGTTCTCGTGAGGCGCCGGCTCGCGCGCCGGCCCACCCATCGGTCCCTCTGGGAGGCGCCATGAGCACCCATGCGAGCTACAAGGGCCCCGCGGACTGCCCGGCCGTGATCCCGGTGTTCCCCCTGTCGGGGGCGCTCCTGCTTCCCCGCGGGCAGATGCCGCTGAACATCTTCGAGCCGCGCTACCTGGCGATGGTTGATGACGCCATGCGCACGGACCGGATCATCGGCATGATCCAGCCCGATCCCGAGAGCCCGGGTGCGGCGGCGAACCCGAAGCTCTACCGCGTCGGCTGCGCGGGCCGCGTGACGCAATATGCCGAGACCGGCGACGGCCGTTACCTGATTTCGCTGACCGGCATCAGCCGGTTCCGGGTGGAGAGCGAGATCGCCTCGGTCGGTCCCTACCGGCGCTGCCACGTCTCCTACGACGCCTTCGCGGTGGACTTCGAGCCGCGGGCGGGCGAGGAGCATGTCGACCGCGAGGAGTCCTCAAGGCGCTGCGCGACTTCGTGGAATCGAACGATCTCAAGGTGGACTGGGCCGGGATCGACGAGGCGCCCGACGAGGCGCTGGTCAACGCTCTGTGCATGATGAGCCCGTTCGGCGTACGGGAGAAGCAGGCGATGCTGGAGGCCCCCGACCTGAAGACCCGGGCCGAGATCCTGATCGCGGTCACGCAGATGGAACTGGTTCGCGGTTCGGGCCCCGAATCGCCGATGCAATAGGTTGCACCACCGATGTCCAACGACCTCACCGCCCCCGTCGAGGCGACCCGCGTCGACCCGAAGCTGCTGGAGATCCTGGTCTGCCCGCTGACCAAGGGCACTCTGGAATACGATTCCGCCCGGCAGGAGCTGATCAGCCGCTCGGCGAAGCTCGCCTACCCGATCCGCGACGGCATCCCGATCATGCTGCCGGAGGAGGCCCGGCCGCTGACCGAGTGAGTGGCGCCGGGTCTCGGCCGCGATCGCGCCGCAGCGAGCGCCGCGCTTCAGTGGGCGATCCGCGGGCGAAACGCCGCCGGCTTGCCCGACGGTCCTCGGACGACCTGATGTGGACGGCTGGGAGCCATCCACATCCGGCTTTCTCAAAGCCCACTTGATGGCGCGACCGCTGGTGGTTCCGCTCGCGAGACCCGATACTGGATCAGCGGCACCACCGCGTTCCGTACGGGCCGTAGCCTGCGACACGGCCGCGATGGCGCAGGCACCAGGCCTGGTTCTGCCCGCCCCACACGCAGCGGCCCCAGGCATTGCGGTGGCCGTTCGGACCGCAGGCGCCCAGCGCGGAGGCGGGTGCCGTGGCTGAGCCCAGGGTGGCCGAGAACGCGATCAGACCGATCACCGCGAGCAGGGGCTTCTTCATCGGACATCTCCTCCGGGACGACCGTCTGCGAGCCCGCGTCCGAGCGGGAGGCTTCTGCGGCGCCACCGCAGGACCGTGGCGTCGAGGCGTTGCTCCAGTTTTGCAGTCCGGCCCGGGACGTAACGTTATGTAACAGCACAGGCTGGCCGCCGGCTCAGCCAGGCGCCGGATCGGCACCCGTCCCGGACCGAGGACGGGAACACGGCCGCCGCAACGACGAAGCCCGCCGCGGCGAATGCCGGGCGGGCCTCGAATGGGCGAAAGGCTGGATCAGGCCGCTTTCACGCCGGCCAGAAAAGCCGAGACCTCGTGCGTGAGGCTCTCCGAATGCCGGGCCAGCTCCTGCGCCGAGCTGAGAACCTGCGTGGCGGCCGCGCTCGTCTGGCCGGCCCCCGTCCGCACCGCACCGATGTTGTGGGTGACCTGCTCTGTACCGCGGGCGGCCTCCTGGACGTTGCGGGTGATCTCCTGCGTCGCCGCGCCCTGCTCCTCCATGGCGGCGGCGATGCTCGCCGTGTAGGCGGACATGTCGCCGATCACGCGGGCGATCTGCTGGATGTCGGCGACGGCTTCCCGCGTGGCGGACTGGATCTCCGCGATGCGCTCGCCGATCTCACCGGTGGCCCGGCCGGTCTGACCGGCCAGTTCCTTCACCTCGGCGGCGACCACCGCGAAGCCGCGCCCCGCCTCGCCGGCCCGCGCCGCCTCGATCGTGGCGTTGAGCGCCAGCAGGTTGGTCTGGCTGGCGATGTCGGTGATCAACGAGACCGCCGTGCTGATGCGCTCGGCCGTGCCGGTCAGTCTCTGCACGGTCGCGTCGGTCCGGCGCGCCGTCTCGACGGCCTCGTCGGCGATCCGCGACGAGTGGCTCACCTGATGGACGATCTCGGCGACGGAGGCCGACATCTCCTCGCTGGCCGCCGCCACCGTCTGCACGTTGGCGGAAGTCTGCTGGGCGGCGCCGGCCGCCGAGACACTCTGGTCCGTGGTCTCGTCGGCGGTGGCGGTCATCGCCCGCGCGGTGGCCTCCATCTCGGTGGCCGCCCCCGCGAGGCTCTGGGTCAGCACGGAGACACTGCGCTCGAAGCTGCGGGTCAGGTCGTCGAGCACGTTGGCGCGGCGCATCTTGGCCTGGTTCTCCGCCTCCTGGGCGGCCGCCAGGGCACGCGCCTCCACGGCGTTCTCCTTGAACACCTGCAGCGAGCGGGCCAGAGAGCCGACCTCGTCCCGGCGCTCGGTCCCGACGACCGACACGTCCAGGTCACCGGCCGCCAAGCGACCCATATCGGCCGCCATCGCGTTCAGCGGGCGCGCCACCCCGAAGACCGCGATCGCAGCGAGCAGGCCGGTCGCGGCCAGCAGGCCGACAGCCGCCAGGACCGTCAGCGTCGTCGCGGCCGAGGCGGCGATCTCGGCGGCGCGCTCCTGCGCGGCCTTCAAATCACGCTGGTTCTCGGTGATGCGGCCGTTGAGCTCATCAATCAGCTTCAGCCGGACGTCGCGGCTCGCGCTCCCGGAAATCTTGGCGGCCATCTGCTTATCGCCCGCCAAGCCATAGCCCATGCCCTTCTCGACTGAGGAGAGATAGGTCACGAGCTGAGACTTGATCGCCGCGTTGACGGCGCGGCGCTCCGGCGAGCTGGAGAGCGCGATCAGCTCGTCGGCCAGCGTCAGGGCGCGGTTCTTGTCCGCCTCGAACTGCTTGGCCTGCCGGGCGAGCACGCTCGGATCCGTCTCGATGATCGCGTTCTTGTCGCGGATCGTTGTCTCGCCGATGGCGAAGGCGAGTTGCTGGACGCGGATGACGCGCCCGGCACTGACCTCGACGGTGTCGCGGGTGATCGCGTCCAGCGTGTTCAGGTTGGATCGCGCCAGCAGGACCATCCCGAGAGAGACCGCGATCAGGATCGTGACCGGGATCGCCAGCTTGCTGATGAGCTTGAGATTCTTGAGGGTATTCATCCGCCGAGCAAGAGGGAACAGGCGCGAATATCAGTACGGTCCCGTCGCAGCTGATGGGACGCTTTTGGGATCTCAACCTTAAAGCGAAATTAAACCCGGACGCGGCGGAACAACTCCACCACAGCGTGTGTCATGCGCTTCGCGACACGGCGCCGAGGGGCACCCTCGGACCCCGGGCATCGGCTCACCCGATGCGGCGGCAGGTAGGCGTCACGCCGACGGGACCTGCCCGGCCACCACAACGCCGAGGGTATCGAGCAGCGACGATCGCGCCCGGCTGACCCGGCTCTTCACGGTGCCGACCTGACAGCCGAGCAGGGTCGCGGCCTCCTCGTAGGTGTGCCCTTCGGCGCCGACCAGCAGCAGCGCCTGTCGTTGCGCTGCCGGCAGGCCGCCGAGGCGCTCCCAGACCACCTTGAGCGTGCTGGCATCCTCTTGGTCGGACGGGCTGGTCATCTGGCCGGCATGGGTCCCGTCCACGTCCTCGACCTCGCGCCGGTGCTTGCGCAGCTCCGAGTAGAACTGATTGCGCAGGATGGTGAACAGCCACGCGGTGAAGTTCGTGCCGGGCCTGAACCGCGCTTGGTTGGCCCAGGCTTTGACGAAGGTTTCCTGCACGAGATCGTCGGCGCGGCTCACATCCCCGACCAGCGACAGAGCGAAGGTGCGCAGGGCCGGAAGCGCCTTGATGATGTCGGTCCGGAAATCGAAGGCCACGCTCTGACCGTGCGCCGCGATGGCCGCCTCGAAGCGCGCCACCAGCGTGGCGAGCTGCGCGGGCAGAGGCTCCTGCTCGGCGACCTTGAAATAGTCTCGGATCGGCAGGGCGAGATGCTGGCCGAGGACCGCCGCATAAGCGCCCGCGCTCCGGTCATGCCCCGGCTCGGCTGCCGGCTTCGCGGCGTCATCCATCATGGCCGTACCCTGAATCCTCTCCAGTTGGTATACTGGAATCGATCTAACGTCGGTACCTGCATAATTCTGAACCGATGCCAAACGCTCCCGACCCCATCGGGTTGTTTGGGCAAGGTGTTCGGAGGCGCGACGATTGGTATATCGTGGCGCGCAGGATGGCGGCGCGATGCGCACGTGGTAGCGTGCGGGGAAGAGAGCGGGATGAGCCACGATCACGCGCATCACGATCATGATCACGATCACGGTAGCGATCTGAGCCCCGTGGAGGCGCGGGTGCGGGCGCTCGAATCTCTGCTCACCGAGAAGGGCTATATCGACCCGGCGGCCCTCGATGCCCTGGTCGAACTCTACGAGACCAAGGTCGGCCCGCATGCGGGCGCCCGCGTGGTCGCCCGAGCCTGGGTGGATCCTGATTACCGGGCGCGCCTTCTGGCCGACGCCACACCGGCCATCGCCGAACTCGACATCGGCGGTCGTGGCGGCGAGCACATGGTGGTGGTCGAGAACACGCCCGAGACCCACAACCTCGTCGTCTGCACGCTGTGCTCCTGCTACCCCTGGCCGGTGCTCGGCCTGCCGCCGGTCTGGTACAAGGCGCCACCCTACCGGGCCCGGGCGGTGATCGATCCCCGCGGTGTGCTGGCCGAGTTCGGGGTGACGCTGCCGGAGACCACCCGGATCACCGTCTGGGATTCGACCGCCGAGACCCGCTACATGGTCCTGCCGATGCGACCCGCGCAGACCGAGGGCTTCTCCGAAGAGGCGCTGGCCGCCCTCGTCACCCGCGATTCCATGATCGGGACCGGCCTGCCCACGGCCATCCCGGCCGCGCCCGTGGAGATGACGGTATGAACGGCGCCCAGGATCTCGGCGGCGCGCACGGTTTCGGGCCGGTGGTGCCGGAGCCGGACGAGCCGGTCTTCCATGCCGCGTGGGAGCGGCGCGTCTTCGCGCTGGCGATGGCCATGGGATACACCGGCGCCTGGAACCTCGACGGCAGCCGTGCTAACCGCGAGTCCCTGCCGCCGGCCGAATACCTCGCGTCGAGCTACTACGAGATCTGGCTGAGAGCTCTGGAGAAGCAGGTCGCCGCGACTGGCCTTGCGACGCAGGCCGAGATCGAGGCCGGCCGATCCGCGGAGCCGGCCAAGCCCGTGGCCCGCATCCTGGCCCGCGAGGGCCTGGAGGAACGCTTCCGGGCCGGCTTCCCGAGCAGCCGCGCCGCCGATGCCCCCGCGCGCTTCGCGGTCGGCGACAGGGTCCTGGCGCGCAACATCCACCCGACCGGCCATACGCGGCTGCCGCGCTACGTGCGCGGCAAGCGCGGCCGAATCATGCGTGTCGACGGGGTCTTCGTCTTCCCCGACACCAACGCCTATCGGGCGGGCGAGAACCCGACCTGGCTCTACACGGTCGCCTTCACCGCGCAGGACCTCTGGGGCGAGAGCGGCGATCCGGGCGGCGTCGTCACCGTGGCGGCCTTCGAACCCTACCTGGACCCCGCGTGACCGAACCGACTCCGAGCAACTTCGCGGCGCCCTGGGAGGCGCAGGTCTTCGCCCTGGTGGTCTCTCTGCAGGAGGCCGGGCTGTTCACGTGGTCGGAATGGGCGGACCGGATCGGCCGGGAGATCCGACCCACGGATGGTCCTGAGCGCGCGGCCGATTACGGCGCGTGGCTGGCGACGCTGGAGACAATCCTGGCCGAGCGCGGCGTGGCCGGATCGGAGAGCGTCGCTGCGCGCACCGAAGCGTTCCTGCGCGCCGCCGCGGCGACGCCCCACGGCCAGCCGATCCGCCTGGAGAATGATCCGCTCTATCGGCCACGCTGATGATTACGCGTGGTCGCGACAGGCCTGCGAGCCGCGCTCGGCCCATCGAGGGCGGTTGGCGCGCACGACGGCAGCTGTGCCACTCCAGGCCGTCATTCCGGGGCCGCGCAGCGGAGCCCGGAACCAGACGCGCACCCGCTCAAAGAACTTGCTCCGTCGGCGGCTCTGGGTTCCGGGCTCGCCTGCGGCGCCCCGGAACAACGGGACGGTGGGCCGGGCCGCCGATCCGCGAACCCGGCCCTGCCCCCTAAACCCGCAGCCCATCGAGCGGCACGGGGGCAGCGTGCGACCGGCCGCTCATCAGCTGGTCGAGGAGTGCCAGCACCTCCGGCCGCCCGCAATTGCCCGCCGGCTCGAAGGGCGTCCAGGTCTGGACGAAGTCGAGGCGTTCGAACACGTCCCGGTAGCGGCGCAGCTCGTTCGGGGTGAGCGGCACGCCACGCACGAAGGCCTTGTGGGCCGAGATCGTGGTCGCCCGCCGGAAATCCGCCGGGTCGAGTTCGAACTTCAGCGCGTCGCCGCAGAAGCAGATCTTGCGTGACCGGTCGTAGAGGACGGCGTGGCCGTCGAAGTGACCGGCGGTGCGGTGCAGCTCCAGGCCTGGAAGCGGCTCGAGGAAGTCGTCGTAGGGCCAGCTCACCTGCAGGGCCGCACTCCAGGTGAAGTCAGCTGCCGGCAGGCACAGTTCCGGATCGAACCGGTCCTGGAGTTGCGGCAGCGCCCCGTAGGAATGCGGGTGCGAGGCCGAGAGCACCGCCATGCCGCCGAGCCGGGCGATCTGGTCGAGGGCGGCCTCGCTGAAGACCGGGCACCCTTCGAAGCCCAGATTTCCGTGCTCGGTCTGGATCAGGTAGGCGGAGGGGCCGATGCCCGAGACCGGCTCGTTCCAGAACCGCCACACGCCCGGCTCCAGCTCCTGCCAGTGACACGGGAAGGCGTCCTGCGCCTCCCGCGCGGTGCGGAACCGCCAGCCGTCCTGCGGCACCACGTGACGGGCATCGAGGCATAGCGGGCAGGCGGCGGGCGTTTCGAAGTGGCGCTGCCAGAACCCGCAATTGTCGCAGGTGTAGGCGGGCAGCTTCAGGGCGCCCGCGAAGGGCAGGTAGCCTGGCATCGTCTCGGACCTTCCTGAGGGCGGTGCGTGTGATACGGCCCCGGTTGACGTCGCCTTCTCCGTCATCGCGAGCGGAGCGAAGCGACCCAGGGCAGCGCGACCTCGTTCAGCGCAGCGCACCTGGATGGCTTCGCTCCGCGCGCAGGGACGGCGGCAGCCCTTTCAACCGGAATGGATGTAACAGGCGGCGCGTACAGGCGCAGCCGTCACGTCCGCCCCGGCAGCCGGCGCGCCGAGCGGGCGGCGTGGACGGTGCCAGCGAGCCCGATCAGCGCCAATCCGGCGAGACCGCCGACCACGAGATCCCGGGTGCGGCTCGTGACGAACTCGCCACGGCTTGCCTTTGTCCGCCCGAAAAACCGCCCATCGATCCCGACCGGGCCGTGCACGGCTTCGTAGAGGTTGCCGTCCATTTCCGGGATGGTCTCGTCGGAGAGCTGCGCCGACCACATGGAGGCGGCCTTGCGGTCGGCGAGCGCCGGCGCCAGGGCCTGGGCGGCGGCCATCATCATCGGCGAGCGCCCGACCCAGACTTCCCGGCGCGGATGCTCGACGGCGTACAGGATCGCCTCGGCGCAGAGCCGCGGGTCGAAGACCGGATCAGGTGCATACTGGCGATGCCCGGTGCGGTTGCGCGCCCAGTTGAACTGGGGCGTGTTGACCGCCGGCAGGTAGACGACGCTGAGGCTGACATCGACCCGGTCGTGAAGCAGCTCGCAGCGCAGGGCATCAGTGAAGCCCGAGACCGCGAATTTCGCCGCGCAGTAGGGCGCCTGCAGCGGCGCCGCCCGGATCGCGAGGCCGGACGAGACCTGGATGATCGCGCCGCGGTTGCGCCGCTTCATGAAGCGCAGGGCGGCGAGCGTCCCGTAGACTTGGCTGAGATAGGTGGTCTCGGTGACCCGCCGGTACTCGTCCGGCGTGATCTGGTCGGCCGGGTTCACGATGGTCGACATGGCGTTGTTGACCCAGGCGCGGATCGGGCCGAGCTCCCGTTCCACGCGCTCGGCGGCGGCATCGACGGCCTGCGGATCGGCGACATCGGCGCTGATCGCCAGGACGGGCTGGCCGTAGGCGGCAAGCGCCCGTTCCGCCGCGGCGAGCCGACCCGGGTCGCGCGCGATGATGGCCACCGACCAGCCGCCGGCGGCGAGCCGATGGGCCGTTGCGAGACCGATCCCGGCGGTGCCCCCGGTAACGACCGCCACCCGTGCCATACCCACCTCATGCGACGACGAAAGTTCGATCCGGCAACACGGATCGAGCGCCGCAGTTGCGTCGCTTCCACACGCCGAATCGTCACGGCGGCGCTGATTTTGGAATCGACCACGCAACGACCGCTGAAGACCGCTGTTGACTGCCTGTACCGCCCGGTGCGGACATCGAGGGTCGAAACCATGCATTATGGACGACGCTTCTCCCTGCCCATCGATCCCTGGCCGCAGGCTTCCCTCGGGGAGCGAACGGCGGTCGGGATGGTCCTGACCTTCCTGCTGCTGGTGCCGGCCTGCGCGGCCGGTGCTCTCCTCCTCGTGGCTGCCACGCTGGTGACCCACGTCGACCGGTCCTACGACCTCGGCGCCTCCCTGCGTGCCCTGATCGAGCGGCGTCTCGGATTCCGCTCCCGCCGGAAGGACCGGATCGTCTGGAAGGCTTGAAGGCGGCCGCGCCGCGGCGGGCTGATCTTCAGAGGTGCCGGCTCGCACGGCGAGCATTCGGCACGACCGTGATGGCTGTGCGTTCTCAACGGGCCGATTTGACCTGAGCGTATCTGGTAGGCCAGTCAGGTTCGGAACCGAGAGATCGCCATGTTCCGTACCCTGATGACTGCGCGGCGCTTCGCGCCGCTGTTCTGGTGCCAGTTCTTCTCCGCGTTCAACGACAATTTCCTCAAGAACGCGCTCGCCTTCCTGATCCTGTTCGGGATCGGTGGCCAGGCGGACGCCAATGCGGGCGTCCTGGTCACCCTCGCGAGCGCCGTCTTCATCGGGCCGTTCTTCATCCTGTCGGGTCTCGGCGGCCAGTGGGCCGACCGGTACGACAAGGCGCTGATGGCCCGGCGGCTGAAATTCGCCGAGATCTTCGCGGCCGGCACCGCCGTGCTGGGCTTCCTGCTTCACTCCGTGCCGGTGCTGTTCGTGGCGCTGGGCCTGTTCGGTACGATCGCGGCCCTGTTCGGCCCGATCAAATACGGCATCCTGCCGGACCACCTGAAGCGCGAGGAACTGCCCGCCGGCAACGCCCTGGTCGAGGCCGCGACCTTCCTGGCGATCCTGCTCGGCACGATCGCGGCCGGCGCGGCCTCGGCGATGGGCGGCTCGGGCCTGCTGTTCGGCGCCCTGGTGATGGGCTTCGCCGTCCTGTGCTGGCTCTCGGCTCGGATGATCCCGGCGACCGGGGAGGGGGCCCCGGACCTGCGCGTCGACCCGAACGTCGCCCGCTCGACCTACGCCCTGCTGCGTGACCTCTGGGCCGACACGCGCCTGTGGCGCGGCTCACTGACTGTGAGCTGGTTCTGGCTGGTCGGCGTGGTGGTGCTGTCGCTGCTGCCCGTGCTGGTGCGCGGCGCCTTCAACGGCACCGAGACCGTGATCACCCTGCTGCTGGCCCTGTTCTCGATCGGCATCGCGGTGGGCTCCGGCCTCGCCTCGTGGCTCGCCAGCGGCCGGATCGTGCTGCTGCCGACGCCGGTCGGCGCGGTGCTGATGGGCCTGTTCGGCCTCGACCTCGCCTGGACGATCGGCTACCTGCCGGCACCGCCCGCCGAGGCGATCGGCCCGCTCGCCTTCCTCCGGACCGGTCACGGTCTGCGCACCGGGATCGACTTCCTCGGGTTGGCGATCTCCGGCGGCCTCTACATCGTCCCGTCCTTCGCGGCCGTGCAGGCCTGGGCCGAGAAGGCGATGCGCGCGCGGATCATCGGCGCCGTCAACGTCATGACGGCGGCCTTCATGGTCGCCGGCACCCTGGCGCTGGCGGCGCTGCAGGGCGCGGGCCTGACGATCGCGAGCCTGCTCGCCGTCTTGGCGGTGCTGAACCTGATCGTGGGTGCGGTCGTGTTCGCGACCCTGCCGACCAGCCCGTTCCGCGACGCCCTGTCGATCCTGTTCCGGGCCTTCTACCGGCTGGAGGTCCGCGGCTTCGACAACCTCGCGGCGGCCGGGCCGAACGCCATCGTGGCGCTTAATCACGTGTCGTTCCTCGACGCGCCGCTGGCCCTGTCCCTTCTGGAGCAGGAGCCGGTCTTCGCCATCGACAGCGGCATCGCCCAGCGCTGGTGGGTGAAGCCGTTCCTGCGGGTCACCAAGGCGATGCCCCTCGACCCGACGCGCCCCCTCGCCACCCGGACGCTGATCAACGCCGTCAAGGGCGGCGAGACCCTGATCATCTTCCCCGAGGGCCGGCTGACCGTCACCGGCAGCCTGATGAAGATCTATGACGGCGCCGGGCTGATCGCCGACAAGTCGGGCGCGATGGTCGTGCCGGTGAAGCTCGACGGCCTCGAGCGCACCGTCTTCTCGCGCCTGTCGCGCGGGCAGGTGCGCCGCCGCTGGTGGCCCAAAGTGACCGTGACGGTGATGCCGCCGGTGCGCCTGACGGTGGATCCCGCGCTCAAAGGCAAGGCCCGGCGGCAGGCGGCGGGCGCGGCCCTCTACGGGATCATGTCGGACCTCCTGTTCCGCACCGCCGATACGGACCGCGGACTGATGGCGGCGCTGATCGAGGCGGGCGAGCTTCACGGCTGGCGCCGCAACGCTCTCGAGGACCCGGTCGGCGGGCGGCTCAGCTACGGCCGCCTGGTGATGGGCGCCAACATCCTGGGCCGCAAGCTCATGCCGCTGGCGCCGGAGGGCGGCCGGATCGGACTCATGCTGCCGAACGCCAACGGCGCCGCGGTGACGCTGTTCGCCCTCGCCTCCGCCGGCCGGGTGCCGGCGATGATCAATTTCTCGGCCGGTCCCGCCAACGTCCTCTCCGCCTGCAAGGCGGCCGAGGTGAACCGGATCCTGACGTCCCGGGCCTTCATCGACAAGGGGCGGCTCGGGCCGCTCGTCGAGGCGATCCGCGGCTCGGTCGAGCTGATCTACCTGGAGGATGTGCGCGCCACCGTCACGACCGGGGACAAGATCCGGGGGTTCCTCGCACCCCGCCGCCCCCTGGTGGCGCGCGCCGGGGAGGATCCGGGCGCGGTGCTGTTCACGTCCGGTAGCGAGGGCACGCCCAAGGGTGTGGTGCTCGCCAACCGCTGCATGCTCGCTAACGTGGCGCAGGTGGCGGCCCGGATCGACTTCGGGCCGATGGACAAGGTGTTCAACGTTCTGCCGGTGTTCCACGCCTTCGGCCTGACGGCCGGGCTGGTCTTGCCGCTGGTCTCGGGCGTGCCGGTCTACCTCTACCCGTCGCCGCTGCATTACCGGATCGTGCCGGAGCTGATCTACGGCTCGAACAGCACGGTGCTGTTCGGGACCGACACGTTCCTGACTGGCTACGCCCGCGCCGCCCATTCCTACGACCTGCGCTCGTTGCGCTACGTCGTGGCCGGCGCCGAGGCCGTGAAGGAGACGACCCGCAAGACCTGGGCGGAGAAGTTCGGCCTGCGCATCCTCGAAGGCTACGGCGTCACCGAGTGCGGGCCCGTCGTCGCCCTCAATACGCCGATGTTCAACCGCTTCGGCACGGTCGGGCGGATCCTGCCGGGGATCGAGACCCGCCTGGAGCCCGTGCCGGGAATCGAGGAGGGCGGCCGCCTGTCGTTGCGCGGCCCCAACATCATGTTGGGCTACCTGCGCGCCGACAAGCCCGGCGTCCTGGAGCCGCCGCCGGGGGGCTGGCACGACACAGGCGACATCGTGGCGATAGACCCGATGGGTTTCGTGACGATCAAGGGGCGGGCCAAGCGCTTCGCCAAGATCGCGGGCGAGATGGTGTCGCTCGCCGGCATCGAGGCGCTGGCCGCCGACCTCTGGCCGGATCGGCCGAGCGCGGTGGCGGCCGTGCCGGATCCGCGCAAGGGCGAGCGCCTGATCCTGTTCACGCAGGAGAAGGGCGCCACCCGGGCCGCCTACCAGACCTTCGCCAAGGGCCGCGGCGCCTCGGACGTCGCGATCCCCGCCGAGGTGGTGGTGCTGGAGGCGATCCCGATGCTCGGCACCGGCAAGATCGACCAAGTGGCGGTCATCAAACTGGCCCAGGAGCGGGCGAAGGAATCGGCCGCCGCCTGAGGCCCCGCAGGCTCGCCCGCAGATCGACCCATGCGGCGCGTCATCCAAACGGGGGATGCAACGCTTTGGCGGATCCGCTCGTATCACGAATACAGCTCCGATTCGATCGACGGCGGTCTACCCGGCGCGATCGGATCGGCGGACTGGATTTCGCGTCGCGAGTCGCATCGACGAGGGGCAGACCATGCTGAAGAGCAGGCGAATTCCGACTTGGCTGGCAAGACGGTCGTATTTCAAGCGGATCGAGCGTTGGTCGAAGGTCGGCAAGGCTCGCAAGACGGCGCCCGAGGCCGGTCCCGCGCCGATGCCGTCCAACGTGGTGCTGTTCCCGATGCGCCCGAACCGGCCGGAGCGCCCGGTCTTCGAGGATCTGCGCGGGGTCGGCACGGCCTAGCCGCCGGAACGCCGCCGAGACTCCGGAGCCGTCCAGGGCTTGTCCGCCGCGCGGGATCGCGGAATCCTGCGCCTGAGACCGGCGGATCGGGGACCTGGAGGATGCGTGCCGCGGGACGGGTCTGATCCGAGCGGAGCACCGGCCCGGCGCCGCCACACTGTGGCACGCCTGGCCCTTCCGGTTGCGCTGGCGCTGGGGCTCATCGGGGTGGCTGCGCTGTGGCGCTACGCGGAGGCGTTGCCGACCCTCGATCTCGCCGCCGCTTCGACACGTTCGACGGTGGTGCTCGACCGGTCCGGCACGCTCCTGCGGCCGTTCGCAACCGCGGATGGGCGCTGGCGCCTGCCGGTCACCGCCGACACGATCGACCCACGCTACCGGGCGATGCTCGTCGCCTATGAGGATCGCCGCTTCGCGAATCATCCCGGGATCGATCCCGTGGCGGTTCTGCGCGCCGCGATCCAGTGGCTGAGGAATGGACGCATCGTCTCGGGCGGGTCGACCCTGTCGATGCAGGTGGCGCGCCTCGTCGAGCCGCGGCGCGAGCGCACGCTCGACGCCAAGCTCCGCCAGATGGCGCGGGCGCTCCTGCTGGAGCGGCGTCTCGGGAAGTCCGGCCTCCTCGAGCTCTACTTCGCCCTTGCCCCCTACGGTGGCCCGGTCGAGGGCGTTCGCGCGGCGAGCCTCGCCTATTTCGGACGCGAGCCGGTGCGGCTGACGGCGGCACAGGCTGCGCTCCTCGTCGCCCTTCCGCAATCGCCCGAGACCCGCCGGCCGGACCGCTTCCCGGAGCGCGCCCGGGCGGCCCGCGACCGGGTGCTCGACATCGCCAGCGCCCGGGGCATCCTCACCGCCGCCGAGGCCGCGGACGCCAAGGCCGAGCCGGTGCCGACGGCACGGCGTCCCTTCCCGATGCTCGCGGCGCACGCAGCCGAGGAGGCGGTGGCGACTGACACCACCGCCCCGGTGATCCGCCTCGCCATCGATGCGCGCCTGCAGGAGCGGCTGGAGGTTCTTGCGTCCGAGCGGGCCGCCGCGGCCGGCCCCGGCCTCTCGGCCGCAATCCTCGTCCTCGACAACCGCGACGGGCGCGTGCTCGCCCAGGTGGGCAGCGCCGGATACCTGGATTCGAGTCGGAACGGCGCCATCGACATGTCCCTCGCGGTGCGCTCTCCCGGCTCCGCGTTGAAGCCCTTCGTCTACGCCATGGCTTTCGCGGACGGGCTGGCGCATCCCGAGACGCTGCTGGAAGACCGCCCCGCGCGCTTCTCGGCGAGCTACGCGCCGGAGAATTTCGACCTGACCTTCCAGGGCACGGTCACGGCCCGGCGGGCCCTGCAGCTCTCGCTCAACGTGCCCGCGGTCGAACTCATGGACGCGGTCGGGCCCGCGCGCTTCATCGCGCGGCTGCGCGCGGCGGGCGCCGCGATCCAGCTGCCGCGCGAGGCGGCGCCGGGGCTGCCGGTGGCGCTGGGCGGTCTCGGCATCACGCTCACCGACCTCGCGCGCCTCTATGCCGGAATCGCCCGCGGCGGCACGGTGCCCGGTCTCCTCCGCCGAGCCGAGGCGGCCCCGGCCGGTGCCGAGGGTCGGGTCGCGGAACCCGTGGCCGCCTGGTACGTCGCCGACATCCTGCGCGGCACGCCGCCGCCGGAGAACGCGCTTCCGAATCGCATCGCCTACAAGACCGGCACCTCCTACGGCTACCGGGACGCCTGGGCGGCGGGCTTCGACCGGCACGTGACGGTGGTGGTCTGGGTCGGCCGGCCCGACGGCGCCGCCGTTCCGGGTCTCGTTGGTCGAACGGTCGCGGCACCGATGCTGTTCGACGCCTTCGCGCGCCTCGGCCTCGAGCCGGAGCCGGTGCCGCAACCCCGAGACGTTCTGGCGGCCGGGCCCGGCGGCCTGCCGCCGCCGCTCCGCCATCTGCGCCGTGAGGCGCCCGGCGCGCCGGGGCCGGCGCTGCGGATCGCCTATCCCCCAGACGGCGCCCGGATCGACCTCGGCCTCGGCGTGGCTGGGCACGAAGGGGAGGGCAAGGCCGACGGTCCGGCGCTCGCCCTAAAAGCTTTGGGCGGGGTGCCGCCGCTCACCTGGCTGATCGACGGTCAGCCCGTCGTGCAAACACCGCGGCGCCGCGCCGCATGGTCCCCGACAGGTGCCGGCTTCGCACGGATCTCGGTTCTGGATTCTATGGGCGCGAGCGACAGCGTTTCCATCCGGCTTGAATAGCCCGACATCATCGTTCTTGCCGGCGAAGCTTGGCCGTGCTGCGATTTTGAATACAGAAGTACAGTCCGAGCCGGAAAACTTCCATGCGGAGATTCATCGGTCATCAACGAATATGGGTCTAGTCGTGACCCGTGAGGTTGGTGATGGCGTGGAAGGTCGGCGCCGCGGTGGCGGTGCTTCTCGGATTTGTCGGGGTCAGCGGGGGTGTCGGCAGCGGCCCCGATCCACGCCGCGCGGGCTGGCGCGACGCCTACCGAGCACCGACCGAAATCCCGTTTCCCGCCGAGAACCCGTACACGGCCGCCAAGGCCGAACTGGGCCGTCGCCTGTTCTTTGATCCGATCCTGTCCGGCGACGGGACCCGGGCTTGCGCCACGTGCCACATCCCGGATCTCGCCTGGGGCGACGGACGCGCCCGCGCGGCCACGCGCCAGCAGGGCGACATGGATCTGCGCACGCCGACGCTCCTCAACATCGCCTGGCAGGATGGGTCGCTCGGCTGGGACGGGAAGTTCCGCACGCTCGAATCGGTCGCCGCGATGCCCATGGCGGCGCCGGGCAACATGAATCTGCCGATGCCCGACGCCCTGACGCGGCTCTCGTCCGACCCGAGCTACGCGGCGGCCTTCGCCGAAGCCTTCGCCGATCCCGCGATCACCCGGGAACGGCTTGAGGCTGCACTGGCGACCTTCCAGCGCCTGATCGTGACCGGCACGACGCCCTTTGATCGCTGGATCGCCGGCCAGGAAGACGCGATCGGGGAGCCGGCCAAGCGGGGCTTCGACCTGTTCAACGGCCGGGCCGGCTGCGCGAGCTGCCATTCCGGCTGGTCGTTCACCGACAACTCGTTCCACGATATCGGGGTCGGGGTGGGCCCGGATATCGGCCGCGGCCGGTACAAGCCTACGTCGCTCGCCCTTCAATACGCCTTCAAGACGCCGACCCTGCGGGAGATCGGGCAGCGCGGCCCCTACATGCACGACGGGTCCGTGCCGACCCTCAGCGCCGTGATCGATCTCTACAACCGCGGCGGGATCGACCGTCCGAGCCGCTCCCGGTCGATCAAGCCGCTTCAGCTCACCGCGGCGGAGCGAGCGGATCTCCTGGCCTTCCTGGCGACGCTCTCGACCAGCGCGGGCCGCGACCTCGTGACGATCTCGTTCGCCGCCAAAGCGCCGGCCCCCTGACGGACCGGCTCTCATCGGGCCCCAGGCCGGCCTGACTTGCGGCCGGCGAACCGCGTCCCGTCAGCGGTCGAGCGCGGCCCGCGCTGCGATCCGCCCAGACTCCGTCGTTCAAAGCCCTGCAGCGCGGCGGCCAGCCGGGCTTCGCCGACCGTCACATCGTGCGAGAGGTTGAGAACCGTGGCGAGGATCCAGACACTTCCGAGAAGGCTCACCACGGCAATACCGAGCATCACATAGGTCAGCAGCCTGTTCCGGCGCAGATCGGACTTGATCGTCCGCACCAGATCGCGGCTGTCCTCGGCAAGACTGTTTCGCGCGGCCACCAGTTCATTGTACATGTTGGTGATGGCGTTGGTGGACATGTACACCAGCAAGAGATGGACGACGAAGTCGTCGTCCGTCGTGGTGTTCAGGGCGGCCGCGATCCGCACGGCGAGCTGGCGCTCCCAGGGCTGGAGATCGCGGCCGTGGACCGACCGGTAGAACCGCTCGAGGTTGGTCACGGCCGGAGCGCATCCCGCCAAGCCGTGTGGAAGTTGCGCCGGAGGCGGCGCCCTTCGACGCGCAGCCGCATCGGTGCGCCGGTCGCGAGCGTCTGCCACGTCATGTGCTGGACCCGCAGCGCCTCGATCAGGCGCTCGCCGATCCGCTCGATCTCGATGACGCGGAAATTCGGCTGCTTGCGCAGAGCACGCACGAGATCGGACGATTCGAGATAGTCGAAATTGGTCGCCTGCGCGGTGTTCTTCGCGAGGATCGCCCGATCGCACTCGATCAGCATCGGCCGGAGTTCCTTGAGGACCTCGAGGGCGGTGGGATCGACAGCGCCGGCCGCGACGACCACACAGAGGCGGACATTGGCCTCCCGGCAGCTCTCGACGATGATCTCGGTGCAGCGCCGGGTCGTCTCCGTATCGCCGGCCGGAAAGTCGACCACCACGAAACGCTCGGGCGCGTCCACCACGCGCTCGATCATGTCCTGGCACAGGGTCGGATCGACGCGGCCCACGCTGTCCTCGGCGCGCAGCCGTTGCCGGAAGCAGGACACGCCGGGCCGGCGCGGCACGAAATTGTCGCTGCCGGGGCTGGTCTCGGTCATCAGCGCCGTGTGGAAATGCCGGTTGGCCGGGTCGGTGTCGATCGCCAGCACCGGCCCGACCTCGGCACAGAGATCGGCGATCTGCAGGGCAATGGTGGTCTTGCCGACGCCGCCCTTGCCGCCGAGGCACAGGATCAGAACCTTCGCTGCCGGGCCCAAAAGGTCGCGCTGGATGTCCTGGATCTCGTCCGGGCTGTACCAGGCCGGAACCTTGATCTGCGTCGCGTCGGTCATGGATGTCTCCTTGCTGCGTGGTGGATGCAGGCGTCCGGGGCGCGCCTCTGCGCCGCCCGGCCCGGACCTGCGGGGCTGTCAGGGTTGATGCGTGGCGCCGGCGCTCCGGGTCGACCGGATGCCGGCAGCGATGCGGCGCACGGGACGCCGCGGCGTTCGGAGCGGAGGCCCGATCCCACCGAAGCGGTCGCGCACTCGAAGGCCGGACAGTCTCAAGCGGCCGATCTGATCATGCGCCGGGCAGGGAGGGCCGACGGCGCCGGCGGCCCGTGTGCGGGCGGAGCAGAAGCGAGATCAGGCGTAACGCTGGTCCCGCACCGCACGGCCCGGTGAGGCGCTGTGCCGGTACGAGGAGTCGCGTGCCTGAGCTGAGAATGCCGTTCTGCCGCACAACCCGCATCCCATTCCTGGCTCGTGCCTCCGGTGAACGGCTTCAGCAGATCTCATCCCATCCAGACAGAGCACGATCAAGACTCTGCGCATGTTCAATCAAGATGCAAGCCTTCGGGTGAAGACAGTTTCGCGCTGTCCTCCGTCACATCCCAAAATTCGGTGAACAAAATGCTGCCGGCTCAACCGCCAGAGCCGTCGTAAAATCACAATAATACTATAATACATATTGCTATTTATTATGCAAGGGTATCTTTGTTCGACTATCTATAGGCAAAAACTAGCCATTACCCATATTTGAATGATCGCGCCGGCACGAATTGGCGCCTGCGCGATAGCGACCGGATCGGCTTCGCGTTCGACGGGATGAAAGCCGAGCGGCATCTGCGCAGATCTGCGCGCAAGACGGATTGTCGCCGGGCGCAGACACCGGAGGGGCCACGCCCGGTGCGCTGCGACTCGCAATAACCTCAGGGATCCTGCACGCCTGTGGGCTGCGTGGAAAAAGCGAACCGCGTGAACGGCCTACGCAGAATCCACAGCGTTAACCTTTCACTCATATTCGTTAACAAACCGATGGCTAAAATTGACCGAAAATATGTAAATGGCTGAGTAACCACGGTGTCGCTTTGCAGCGACGAGGGTCCGATGCCAAGATCCAAGAACAAGCGGTTATCGGTAGTCGGCGCTCTCGGCCTGTCAGGCCTGTTCACTCTCGCGGCCCCGAGCGCGGCCCAAGCCCACGTGAAGTGGTTCTGCGCCTACGACGTCGCCGGGCAGCCCCAGGGCCTTGAGCAGGTGCTGTGCCTGGACTTCGAGTGGCTGACCGGCCTCGCCCTGGCCTGCCTGATGTTCGGCTGCCTCGCCGAGGGCACGCCGCTGGGCGGCGCGCTGCTCAACGCCCTCGACCGCGTGACCGCGCGGATCCGCACCGATACCGAGCTGCTGGTGCGCGCCACGCTGGGCTTCTTCCTGGTCTCGCTCTGGGAGCTCGGCGGCATCATCCTCACGCCCGAGCTGAAGACCGATGTCGCCTGGATCCCGTGGCTTCAGCTCGCGATGGCGGCCTGCCTGATCTGGCGCCGGACCATGCCGATCACCGGCCTCGGCCTCGTCTTCCTGTTCAGCTTCGCGACGGCGCAGTACGGCCTGTTCCACCTCGCCGATTATCCGATCTTCCTCGGCATCGCCGTCTATCTGATCGCCCAGGGTCTCGGTTTTAAGCCCTTCGACATCCGGTCGCTCGACCTCGTGCGCTGGACAGCCGCCATCACGCTGATGTGGGCCTCGATCGAGAAGTGGGCTTATCCCGACTGGACGGCCCCGCTCATCGCCGCCAAGCCGCAGATGACGATGGGCGCGACGCCCGAGCTGTTCATGCAGGCCGCCGGCGTCATCGAATTCACCCTGGCCTTCGCGCTGATCTGGACGCCCCTCGTCCGCCGCACCTCGGCAATCATCCTGGCGGCGATCTTCGTCTCGGCGATCTTCGAGTTCGGCAAGGTGGACGCGATCGGCCATTCCGGGATCATCGTGGTGCTTCTGGCGATCGCCGCCGACGATGTTCGGGTGCCGGTGCGGGCCCGGCAGGCGCTGCTGGCACCGGCTTACTATGGGGCGGCGCTCGCGGCCTTCCTGTTCCTCTACTACGTGGGGCACGCTGCCCTGTTCGGGGGCTTGAGCGAGCTGCCGGTCATCTGACGACGGCTTGCTCCCCGTCCGGACTCATCGCGCCGCGAGAAGCGGCGCGAACACGTCGGTGAGGCCGTTGATCAGGATCTGCGTGCCGACGCAAAGCAGTAGGAAGGCGAATAGGCGCCCCACCACCCGGGCGCGGGCCGGGCCGATGAGCGCCACCACCCGGTCGGCCGAGGCGTAGATCAGCGCGACCGTTGCGGCGACCACCAGGGCCGCCAGCGTGATGCCGAGATAGAAGCCGAGCCGCTCCGCGTAGGCCTCGGGCCGGTTCGCGCCCAGGGTTATGGCGACCGCGATTGTGCCGGGCCCGGTGGTGAAGGGCAGGGTGAGGGGGAAGAAGGCGATCTCGGACAGCGGGCCCGGTGCCTGATCCGCCTGCGGTTCCATGGGAACCGCCCCGCGATTCGCCGAGCCCGAGGCCTCGGCCTGCTTGCGCGCCTCGCGCGCCTCCGGCCGATTGAGCTGGGTCCAGGCCGAGGACATCACCACGAGACCGCCGGCGATGCGCAGCGCCGCCAGGGTGACGCCGAAGAAGTTGAGGATCGGCGTGCCGGCCCAGAGGGCGCCGAGCATCACCAGCGCTGCGTAGATGCCGATCCGCCGGGACAGCAGCACGCGCTCGGCATGGCTGTAGGCGCCGGTGACCTGGGCGAAGATGAAGGCGCCGCCGATCGGGTTCACGATCGAGATGAGGCCTGAGAGGGCGAGCAGGAACTGCTGGACCGTGAAATCGATGCTCATCTGGCAGACCCGTGTCGCGGCCGATCCTAGACGCAGGGCCTTTTAACAAACGTGTCGCCTGCCCGGATCAGCCCGGCGACGGTGCCGGCACCAGCACCCGGGCGGGCGCGAGGCGACGGGCGCGCCGCACTTGCTGCACGGCGACAGGCCGATAGAGCTGCTTCGTGGCATCGACCACGTGCAGGCCCGCGAAGGGCAACGACAGGCTGGTGCCGAGCCGCTCCCAGGCCGGGCCGGTGCGGAGCATCAGGCGCGAACGCACCGGCGGCATGTACAGGGTCTCGGACCAGTTCACCGGCGAGAACAGCGTGTCGCGCATCAGCCGGCCGAGCTGCGAGCGGCTGTAGGGCTGGCCGTGGCCGAACGGCGTCGCCTCGCGGCGGGCCCAGACGCCCCGCCGGTTGGGGACCACCAGGATCATCCGCCCGCCGGGCGTGAGCGTGCGCCAAACCTCCTGCAGCAGCTCGGTCGGGCTCTCCACCGATTCGAGGGCATGGACCAAGATGACCCGGTCGATCGCGGCCTCGGGAAGCGGCATCATGGTGGGATCGGCCAGGGCCGCGCAGGAGCGACCCGTGTCCGGCCAGTTCACCACGCCCTGCGTGGCCGGCATGAAGGCGAGGGTGCGCTCCGCGATGCAGTGGATCGGGCCAAGATAGGGGGTCGCGTAGCCGATCCCGAGGACCCGCAGCCCCGAGACCGAGCCGAGGAACTCGTGCAGCGCGCGCCCGACGACGCGGTGCGTCGTGCGGCCCAGGGGACTGGCGTAGAAGGCCCGCAAGCCGTTGACGTCGAGACGCATGGAGGAGCAGGAATTCGGGACTGGAACGGTTGCCGTACTCAATGGTGAGCCGGACCGCCTGCGGCAAGCTCCGACGGAACCCGGCCGGACCGCAGCCTGTTCACGGCAGCAGCTTTCGCGCCCCGAGGAGATGCCGTCCGATGGCCGCCGAGACCGAGATCAGCACTTTCCTGTGCCGCAGCGACAATATCGGCGTCCTGATTCGCGACCCGGCCACCGGTGCCTGCGCGGCGATCGACGTGCCCGAGGCCGAGCCGGTGCTGCGGGCCCTCGAGGAGACCGGCTGGCGGCTCACCGACATCCTCGTCACCCACCGGCACGCCGATCATGTCGACGGCATCCCGGCGGTGAAGCAGGCGACGGGGGCGCGCGTCACGGCGCCCGCGAAGGCCGGGGACGCCGTCCCGCAGGTGGACGTCACCGTGCGCGAGGGCGACACGGTGCAGGTCGGCAACCTGGAGGCTCAGGTCTGGGAAACGCCGGGCCATTGCGCCGATCACGTCACCTACTGGTTCGCCGAGGCCGGCCTCGTCTGCGCCGGGGACACGCTGTTCACCCTGGGCTGCGGGCGGGTGATGGAGGGCCCGCCCGAGACGCTCTACCGATCCCTCCGGCGCTTCGACGACCTGCCCGACGACACGCAGGTGTTCAGCGGTCACGACTATGTCCTCAGCAACGCCCGCTTCGCCCTGGCGGCGGATCCGGACAACCCGGATCTCAAGGCCCGTTTCGCCGAGGCCGAGCGGGCGAAGGCGCAGGGCCGGTTCCTGATCCCGTCGACCCTGGCGGCGGAACGGGCGACCAACCCCTTCCTGCGCAGCGCCGAGAAGGCCCTGGCCCAGTCGGTCGACATGCCACCGGAAAGTGATCCAGAGGCAGTGTTCGTCGCTCTGCGAGCGTGGAAGAACCGCTTCTGACGCAGGGGGTAACGAGAAAAATTTGTTGCCTTCTCAAGGCGAACTGACACATAGGGTTATTTAAGCGGTCCTAATCCGCTCAGGTAACCGGGCTCCCGGGGGGAAGCCGCAACGTCAACGCGAAGCGCCGGGACGCTTCCAGCCGGTATGATGGGGGTCCGTCTCGCCCTACCACCTGTCCACTTCCCGCCTTCCGCTTCCTTTCCTCAAGCCAGAATCTGACGGGTCCAAGGAAGAGGCGCTCACCGCCAAGGCCAAGCTCACCCTCGCCGATGCCGAGACCGGCACGCCCCGCGATGGTGGCAATACGGCCGGCGCAACGCGGCCCCGAGCACCGGTTGCGGCCGATGTGCGCCTGCTCGGTATCGCAACCGAACATCTCTCGCGGCTCGGGCCCAAGCGCGTGACGGTCGTAGCCGTCGCTGCCGAGGCGGGCATGACGCACGCCAACGTGTACCGCTATTTCCCGTCGAAGGACGCGCTCCTCGACGCGGTGGCGGGGCGCTGGTTGCGCGAGGTCGAAGCCCGGCTCGCCGGCATCGCAGACGCACCCGACCCCGCCGACGACAAGATCGAGCGGCTCCTGACCGCGCTCGCGACGGTCCAGCGGGACGCCCTGTTCGATGAGCCGAACCTGTTCGCGGTCCATCTCGACGCAACCGTGTCGGCCCGGCCGATCGCCCGGCGGCACCGCGTGCGACTGCGCAGCCTGGTCGAGCGCGTGGTCGAGGAGGGGATCACCTCCGGCATCTTCTCGGCGCGCGACCGGGAGCGGGCGATCGCCTACATCTTCGACGCGAGCTACCGGTTCACGCATCCCTTGGCGATCCAGCACGACGCCGAAGTGCCGCGCGACCTGATCGAGGCCCGGTTCGGGGCTGTCATCCACGCGATCCAGCGGGTTCTGCGCTCCGGAATCCTCTGAGGCCGACACAAACGCCTCGCTCTCTGACGCCCAGCTCTCTTGGCAGGCCCGGACCCCGCGTCCGGGCCTTCTGCGTTTCCGGACCGGAAGATGAGGTCGGCCGCGACCCGAAATGACAGCTTTTCGGATCTGTCATCCGAGCTTTGCAGCACCGGCGAGACCGCGTGCACCGCACCTAAAACCTTCGCGACGCTGGCATTTCTTCATCCACGTCTGACGCCCTCCGCGTCGCCTAACCCGAAGGAGGGGGCCTCCGCTGGTCGCGCATCGGGTTGAAGCGGCGGTGCTTTTCGGCCACACAGCCGCGCAGATTTCAGAGCGGCGAATCCGGCCTCGAACGCAAGCGGACGAACGGTCCCGGCCTCGCGCGGAACATCCTAGACGTCGAACGCAGCGGAGACGAATCCGACATGGCTCGCAACAAGATCGCGCTCATCGGTGCCGGCCAGATCGGCGGCACCCTGGCCCTTCTGGCCGGCCTGAAGGACCTCGGGGACGTGGTGCTGTTCGACATCGCCGACGGCGTGCCCCAGGGCAAGGCCCTCGACATCGCCGAGGCCGCCCCGGTCGAGGGCTTCGACGCGACCTATGCGGGCGCCAGCGACTACAGCGCCATCAAGGGCGCCGACGTCGTGATCGTCACCGCCGGCGTGCCGCGCAAGCCCGGCATGAGCCGCGACGATCTGATCGGCATCAACCTCAAGGTCATGCAGGCGGTGGGCGAGGGCATCAAGACCTACGCGCCGGACGCCTTCGTGATCTGCATCACCAACCCGCTCGACGCGATGGTGTGGGCGCTGCAGAAGTTCTCGGGGCTCCCCACCAACAAGATCGTCGGCATGGCCGGCGTGCTCGATTCGGCGCGCTTCCGCCACTTCCTGGCCGAGGAATTTAAGGTCTCGGTGGAGGACGTCACCGCCTTCGTGCTTGGCGGCCACGGCGACGACATGGTCCCGCTGACCCGCTACTCCACGGTCGCCGGCGTGCCGCTGACCGACCTCGTCAAGCTCGGCTGGACCACCCAGGAGAAGCTCGACGCCATGGTCGACCGCACCCGCAAGGGCGGCGGCGAGATCGTCAACCTGCTCAAGACCGGCTCGGCCTTCTACGCGCCCGCCGCCTCCGCCATCGCCATGGCCGAGAGCTACCTGCGCGACAAGAAGCGGGTGCTGCCCTGCGCCGCCTACCTCGACGGCCAGTACGGCGTGAAGGGCATGTTCATCGGCGTGCCGATCGTGATCGGTGCGAACGGCGTGGAGCGCGTCCTGGAAGTCACCTTCGACGCCGCCGAGAAGGCGATGTTCGACAAGTCGGTCGCCTCGGTGACGGGCCTGATCGAGGCCTGCAAGGGCGTCGACAGCAACCTCGCCTGACCGGTAAGCGGATACCGGGCCGCGCGTCGCGTTCGGGGATTCGAGTCCCAGTCGCCACGCGCTGCTCGCTGCCACCTATTCGCTCCTCCCTACGAGGCTCCGATGAATATCCATGAATATCAGGCCAAGGCCGTGCTGAAGGAGTTCGGCCTGCCCGTCTCCCGCGGCGTGGCCATCTTCAACCCGTCGGAGGCCGAAGCCGCCGCCAAGGAGCTCGGCGGCCCTGTCTGGGTCGTGAAGAGCCAGATCCACGCCGGCGGGCGCGGCAAGGGCACCTTCAAGGGCGCGCCCGAGGGCGCCAAGGGCGGCGTGCGCGTCACCAAGTCGATCGACGAGGTGAAGCAATATGCCGGCGAGATGCTCGGCCAGACGCTGGTGACGATCCAGACCGGCCCGGCCGGCAAGCAGGTCAACCGCCTCTACATCGAGGAAGGCGCCCAAATCGCCGAGGAATTCTACCTCTCGATGCTGGTCGACCGCGCCACCGGCGGCGTCGCCTTCGTGGTCTCCACCGAGGGCGGCATGGACATCGAGGCGGTCGCGCACGACACGCCCGAGAAGATCCACACGATCGCGGTCGATCCGGCGACGGGTGTCATGCCCCATCACGGCCGCGCCGTCGCCAAGGCCCTCGGGCTCTCCGGCGCCCAGGCCAAGGAAGCGGCCGCGCTGACGGAGAAGCTCTACGCGGCCTTCGTGGCCAAGGACATGAGCCTCCTCGAGATCAACCCGCTGGTGCTGACCGCCGACGGGCACCTCAAGTGCCTCGATGCCAAGATGGCCTTCGACTCGAACGCCCTCTACCGACACCCGGACATCGTCGCGCTGCGTGACGAGACCGAGGAGGACGCCAAGGAGATCGAGGCGTCGAAGTACGACCTCGCTTACATCGCGCTGGACGGCACGATCGGCTGCATGGTCAACGGCGCCGGCCTCGCCATGGCGACCCTCGACATCATCAAGCTCTACGGCGAGGAGCCGGCGAACTTCCTCGATGTCGGTGGCGGCGCCTCCGAGGAGAAGGTCACGGCGGCGTTCAAGATCATCACCGCCGACCCGAACGTGAAGGGGATCCTCGTCAACATCTTCGGCGGGATCATGAAGTGCGACGTGATCGCCAACGGCGTGATCGCCGCCGTGAAGGCGGTGGGCCTGCAGGTGCCGCTGGTGGTGCGCCTGGAGGGCACCAACGTCGAGCAGGGCAAGGCCATCATCCGCAATTCCGGCCTCAACGTCATCCCGGCGGACGACCTCGACGACGCCGCCCAGAAGATCGTCGCCGCCGTGAAGGGAGCCTGATCATGTCGGTGATGATCGACGCCAATACCAAGGTCATCTGCCAGGGCTTCACCGGCAAGAACGGAACCTTCCACTCCGAGCAGGCCATTGCGTACGGCACCAAGATGGTCGGCGGCACAAGCCCCGGTAAGGGCGGTTCGCGGCATCTCGGCCTGCCGGTCTTCGACACCGTCGCCGAGGCCCGCGAGGCCACGGGCGCCGAGGCCTCGGTGGTCTACGTGCCGCCGCCGGGCGCCGCCGACGCGATCTGCGAGGCGATCGCCGCCGAGGTGCCGCTGATCGTCTGCATCACGGAGGGCATCCCGGTGCTCGACATGGTGCGGGTGAAGCGGGCGCTGACGGGCTCGAAGTCGCGCCTGGTCGGACCGAACTGCCCCGGCATCGTCACGGCCGGCGAGTCGAAGATCGGCATCATGCCGGCCAACATCTTCCGGCCGGGCTCCGTCGGCATCGTGTCCCGATCGGGCACGCTGACCTATGAGGCGGTGTTCCAGACCTCCAATGCCGGCCTCGGCCAGACCACGGCCGTGGGCATCGGCGGCGACCCGGTGAAGGGCACCGAGTTCATCGACGTGCTGGAGCTGTTCCTGGCCGACCCGAAGACCGAGTCGATCGTCATGATCGGCGAGATCGGCGGCTCGGCCGAGGAGGAGGCGGCGCAGTTCCTCAAGGACGAGGCCAAGCGCGGGCGCAAGAAGCCGATGGTCGGCTTCATCGCCGGCCGCACGGCGCCTCCGGGCCGCCGCATGGGCCATGCCGGCGCGATCATCTCGGGCGGCAAGGGCGGCGCCGAGGACAAGATCGCCGCCATGGAGGCCGCGGGCATCCGCGTGTCGCCGTCGCCGGCCCGGCTGGGCTCGACGCTGGTCGAGGTCCTGAAGGGCTGAGGCAAGCGCGCCTGCGTTGCGGCCATCGCAGGGCCGCAACGCCCATATCGGGCGTGCAGATGATTTCAGCGGGGCGGTCACCCGCCCCGTTTCGGTTTGAGGGCGATCCGCCGCGCGGACGGGGAGCCCGAAGGGCAGGGGAGCCTGCCCGCGCGATCAGGATGGACGCACCATGGCACGCCAGGACGTGAACGAAGCGCTCCTCGAAACCTCGTTCCTCTACGGCGCCAACGCCGCCTACATCGAGGAATTGCAGGCGGCCTACGCCCGCAACCCGTCCTCAGTGGATCCGGAGTGGCAGGCCTTCTTCAAGGGACTCGGCGAGGACGAGACTCTGGTCGAGAAGAACGCCGCCGGCGCGTCCTGGGAGCGGCCGAACTGGCCGGTGCCGCTCAACGGCGAGCTGGTCTCGGCGCTGGACGGTAACTGGGGCGCCCTGGAGAAGGCGATCGGCGACAAGATCGTCGCCCGCGAGGCCAAGGACGCCAAGCCCGGCAAGCCGCAGGACAGCGTCACCGCCACCACCGGCGTTTCGGTGGAGCAGGCCACGAAGGATTCGGTGCGAGCGATCATGCTGATCCGCTCCTACCGCATGCGCGGCCACCTGCACGCCAAGCTCGACCCGCTGGGTCTCGCCCCGCGCGGCGACCACGAGGAGCTGCACCCGCAGCATTACGGCTTCCAGGAGAGCGACTGGGACCGTCCGATCTTCCTCGACAACGTGCTCGGCCTCCAGTTCGGCACGATCCGCGAGATCGCCGATATCCTGGAGCGGACCTACTGCCAGACGCTCGGCGTCGAGTTCATGCACATCTCCGACCCCGCCGAGAAGGCGTGGATCCAGGAGCGCATCGAGGGCAAGGACAAGGAGATTTCCTTCACGCCCGAGGGTCGCCGGGCGATCCTCAACAAGCTGATCGAGGCCGAAGGCTTCGAGAAGTTCCTGGACCTCAAGTACACCGGCACCAAGCGCTTCGGCCTCGACGGCAGCGAGGCGATGATCCCGGCGCTGGAGCAGATCATCAAGCGCGGCGGCGCGCTCGGCGTCCGTGAGATCGTGCTCGGCATGGCTCATCGCGGCCGGCTCAACGTGCTCACCAACGTGATGGCCAAGCCCTTCCGGGCGGTGTTCCACGAGTTCAAGGGCGGCTCGGCCTCCCCGGCCGAGGTCGAGGGCTCGGGCGACGTGAAGTACCACCTGGGCGCGTCCTCGGACCGCGCCTTCGACGGCAACAACGTCCACCTGTCGCTCACCGCCAACCCGTCCCACCTCGAGATCGTCGACCCGGTAGTGCTGGGGAAGGTCCGCGCCAAGCAGGACCAGTGGGCCAAGCCCAACATCGAGCGCCGCACGGTGCTGCCGCTCCTGATCCACGGCGACGCCGCCTTCGCGGGCCAGGGCGTGGTGGCGGAGTGCTTCGGCCTGTCGGGCCTGAAGGGCCACCGCACCGGCGGCTCGGTCCACTTCATCATCAACAACCAGATCGGCTTCACGACCGATCCGCGGTTCTCGCGCTCGTCGCCGTACCCGTCGGACGTGGCCAAGATGGTCGAGGCGCCGATCTTCCACTGCAACGGCGACGACCCCGAGGCCGTCACCTTCGCGGCGAAGGTCGCGGTCGAGTACCGGCAGAAGTTCGGCAAGCCGGTCGTGATCGACATGCTCTGCTACCGCCGCTTCGGCCACAACGAGGGCGACGAGCCGGCCTTCACCCAGCCGAAGATGTACCAGCGGATCCGCAAGCATCCGTCGGTGCTGGAGAATTACGGCCGCAAGCTCGCCGAGAACGGCTCCGTCACCCAAGAGGCGCTCGACGCCCGCAAGGCCGAGTTCCGCGGGTTGCTCGACACCGAGCTCGACGTCGCCAACAACTATAAGGCCAACAAGGCCGACTGGCTGGACGGCCGCTGGTCCGGCGTGAAGGCCGTGCACGAGGACGTGGACGACCCGCGCCGCGGCCGCACCGCCGTGCCGGCCGAGACCCTTCAGGAGATCGGGCGGAAGATCACGCAGGTGCCGCCCGGCTTCCACCTGCACCGCACGATCCAGCGCTTCATGGACAACCGCGCCAAGGCGGTGGAGACCGGGGTCGGCGTCGACTGGGCGACCGCCGAGGCCCTAGCCTTCGGGGCGACGCTGCTCGACGGCAACCGGGTCCGCCTCTCGGGCCAGGATGTCGAGCGCGGCACCTTCTCGCAGCGTCACGCGGTGGTGATCGATCAGGAGAACGAGCAGCGCTTCACGCCGCTTAACGCCATCCGCGAGGGGCAGGCCTCCATCGAGATCATCAACTCGATGCTCTCCGAGGAGGCCGTGCTCGGTTTCGAGTACGGCTACTCGCTGGCCGAGCCCAACGCCCTGGTCCTGTGGGAGGCGCAGTTCGGCGACTTCGCCAACGGCGCCCAGGTGGTGATCGACCAGTTCATCGCCAGCGGTGAGCGCAAGTGGCTGCGCATGTCCGGCCTCGTGCTGCTGCTGCCGCACGGCTACGAGGGGCAGGGGCCCGAGCACTCCTCCGCCCGCCTGGAGCGCTACCTCCAGGCCTGTGCCGAGGACAACATGCAGGTCGCCAACGTCACGACGCCGGCGAATTACTTCCACATCCTGCGCCGGCAGCTGAAGCGCGACTTCCGCAAGCCGCTGGTCCTGATGACGCCGAAGTCGCTGCTGCGCCACAAGCGCGCCGTGTCGAACCTCGACGCGCTCGCCGAGGGCTCGACCTTCCACCGCGTCCTCTGGGACGACGCCGAGGAGGAGGGCGCGCAGAACAAGCTCGTGCGCGACGACAAGATCCGCCGCGTCGTGCTCTGCTCCGGCAAGGTCTACTACGACCTCTTGGAGGAGCGGGAGAAGCGCGGCCTCAACGACATCTACCTGATGCGCGTCGAGCAGCTCTACCCGTTTCCCCTGAAGGCCCTGGCCAACGAGATGGCCCGCTTCCGCAACGCCGACGTGATCTGGTGCCAGGAAGAGCCCAAGAACATGGGCGCTTGGTCCTTCGTCGAACCCTACCTCGAATGGGTGCTCGGCCAGGCCGGCTCCGCGGTGAAGCGCGCCCGCTACGTCGGCCGTCCGGCCTCGGCCTCCACGGCGGTCGGCCAGATGTCGAAGCACCAGGCGCAGCTCCAGGCCTTCCTCAACGAGGCCCTGGCGGTCTGAGCGTCCGGCCATGGCCTACTTCCTGCTCCGTCTGGAACCGCCCCGCCCGAGCTTCCCGTTCGACGCGACGGACGCCGAGAAGGCGCTGTTCTCGGCGCATTCCGGCTACTGGATGGAGCAGGCGGACGCCGGGGCCGCCATCGCGGTCGGACCCGTCTTCGAGTCCGGCGGCACCTGGGGCCTGGCCCTGGTAGAGGCGGCCGATGCGGCGCAGGCCCAAGCGCTCGGCGAAGCAGATCCCGTCCTGATGGCGCAGGCAGGCTTCCGGTACACCGTCTCGCCCGTTCCATCCCTGATCCTGCGGCGCTGACGTCGCGGCCCGACATCCAGAGGAGGCCCCCCGCGGGGCAAAAGAGAGCATGGCAACCGACATCCTCGTCCCGACCCTCGGCGAATCCGTCAGCGAGGCCACCATCGGCCGCTGGTTCAAGAAGCCCGGCGACACGGTAGCGGCCGACGAGCCGATCGTCGAACTCGAGACCGACAAGGTCACGCTGGAGGTGAACGCCCCGGCGGCGGGCCAGCTCGGCGAGATCCTGGTCAAGGACGGCGAGACCGTGGAGCCCGGCGCCCTGCTCGGCTCGATCGTCGAGGCCGGTGCCGGCGGCGGAACGGCCAAGAAGGCCGCGCCGAAGGAGGCCACCGAGACCAAGGCCGAGACCCGCAGCGAGGCTCCGAAGGCCGCCGCGCCCGCGAAGGCAGAGGCGCCGGCTCAGGAATCCTCGACCGGTTACGGTAATCACGGCGATGCCGCCTCTCCCGCGGCTCAGCAGCGCCCGGTCGGCGACAACGGTCCCGCGGTTGCCAAGATCGCCCGCGAATCCGGTATCGATCCGTCGAGCGTGAACGGCTCGGGCAAGGACGGCCGCGTCACCAAGGGCGACATGCTCGGCGCCATCGCCAAGGGCCCGGCCCCGTCGGCGCCCGCCAAGGAGGCCCGCCCGACCTTGCCGCGTGCCCCCTCGGCTCCGGACGACGCCGCGCGCGAGGAGCGCGTGCGCATGACCAAGCTGCGCCAGACCATCGCGCGCCGCCTCAAGGACGCGCAGGACACCGCGGCGATGCTGACGACGTTCAACGACGTCGACATGTCGGCCGTGATGGCGATGCGCAGCCAGTACAAGGACATCTTCGAGAAGAAGCACGGCACGAAGCTCGGCTTCATGGGCTTCTTCACCAAGGCGGTGATCGGCGCCCTCAAGGACGTGCCGGCGGTCAATGCCGAGATCGACGGCCAGGACCTCGTCTACAAGAACTACTACCACATCGGCATCGCGGTCGGCACCGATAAGGGTCTCGTGGTGCCGGTGGTGCGCGACGCCGACGACCTGTCGATCGCCGGGATCGAGAAGAAAATCGCCGGCTTCGGCAAGAAGGCCCGCGACGGCAAGCTCTCCATCGAGGAGATGCAGGGCGGCACCTTCACGATCACCAACGGCGGCATCTACGGCTCGCTGATGTCGACGCCGATCCTCAACGCACCGCAATCCGGCATCCTCGGCATGCACCGCATCGAGGAGCGCCCGGTGGTCCGCGCCGGCAAGATCGAGGCGCGGCCGATGATGTACCTCGCCCTGTCGTACGATCATCGCATCGTCGACGGAAAGGAGGCCGTGACCTTCCTGGTGCGGGTCAAGGAGGCGCTGGAGGATCCGGCGCGCCTCGTGCTGGACCTCTGAGGCTGTCATGCCGGGCGCTGAGAACAGGGTCGCGATCGTCACCGGCGGCAGCCGCGGCATCGGCCGCGCTGTGGCGCTGCTCCTGGCCGAGCGCGGCTACGCGGTCTGCCTGAGCTACGTGTCGGATTTCACTGCGGCGCAGGGGGTGGTGGACGCGATCACCGCCAAGGGCGGGACGGCGCTCGCCGTGAAGGGCGATGTCGGCAGCGAGGCCGACGTGATCGCCCTGTTCCAGGCGGCCGATGGGCTCGGTCGCCTCGCGGCGCTCGTCAACAATGCCGGCGTGGTCGACGTGAAGTCCGACGTCGCTGACATGAGTGCGGCCCGTCTCCAGCGGATGATGACCACCAACGTCGTCGGCAGCTTCCTCTGCGCCCGCGAGGCGGTGCGGCGCATGTCGACCAAACGCGGCGGCGCCGGCGGATCGATCGTCAACCTGTCCTCGGTGGCGGCGCGGCTCGGCGGACCCGGCCAGTTCGTCGACTACGCCGCCTCCAAGGGTGCGATCGACTCCCTGACGATCGGGCTCGCCCGCGAAGTCGCCGGCGAGGGCATCCGCGTCAACGCGGTGGCGCCCGGGATCATCGCCACCGAGATCCACGCCAGCGGCGGCGAGCCCGACCGGGTGGAACGCCTCGGCCCCGGCGTCCCGATGGGGCGGGCCGGCACCGCCGAGGAGGTCGCCGCGCCGATCGTGTGGCTCCTCTCGGAGGAGGCCTCCTACACCACGGGCACCATCCTCGACATCGGCGGCGGCCGCTGAGTCCAACCTCATCATCTTCGCCCGTCTTTTACGCGGCACGACCGACCGGAAGCGAACGCACATGTCTTACGATCTCGTCGTCATCGGCACTGGCCCTGGCGGCTATGTCTGCGCGATCCGCGCGGCGCAGCTCGGCCTGCGGACCGCGGTCGCCGAGAAGCGCGCGACTCATGGAGGCACCTGCCTCAACGTCGGCTGCATCCCGTCGAAGGCTTTGCTCCACGCCTCCGAGGCGTTCGAGGAGGCCAACAAGCACTTCGCCGATCTCGGGATCGACGTCGGCACGCCGAAGCTCGATCTGAAGAAGATGATGGCCTTCAAGGACGAGGGCGTGGCCGGCAACACGAAGGGTGTCGAGTTCCTGCTCAAGAAGAACAAGGTCGAGACCTTCCACGGCACCGGCCGGATCGCCGGCGCGGGCCGCGTCGAGGTCGTGTCCGAGGATGGTGGCAACCAGATGCTCGAGACCAAGAGCATCGTCATCGCCACCGGCTCCGACGTGACGCGCCTGCCGGGCGTGACCATCGACGAGAAGGTGGTGGTGTCCTCGACGGGCGCTCTCGAACTCGACCGGGTGCCGAAGAAGCTCCTCGTCATCGGCGCCGGCGTGATCGGGCTGGAGCTGGGCTCCGTCTGGCGCCGGCTCGGCGCCGAGGTGACCGTGGTCGAGTATCTCGACCGGGTGCTGCCCGGCATGGATGGCGAGGTCGGCAAGCAGTTCCAGCGGATCCTGACCAAGCAGGGTATCGCCTTCAAGCTGTCCACCAAGGTGACAGGCGTCGAGGTCGGCAAGAAGGGCGGCGCGAGCGTCACCGTCGAGCCGGCCGCGGGTGGTGGCGCGGCGGAGACGCTGCAGGCCGACGTGGTCCTGGTGGCGATCGGCCGGGTGCCCTACACCGAAAGCCTGGGTCTCGACACCGTCGGCGTCCAGCGGGACGACAAGGGCCGGATTCTGACGGATGCGCACTACGCCACCAACGTCACCGGCATCTACGCCATCGGCGACGTGATCGCCGGCCCCATGCTGGCCCACAAGGCCGAGGACGAGGGCGTCGCCATCGCCGAGATGCTGGCCGGGCAATCCGGCCACGTCAATTACGGCGTGATTCCCAACGTGGTCTACACGTTCCCCGAGGTCGCCTCGGTCGGCAAGACCGAGGAAGAGCTCAAGAAGGACGGCATCGCCTACAATGCCGGCAAATTCCCGTTCACGGCCAACGGCCGCGCCAAGGCGAACGGCACCACGGACGGCTTCGTGAAGGTTCTGGCCGATGCCCAGACCGACCGCGTGCTCGGCGTGCACATCGTCGGCGCCGATGCCGGCAACCTGATCGCCGAGGTGGCGGTGGCGATGGAGTTCGGTGCCTCATCCGAGGACATCGCTCGCACCTGCCACGCGCACCCGACGCTGACCGAGGCGGTGAAGGAAGCCGCGCTGGCGGTGAACAAGCGGGCCATCCACGTCTGAGCGACGGGCGGGTGGGGTCCCACCCGCTTTCTCATCCTTAGCGCAAGCCTCGAGGACGCCCCCTTCGAGGCCAATCCACGGCACCCTGTCCGCGCCGACCGTCATTCCGGATCGCCGAAGGCGAACCCCGGATCCAGATCCGCACTCCGTGCAGGACCTGAGCCCGTCGATGTTTCTGGGTTCCGGGCTCCGCCGCGCGGCCCCGGAAAGACGGCGCGCCCGATCGCCCGGTCGTTTCTCCGACCCGCAGGAGGATCAGGCGATCTTGCGCCGTGAATTCGGCAGATCGGCGATCCGCAGGAGCGCGCTCGGCGCGGGCGGAGCCGTGAGGGCGTTCAGCAGGTACGGCCTGCGCAGGCCGAGGGCGTTGTGCAGGGCGAGGTCGATATCGCGGGCGTAGAACGGCATCCGCAGCACCGCATCGACGCCGAAATAGCGGCCCGCCTGGGCGACCGGCTCCAGCTCGGCCGTGGTCAGCAGGGTGATCCGGGTGCCGAGGCCGAGGGGCTGGATCTGGCAGGCGAGTTCGAGCCCGTCGATGCCGGCGAGCTTCACGTCGATGAAGGCGAAATCGTAGGACGCGAGCTTGAGCTGCTTCAGCGCGTGGCGGCCGTCATCCGTCTCATCGAGCTCGATCGCGAAGCCGCTGCGCGCCACCACCCGGCTGATCGCGGACCGTCCCGCCGGCGTCGAGCAGGCGAGCAGTGCCCGGGTCGGCGCGCGGCGGCGGGCATCGGCGTGCAGAAGCTGCTCGATATGGCTCGGGTCGAGGGGTGTTTTCAGAACCTCGTAGGCGCCGAGACTGGTGGCGATGTCCTGCCAGTGTGCCAGCACGCGGGTGGCGACCAGAACCAGGCAGGGCGGTTCCGCGCCGGCCCGACGCGCCACCGCGACGGCTTCGGGTCCGCTCAGATCCTCGAGCTGAAGGCCGACGAAGGCCAGGGTCGGACGGTGCCGAAGCAGGATGTCGCAGAGCGCCTGACCGGAGGTCGCCTCATCGATGATGGCCCGGGCATCGAAGCGCTGAACGACTTCCCTGAGGGCTGTACGGCGGCCCGTGTCGCAATCCGCGATCACAACCCGTGCCGGCGTCATTCCCCCCTCAAGCTCCATGACGCCCGCCCAGCCGATCCGTGTCTCGTCAGCTAGAGTGGCCAAAGATCATGACGAAGCTCTTAAAGAAAACGACTGCTAACTCGGTGCAGTCGATATTCTGCAGAGTCCAGTAACATACTGCGTCAAAATTGCCCGTTCTAGCAGTTTAGATCAGCGTCCGGCTCGGGGATGGGCGGCCGCGTAGGCGCTCATCAGCCGGGCCGCATCGACCTGCGTGTAGAGCTGTGTGGTCGACAGGGACGCGTGACCGAGGAGTTCCTGGATGGCGCGGAGTTCCCCCTGCCGGGCAAGGAGATGCGTGGCGAAGGAGTGGCGCAGGGCATGCGGCGTCGCAGTGTCGGGCAGGCCGAGGGCGCCCCGAGCACGGGCGACCGTGTACTGGATGATGCGCGGCGAGAGCGGGCCACCGCGGGCCCCGACGAACAGCGGCCCCTCCGGCGGCAGCGGCAGCGGGCAGGCGGCGAGATAATCGGCGACGGCCTGGGCGACGATCGGCAGGATCGGCACCATCCGCTGCTTGCCGCCCTTGCCGAGGACGGTGACCTGATCGATGCCCGGCAACGGCGCGTCGCGCCGTGCGAGACCCAGCGCCTCGGAGATGCGCAGGCCGGCCCCGTAGAGCAGCGCCAGAACGGCAGCGTCCCGGGCGAGTACCCAGGGCTCGCGCTCCTCGCCGGCGCGAATACCCGTGTCGGTCAGCGCCACCGCAGCGGAGACGGGGAGGGGGCGCGGCAGACGCCGCGGCACCTTCGGCGAGCGCACGCCGCCGAGCGCCGAAACGGTCCCGTAACCCTCCCGCTCCAGGTAGCGCGCGAAGGAGCGCAAGCCCGCGAGCATGCGCATCAACGAGCGCCCGGAGACTTCGTCGGCCCGCCGCGCGGCCATGAAGGCGCGGATGTCGCGCACCTTCAGAGCCACGAGCATCGGGATCGTCGGGGTACCGTGGCGCGCGGCGAGGTAATGGAGGAACTGGCGCAGGTCGCGCCCGTAGGCCTCGACGGTGTTGGGCGCCATCCGCCGCTCGCGCGCGAGCCCGTCGATCCAGGCCTGGACGGCCTCACGCAGGCGGGCGTCGCCCGGAAACAACAGATCGTGGTCAGGCTCACGCGCGCTCATGGGACCTATCGACCGGATCATCCTTGCTGCGCACTTAACGTGCGCGCACGCTCGCCCTCACGACGGTCGCTTGGCGCACGACGCCGTGCCAAGCTGCGTCCATGTCACTCCTCGCCTATGTCGGTGCCGCTCTTGCGGAGATCGCCGGATGCTTCGCGTTCTGGTCCTGGCTCCGGCTCGGCCGCTCCGTCTGGTGGGTCGTGCCGGGCCTGGCCTCGCTGGCGGCCTTCGCCGGGCTGCTGACCCTGGTGGACAGCCCGGCCGCGGGGCGCGCCTTCGCGGCCTATGGTGGGGTCTACGTCGCAGCCTCGGTCCTGTGGCTCTGGCTCGCCGAGGGCCACCGACCCGACCGCTGGGATCTCGCGGGCAGCGCGGTCTGCCTCGCCGGGACGGCGATCATCCTGCTCGGGCGCCGCGGCTGAGCCGGCCTTACCGACCCATCGCGTAGAACGCGTCGTTCGGGCGCAGCTCCGCGACGCTGGCGATCCGGTTCGACAAGGCAAAGAGCGCGGTGATCGCCGCGATGTCCCAGATGTCGTCCGAGCCGAATCCGTGCTCGGCAAGGGCCGCGTGATCCTCCGCGCCGACGCGCCGGGAATCGGTCGCGACCTTGACCGCGAAGGCCAGCATGGCGCGCTGGCGCGGGGTGATGTCGGCCTTGGTGTAGTTGACCGCGATCTGGTCGGCGATCAGCGGGTTCTTAGCCCGCACCCGCAGGATCGCGCCGTGGGCGATGACACAGTAGAGGCAGTCATTGGCCGCGCTGGTCGCCACCACGATCATCTCGCGCTCGGCCTTGGTCAGGCCGCCCGGCCGGTCCATCAGCGCGTCGTGATAGGCCATGAAGGCGCGAAACTCGTCCGGGCGATGCGCCAGCGCCAGGAAGATGTTGGGCACGAAGCCGGCCTTCTCCTGCACCAGGGCGATCCGGGCGCGCAGATCCTCCGGCATCTCGGAGAGCTTTGGCACCGGGAAGCGGCTGATCGGGGCGTCCGCGCTCATGGTCATCCTCCAGAAGCCGTGTCTTGGTGAAACCCGGCGTTCACGATACGTACGGCAGCCTCGGGCCGTTCGTCGAGCCGTGGAGCATCATGACCAGCCCCGTCCGCATCCTCGGGATCGATCCCGGGCTCCGCCGCACCGGCTGGGGCCTCATCACCGCGCAGGGCACCAAGCTCACCTACGGCGATTGCGGCGTCGTGACCTCGGACGGCGACCTGCCGCTGGCCCTGCGCCTGCGCGAGCTGTTCGAGGGGATCGGGCGCATCGTCGACAGCGTGAAGCCCGACGAGGTCGCCGTGGAGGAAACCTTCGTCAACAAGGACGCGCAGGCGACCCTCAAGCTGGGCCATGCCCGGGCCATGGCGCTGGTGGTGCCGGCGCTCGCCGGGCTGCCGGTGTTCGAGTACGCCGCCAACCTGATCAAGAAGACCGTGGCGGGCTCCGGCCATGCCGAGAAGGTGCAGATCCAGGCGATGGTGCGCTTCCTGCTGCCGAAGGCCGAGTTCCGCATCGCCGACGCCGCCGACGCGCTGGCCATCGCCATCACCCATGCCAGCCACCGGGACTCGCACGCGCTGCGCAAGGCGCACCTGCCGGCGGGCAAGCGCCGCACGCTCACGGGCCAGGCGGCTGCGGGGCAGGGGCTCGAAGGGAAGGGTTTCTCCGCCGCCGCCGCCGCGCGCATCGAAGCCGCGCTGGCGAAACAGAACTGACGGGATCGGGAAGGACTTGGTGGGGGAAGTAGGACTCGAACCTACGAAGCTTACGCAGCGGATTTACAGTCCGCCCCCTTTGCCGCTCGGGACATTCCCCCAAGGCGGGTTTTTCGCCCGCGGCGCCCTTATGGTGAGGGGTGGGCCGGGTGTCAACGCTTGTGATGCCCGGATCCGGTCTCACATGTGCGGCGGCCGTGAAGGGACATCGGTTTCCGGCGCCGAAGCCGCTCGGGCGGGAGCGCCTGAGCCGGGTCCGGGGTCGCGTTCAGCCGACGCCAGCGAGACGAAAACGCGAACGTTCCGCGACTCCGGGGGATTCACAAAGGAATCCGGATCGGCCACGGTGCGCGCATGTCGCCCTGCTTCGTCGGCCCTTGACCCGTCCCGCCCCGTCCCTGCGGTCCCACCAGCGCACGCTGATGGCCTTGGTCGCGGCCATGGCGCGCGGGGAGGCGGGCCATGTCCGCAAGATCTTGGCTGCGGTGACGCCCGGCGGCGGCAAGTCGCTGCTGCCGGTGATCGCCGCGCATGGGCTCATCAAGGCCGGTCTCGTCGAGCGCGTGGTCTGGGTGGTGCCGCGGGATTCGCTGCGGCTGCAGGCCGAGGAGGCCTTCGCCGACCCGCTCTGGCGCGCTGCCTTCGGGCATGCCCTCTCCGTGCGCGCCGCCGACAACGAACGTGATCCGGCCCGGGGCACGGCCGGCTACATCACCACTTACCAGGCGGTCGCCGCCGCGCCGGCCCTTCATCTGGCGGAAGCGCGGGCGCACCGGACCCTTCTGGTCGTCGACGAGGTCCATCACCTGCCAGTTCCCGGCAGGCCGGGGGCGGAGGAGGCCTCAGCCGAGGACGCGGAAGCCGGGGCATGGTCCCGGGCGATGCTGCCCGTGATGGAGGCGGCCGCCTTTCGGCTCTACCTGTCGGGCACGCTCGAGCGGGCGGACGGCCGGCGCATCCTCGGCCTGCCCTACCAGCCCGCAGCGCCGGGTCGCGGGCCGGAACTCGACCTCGACGCGCCGGGCCTCGCGGTGATCGGCTATTCGCGCGCCCAGGCCCTCGCCGAGCGGGCCGTGCTGCCGGTGACCTTCGGGGCGATCGACGGCGAGGCGAGCTGGCTCGAGGGCGGCCGGATCGCCGGCGACAGCCCGCGGGTCGGACCACACCGGCTGGGCGCCGGCTCGGTGCGGGTCACCACGCGGCCGGCCCTGTTCACGGCCCTGCGCACCGGTTTCGCCCGCGATCTCCTGAGCGAGGCGTTCCACGCCACGAAGCGCCTGCGCGCCCGGCGCCGAGCGGAGCGGCAGCTTCCGCCCGGGGAGGCCGTGAGGGGCTCGGCAAGCTTCTGGTGGTGGCGCCGGATCAGGCGAGCGCGCGGGCCTATCTGGCGACCCTGCGAAGCTGGATGCCGGCCGGGCAGGGGGAGCGTGACGTCCGCCTAGCGACCTCCGGCCAGGGCGACGCCCATGCCGCCCTGGCCGCCTTCCGCCTCACCCCGGAACCGGCGGTGCTCGTAACGGTGGCTATGGCCTACGAAGGCCTCGACGCGCCGGAGGTCGCCGTGGTCGCGGCCCTCACCCATATCCGCTCGCGCCCCTGGCTGGAGCAGATGCTCGCCCGGGCGACCCGGGTCGATCCGCATGCCGGCGCCTACGACGCGCAGCAGGCCCTGATCTTCCACCCCGACGACCCGCTCTTCGCCCGCTTCCGCCTGGAGCTGGAGACCGAGCAGGGCAGCAGCGTCCGGCCCCGGCGCGAGCGCCCGGCCAGCGCCGTCGTGCCCGAGCGGACCCGCTGGCGTGACGCCGAGCCCGCCGGGATCACGCCCCTGGAGAGCAACGCGATCGGCCTCCGTTATGCCCTCCTGCGCCCGCGCCTCGCCGAGCCGACGCCGATGGCACCGACCCCCGAGCCGCCCTCCATCACCGAGCGGACCCTGCGCCAGAGGCTCGCCGTCGCGGTAGCGGCGCAGGCGGTGGAGGACGAGGCCTCCCTGCGGGTGCCCCGCGGCGGCAACCTCGCGCATCGCTACAACGCCGTGCTGAAGCGCGTCCTCGGCAAGGGCCGCGCGACCATGACCCTGCCGGAGTTGGAGGCAGCGCTCGCCTGGCTTGAACGCAACCGCCTCTCCGACCATCTCGACCGCCTCGACGGCGATGCCCGCTACGCTTGGTCCGCCCGGCAGCGCCGCGGACGTTGGCAGCCGGAGCGCGCCGCCGGCCGCTGAGCCGCGGTGCGGGATCGACGCGACGGAGGGGAGAAGCGCCATGACCGAGAGCCTGCCCGCCGCCTTCGCCGCGGCCCTGACCGGGACCACGCCCCCAGCGTCCTGGCCGGCGCCGCTCGCCGCCCTCTGGTGGCTGGCCAAGGATCCGTCCGGCTCGGACCTGGCTGCCTGGGAGCGGGCGCATGCCCTGGTTCAGGACGCGTCCGGGCCCGATGCCGCCTGGGTGCACGCCCATCTCCATAGGCTCGAGGGCGACGCAGGCAACGCGCGCTACTGGTATGGGCGCGCCGGCCGCCCGGGACCGCGCGGCACCCTGGCGGAGGAGCGGACCGCCATCATCACGGCCCTGTCGAACCCGTCTTAATTCATCCCGTCGCAACGGATCGAAATCCGCCACCCCGCCGTTCCTGGTCGCGGCGGGAACGCACCCGCTTTTGGGCGGAGGATTTGTCGTTCGCGATTTGTAACAAATGTCAATTTTCAAGTTCGGTCTAATACCGAGACGGGACAAATCAGTCATTTTCCGATCGTCGATCCGATACAACCTCAGATTTAGTGTTCTTAAATCAAGCTGGGCGGCCCTGGCGGAAACTTCACAATTCCGAATTCGCTATGGATGACGCTGTTTTTTCGCTCGCCTGTCGGCGAAATCTGATTATGGCTACGCGCATCAAGTCCGGAAGCAGGGAAACGTGCTGATCGCCGTGATGAGCTTGGTGTGTCTAATCTGCGGCGTGAGTCTCGCGGGTCTTTCATTGCGGTATCCGGGGCGCGCGGCCGTCTTCGAGCGCTGGAGCGGGATCTGCCTCGTGCTCGGCCTGTGCCTGCTCGGAGCGGCGCTGCACGGCGCCCGCACGTAGGCCCTCACACCTTTCCCGCCGCACCGGATCACGCACAGGACGACATCGCGGTGGCGGGCGAGTCGGCAGGATAGCCGATCGGCTGAGCTAAGCGGTGTCTACGGTGTCTCGGCAGAGCCCTAGGCGCGGCAAGCCGCGCGCTGGGATACATGCCGGCCATTCGCCCCGCGCGTCGGTCAGGCCTGCCCCAGGGCGGCATGACCGCCGCGGCTGCCGCAGGCGGAGCAGAACCGTTCGAACATGCTCTTGCGATGGTCGCAGGCGGGGCACCGCTCGAACAGGCCGATCCCGCAATGCGGGCAGAAATTCGCATTCGGGCTCGCGACGTCGACGGGCCGTTCGCAGCCCGGGCAGACCTTCTTGGCGAGGCGGAGCAGGGCCTGATCGGTGGCGATCTCGGTCCGTCGCTCCTCGTCGGGTCGCGCTTCCGCGATCCGCTGGCGCTCCCGATGGGCGTGGAGGGCGTTGATCGCCGCGCGTCCGGCCACAAGGGTGACCACCACCCCAACGCCGTAATGGACGTAGCCGCCGTAGCTCGGCAGATACGGCACCAACTCGACGAAGAACGCGAAGGCCGCCGCCAGCGCGAACCCCCACACGAACGGCCAATTGCGCGTGTTCCGCCGTTTCAGGAGCAGCCATCCGGCCAGAACCAACAGCGGGAGGGTCACGGCGAGCCGGTAGCCGAAGACGCGCAGCTCCTGCGTGCTCTCGGCGGCCTGGAGCTTCTGCTGGGCGGCCGCGCGCTCCTCGCTGTCCTCGGCCATCAGCGCCGATTGTTTCTGCGCGAGGTCGAGATCCGCCTGAGCCAGGGCTTCCAGCCGTTCCTCGACCGTCCGCTCGGCGGCCTTCAGGGCGTCGAGTTGCTGCGTTCGGGCAACCAGATCGGGATCCTGGTCGACACGCTGTGTCGTATCCCGGGTCTTCAGCCAGTTGGCGAAGGTCTCGCGGGCAGCCGCGGAGGCCGAGCGCGCCGCGTCGAGGGCGAGCTGGGCCTGATCCGTCTGCTGCTGGTTGTCGCCGCGCTCACGGCGGACCTCCTTCAGGGCGGCCGCGGTGGCCTGCGACTTCCCGGGGTCGAGGAATTGCTCAAGTGTATAGCGGTGCTCGACCTCCGGCAGGTCGCCGACCACCAGGGAACCGAGGCCGATCAGGAAAACCGCGAAGGCGACGGCCACCAGCCAGAGGATGAGGGTGAAGGACCGCTCGGACAGACTGACACCTGATCTCACGACACGATCCTCGGCTGGTCCAGGCGAGTGCGACGACATCCCATCTGCCCGGTGCAGGCCCGGGTCGAATCGGTTCTCCGCGGATGGCAGCCGCCGAGCTTAGCAGGCGACCGGGACGCGCGTCCCATCTCGGCTACGGAACGTCGAGCCGGATAACCTGTTGTCAGGCCGCCCGGCGCGGATGCTGGGTTACGAGATTCGGAGCGGACCCATGAGCCTCCTCGGCAGCATCGTCGGCAAGATCCTCCACCCGTTCGGCGGTGGAACCGCGGAGGCCGCGCCCTCGGCCACGGCCGGCTCGGGTGGTCCGGCCCTCCAGCACGCCGTCCACCCCGTCCGCCCCCGGCAGCTCCGGCGGCAGCGAACCGGTGGATGTCGCGGCCGTGCTCACCAGCCTCGCCGAGAAGAACCCGCAGACGCTCGACTGGCGCCACTCGATCGTGGACCTGATGAAGCTGCTCGGCCTCGATTCCGGCCTCGCCTCGCGCAAGCAGCTCGCCGATGAGTTGCACTACACCGGCGACAAGGACGACTCGGCCTCGATGAACATCTGGCTGCACAAGCAGGTCATGCAGAAGCTCGCCGAGAATGGCGGCAAGGTGCCGGACGACCTGAAGCACTAGGCCACAGGAAAAGGGGAGCCGGTCCGCTGGCTCCCTGCTCAGCGCCCGGTCCGGACCCGAGTCCACAGACGGGTGACGAATCGCTGGGTGCGGTCGTCCCAGGCGGTGTTGATCGAGAGGCGCTGCATCGTCGCCTCGTCCGGGTAGATGCCGGGATTGCTCAGGATCTCGGGCTTCACGAACTTCTTCGCCGCGAGATTGCCGCTGGCATAGGCCACGAAGTTGGTGTTGGCCGCGGCCACGTCGGGCCGCATCATGTAGTCGATGAAGGCCAGTGCCTCGGCCGGGTGGGCGGCATCCTTCGGGATCGCGAAGGTGTCGAACCACATCAGCGCGCCTTCCTTCGGCACCACGTAGGCGATCTCCGTCCCGTTCTTGGCCTCGTCGGCGCGGCGCTTGGCCTGCATCACGTCGCCCGAATAGCCCACCGCCACGCAGATATCGCCGTTGGCCAGCGCCTGGATGTACTCCGACGAGTGGAACTTCCGCACGGAGCCGCGCACCTTGTAGAGGGCATCGGTCACCAGGGTCATGTCGTCCCAGCGCTTGGAATCGGCCTTGGCCCCGAAGGCCGGCAGCATGCTCGGGATCAGATCCTCGGGGCTGTCGAGCATCATGATTCCGCACTCCTTCAGCTTGTTGGCGGAAGCGGGATTGAGAACGAGGTTCCAAGAGTTCACCGCCGCGTTGGCGCCCAGGCGCTCGCGCACGGCGGCGACGTTGTAGCCGATGCCGGTGGTGCCCCACATGTAGTCGACGGCGTAGGTGTTGCCGGGATCGTAGGCCGCCAGCCGGCTCGTGACCTCGGGCCAGAGATTGCCGAGGTTCTTCAGCTTGGACTTGTCGAGCGGCAGGAAGGCGCCGGCCCGGATCAGCCGCTGCAGGTAGGGTCCGGACGGCACGACGATGTCGTAGCCGGAGCGGCCGGCCAGCAGCTTGGTCTCGAGGATCTCGTTGTTGTCGTAGGTGTCGTAGACGACCTTGATGCCGGTCTCGCGGGTGAAGGCCTCGAGCACCTTCGGCTCGATATAGTCCGACCAGTTGTAGATGTTGAGGACCCGCTCCTCGGCGGCCGGGACCGGCTGCGCGAAGGGGAGGGCGGCCAGAAGGACGGCCGCCAGAACGATGCGACGCAGGCCGTTCACCGGCTCCTCGCGGCCACGACCACGATCTCGGCGAGATACTCGGGCGCGGCGAGCTTGGCCTCGACGGTGGCGCGGGCCGGCGGGTTCTCCGGGGAGACCCAGGCATCCCAGGCCGCGTTCATCTCCGCGAAGGTCGCGATGTCGGCGAGGTAGACGGTGGCCGAGAGGATCCGTTCCTTGTCGCTGCCCGCTGCGGCCAGCAGCCGGTCGATCTCCGAGAGGATCTGCTGCGTCTGGATCGTCACCCCGGTGCCGACCGTATCGGATGCGACCTGGCCGGCGAGGTAGACCATGTTGCCGAAGGTCACGGCCTGCGACATCCGCTTGCCCGGCTCGATCCGCTGAATGTCCATGCCCGTCTCCACACCTCAAGAACCGGCGTATCTGCCGCCGCAGCGGCCCGGCCGTAAAGGGCTGCGCGTCCGGACGCCGCTGGAACCCGAGGAAAATCGTCACCTGGGGGCGGGGTGCGGGCAACCGTCGCGGTCCGCGAAGCGTTCTGCCGGCATCGACAATCACGCCTTGGGGTTTGTTATGGGTATCCTCTGGACCATCATCATCGGGTTCCTCGCCGGCGTCATCGCCAAGTTCCTCATGCCGGGCCCGAACGAGCCCGCCGGCTTCATCCTGACCACGATCCTCGGCATCGTCGGCGCCTTCGTGGCGACCTTCCTGGGCCAGGCCGTCGGCTGGTACGGACCGAATCAGGGCGCGGGCTTCATCGGTGCGATCGTGGGTGCCGTGGTCGTGCTGTTCATCTACGGCCTGATCGCCGGCCGCCGCACCACCACCTACTGAACCGTCCGGCAGTTCCCGGAACGACGAGGGGCGCCCCGCGGGGCGCCCCTTTTGTTGTCTGGCCGACGCATTCCGGTCGGGGTCCCGCTACAGCACCCTCCGTCATCACGGGCGCAGCGAAGTGACCCAGGGCAACCCGACGATGTCAAACGGTGCACGGACTGGATTGGCTTCGCTCGCAAAGACGGTGACGCCGGAACCCTCGAACGTCGGGGCCTTAAAAATGCTCGGACGCGGCTTTCACGGCGCAGTGGCCGGTCGCGCCGCGCACCGCGAGGCCGACGCCGACGACGAGCGCCAGCAGGCTCAGGAGCTTGTTGGGGCGGGGCTGCGCGGCGGCCGCGGCGATGCCGAGGCCGAGCGCCACCGAGACGGCGCGCTCCGTCGTCGACAGGTTCGGCTGCCCGCTGAAGATGTCGTGCATCATGTCGTTGGCCATGAGAGTCTCCGGTTGGGAAGTCGCGGGGGAACGCGGCATCCGGCGCCCCGTTCCCGGCTGATGGCCGGCCCCCTGGAGCGAAAAGAAAAGGGCGCGGCCCCTAAGGACCGCGCCCGTCTGAGACATCCAGCACCGGCCGGAGCCGGTGCGTGAGTCCCGAGGCTTACTCGCCGGCCTCGCGGCGGCGCTCGCCGCGATGGCGGCCGCCCTCGCGGGGCTCGCGCGGCTCGTCGCCGCGCTCGGCCCGGTCGGCGTCGCGCTGCGCCTTCACCTTCTCGGTGATGTCCTCGCCCGTCTGCTGGTCGGCGACCTTCATGGACAGGCGGATCTTGCCGCGGTCGTCCTGACCGAGGAACTTCACCTTGACCTTGTCGCCTTCCTTGACGACGTCCTGAACCTTGGCGACCCGCTGGGCAGCGAGCTCCGAGATGTGGACGAGACCGTCCTTGGCGCCGAAGAAGTTCACGAAGGCGCCGAACTCCATGCACTTCACGATCGTGCCGTCGTAGATCACGCCGACTTCCGGCTCCGCTACGATCGAGCGGATCCAGTTGTAGGCCGCCTTGATCGCCTTGCCGTCGGCCGAGGCGATCTTGACGATGCCGGTATCCTCGATGTTGATCTTGGCGCCGGTCTTCTCGGCGATTTCGCGGATCACCTTGCCGCCGGTGCCGATCACGTCGCGGATCTTGTCCGTCGGGATCTGCATCGTCTCGATGCGCGGCGCGTACTCGCCGAGCTCCGGACGGGCAGCGGTCAGGGCCTTGGCCATCTCGGCGAGGATGTGGGCGCGCCCGTCCTTCGCCTGGTCGAGGGCGACCCGCATGATCTCCTCGGTGATGCCGGCGATCTTGATGTCCATCTGGAGCGAGGTCACGCCCTCGTCCGTGCCGGCCACCTTGAAGTCCATGTCGCCGAGGTGATCCTCGTCGCCCAGGATGTCGGACAGGACCGCGAAGCGCTCACCCTCGAGGATGAGGCCCATGGCGATGCCCGCCACCGGACGGCGCAGCGGCACGCCGGCATCCATCAGCGACAGCGAGCCGCCGCAGACCGAGGCCATCGAGGACGAGCCGTTCGACTCGGTGATCTCCGACACGACGCGGATCGTGTAGGGGAACTCGTGGGCCGGCGGCAGGACCGGGCGGATCGCCCGCCAGGCGAGCTTGCCGTGGCCGATCTCGCGACGGCCCGGGGAGCCCATCCGGCCGGTCTCACCGACGCTGTAGGGAGGAAGTTGTAGTGGAGCAGGAAGCGCTCCTTGTAGGTGCCTTCCAGCGAGTCGATGAACTGCTCGTCCTCACCGGTGCCGAGGGTGGCGACCACCAGGGCCTGAGTCTCGCCGCGGGTGAACAGCGACGAACCGTGGGCCCGCGGCAGGACGCCGACCTCGGAGACGATCGGGCGGACCGTCTTCAGGTCGCGGCCGTCGATGCGGGCGCCGGTGTCGAGCACGTTCCAGCGCACGACCTTCGACTGGGCCTCCTTAAAGGCGGCCTTGACCTTCTCGGCCGGGTACTTCTCGGCACCCTCCGGGCAGAGAGCGGCCATCACCTTCGCCTTGACGGCGTCGACGGCGGCGTAGCGCTCCTGCTTGACCGTCTTGGTGTAGGCGGCGCGCAGCTCGGTCTCGCAGACCTCGAGGACGGCCTTCTCGACGTCGGCGTTCTCGGGGGCCTTGAAGTCGCGCGGCTCCTTGGCGGCCTTCTCGGCGAGGCGGATAATCGCCTCGATCACCGGCTGGAAATGCTTGTGGCCGAACATCACGGCGCCGAGCATCACGTCCTCGGACAGCTCCTTGGCCTCCGACTCGACCATCAGCACCGCGTCCTGCGTGCCGGCGACGACGAGGTCGAGGCTGGACTCCTCCTTGGTCTCGGTGACCAGCGGGTTCAGCCGGTAGCTGCCGTTGATGTAGCCGACGCGGGCGCCGCCGATCGGGCCCATGAACGGCACGCCCGACAGGGTCAGGGCGGCGGAGGCCGCGACCATGGCGACAATGTCGGGATCGTTCTCAAGGTCGTGGGTGAGGACGGTGACGACGACCTGGGTGTCGTTGCGCCAGCCCTCGACGAAGAGCGGGCGGATCGGGCGGTCGATCAGGCGGGAGACCAGGGTCTCCTTCTCGGACGGACGGCCCTCGCGCTTAAAGTAGCCGCCTGGGATGCGGCCGGCCGCGTAGGCGCGCTCCTGGTAGTTCACGGTGAGCGGCATGAAGTCGATGCCGGGCTTCGGCTCCTTCGTGGCGACCACGGTGGCGAGCACCGAGGTCTCGCCGTAGGTGGCGACCACGGCGCCGTCGGCCTGGCGGGCAACCTTGCCGGTCTCGAGGACGAGCTTGCGGTCGCCCCACATCAGCTCTTCGCGTTGAACGTCGAACATTCTTTCGTCTCTTCCTTGCCTGCGGCGGGCCCAAGCCCGGCGCCGCCCGGGGCAAGACGGCGAGACACTCCACGGCGTGAGTGTCTCGCGATCCTGCCCCGATGCCGGCGCCTCGAAGCGGCCCGCTTGTCGGGAGGCCGGACCCATTCCGGCAGCCCGCGATGGTGAAACGCGGCCCCGGGCCGTGCCCGGAACCGCGCGATAGACGCCTTAGCGGCGGATGCCGAGACGCTCGATGAGGGCGCGGTAGCGGGCCTCGTCCTTGCGCTTGACGTAGTCGAGCAGCGAGCGGCGCTGCGAGACCAGCTTCAGGAGGCCGCGCCGGGAATGGTTGTCCTTGGCGTGGGTCTTGAAGTGGCCGGTGAGGTTGGTGATCCGCTCGGTCAGGATCGCCACCTGGACCTCGGGGGACCCGGTGTCCTTGGCGTCCTTGCGGTGTTCCTTGATGAGCGCGGTCTTGCGCTCTGCCGTGATCGACATCGCGTGCCTTTCGGGTTGTGCTGGTCGGATGCGGCGCCCCGTTCGGGCGCGCGCGGGCTCGGCGTTCGGCCGGTGCCGGGATGTCGTCCAGCACGGTCACAGCGCCAAGCGGCTCAAGCCCCGCCCGGTAACCCGGGTCGAGGCCCGCGTTCCATGGCACGAAACCGCCGGATATGCCAGCCCCGGAGCCTGCGGGCCGCCGTGTCCGATCGACCCGGCACAAGACGGTCGCATCCCGCGGCGTCATGCCGGGACCACGAAGCAGGGCCCGGAATCCAGATCCGCGTGGTTGGCTCAGCCTGGCGGCACCGGCGATTCGGGATTTTAGGCTCGGCGACGCGGCCCCGGGAGGGTCCCGCGAACCATTCCGTTTGCGGCCACGCTGCGCGATGCTTCGACGCGTGACCGGGCTCAGAACACGTTCGGGCGCGCCGCTTGCTCCTCGGCGTTCGAGGCGCGATCAAGCGGGAAGGGGGGACGGAATGGCCGAATCTGCGGTGACGACAGGCGTCCGTGCCGAGCCCGGGCAGAGCCGCGCACTCGCCCGGAGCCTCACGGCCCCCGGCCTCATCGCCATCGGGCTCGGCGCCACGATCGGCGCCGGCATCTTCGTGCTCACCGGGACCGCGGCGGCGCAATATGCCGGCCCGGCACTCAGCCTCTCCTTCGTCATCGGCGCGATCGCGTGCGGCTTCGTCGGCCTGTGCTACGCCGAACTGGCGGCCATGATCCCGGAGCCGGGCTCCACCTACACCTACACCCGCGCGAGCCTGGGGCGGTTTCCGGCCTGGTTGGTCGGGTGGGACCTCGTCCTCGAATTCGCCGTGGCGGCGGCGACGGTGGCGGTGGGCTGGTCGGGCTACGCGCAGTCGCTCGCGGCGGATTTCGGCCTGCGGCTCCCGGCGTCGCTCGCCGGAGCACCCGGGGATGGCGGCCTCGTGAACCTGCCGGCCGTGGGCATCGTCCTGCTGCTGACCGCGCTCCTGATGCGCGCCACCCGGGAGGCCTCCCTGGTGAACGGGCTCCTGGTCGGCTGCAAGGTGGCGATCATCCTGGCCTTCGTGGGCGTCGGCGCGGCCCATCTGAAGCCGGAGCTCTGGCACCCGTTCGTGCCGGACAATGCGGGGCTCTTCGGCACCTATGGCTGGAGCGGCGTGTTCCGCGGCGCCGCCGTGGTGTTCTTCGCCTTCGTGGGCTTCGAGACCGTGGCGACGGCCGCGGGCGAGTGCCGGGCGCCGCAGCGGGACGCGCCGGTCGGGCTGATCGGTTCGCTCCTGATCACCACGGTGCTGTACGTGGCGATGGCGGCCGTGCTCACCGGCCTCGTCCCGTACCGCGATCTCGACGTCGCCGACCCGGTGGCCAAGGCGGTCGACACGATCGGGCTGTCGCGCTTCGCGACGGTGATCAAGGCCGGCGCCCTGATCGGCCTGACCACCTCGGCGCTGACCGCGCTCTACGGGCAGGGCCGGATCTTCTTCGCCATGGCCCGCGACGGCTTCCTCCCGGAGGCCTTCTGCCGGGTCCATCCGGTGACGCGGGCGCCCGTGGCGAGCCAGCTGGTGATCGGCCTGTTCACGGCCGCGGTGGCGGGCCTCGTGCCGATCGGCATCCTGGGCGAGATCGTCAGCATCGGCACGCTCCTGGCGTTCTGCCTCGTCTGCGCCACGGTGCTGATCCTGCGCCGGACGGAGCCGGACCGGCCGCGCCCCTTCCGGGCGCCGGCGGCGGCGCTCACGGCCGGGCTCGGCATCCTGTCGTGCCTGACGCTGATGGCCTCGCTCCCGGCCGAGACCTGGATCCGCCTCGCGCTCTGGCTGGTGCTCGGCCTCGCGATCTATGCCGGCTACGGCCGGCGGCGCGCCCGGCTCAGCTGATCAGGTTGATCGTCGCCTGGGTCAGCCTGTCGATCGTGGCCGAGGCGTTGAGATTGGCCTCGTAGTTCCGGACCACCTGCTGCAGGTCGGCCGATTCCGCGGCCGCGTTCACGTTAGGCAGGCGAACATATCCCCTGAGGTCGGCGGCGCCGTTCGACGGGTCGTAGCGCCGGCGGAAGTCGCTGCTGTCGCGCACGATGCGGCCGACCGGGCTGCGCGGGCTGTCGGCCACGACGGGCGCGAACACCGCGATCTTGCGGGCATAGGGCGCCCCGCCCGGTTCGGTGGGAGCGGAATCGGCGTTGGCGATGTTCTCGGAGATCGTGCGGATCCGTCCGGTCTGCACCTGCCGGCCGGCCGCCAGTGCGTCAGAGGCCGAGTGGAGGGCGCTGGTATCCGGCATGCGCGGGCCTGAGCGGCGGGAGGACGGTGCACGATCCTCGGCGCGATAGGCTTAACGACCGGTTAAGACCAGGTCCGGCGAGCTCTTGGGGCTCAACCTCTGGCCGCCTCGCGAGACGTGGCCGTCAGAGACGCAGCAGGATCCCGATGTGCACGCAAAACGAGCGGTCCCGAAAACCGACTCAGTCATCCCGAGGCCGTGTAGCGGAGCCCGGGATCCGAAATCAGCATCTGATGCTCACCTCACCGTCCCGGAGAGGCTCAACGCCTCCCGGAGATCCTGACCGTCGGTCAGCCGCAGGCCCCGGCGGCGCAGGGATGCTAGCATCGCCCGGTCCGGGAACGGGCAGTAGGGCAGCACCGCGGTGGTCCGGCCCTCGGGCATCGCGCCGGTCCGGGCAATCGTATCGAGCAGCCCATCCAGCAGGCCGCGCCCGTGGGCGTGCAGCGCCACGGCGGCCCGGGTTGCGGTGGTGCCGGGGGGCAGGGGCACGAATTCCTGGGCGAGGATCGCCCCGGTGTCGATCGTGGCGGCCAGCCGGTGCAGCGTCATGCCGAAGCTGCCGGGGCCCTCGGCCAGGGCGTGGATCGTCGGCACCGGGCCGCGGTGACGGGGCAGCAGGCCGGGATGGCCGTTGATGCCCCCGAGCCGCGCCAGCCCGATCGTCTCCGGCTTCAGGATCTGGTCGAAATGGTAGGTCAGGATCAGGTCCGGCGCCGCCTCGCGCAGCCGTTGCGCGACCTCGGGACCGTTGACGTCGTCGATCGACAGAGTCGGGATGCCGAGGCGCCGGCACAGGGTCTTGAGGGGTGTCGCTTCCGGCGCGTCACCGCTTCCGGCCGCCGCCTGGGTCAGCGGCGCCAGGGGCCGCAGCAGGTCCGGCAGGCCGAAATTGACCGCCAGGTAGGGCAGGATGCCGGCGCCCGAACGCGCGAGGTGCCGCCGGATCTGGCCCGTCAGGCCGCCGCTCGACGGCCGTTCGGCGTTGGAGAGGCCCACGAAGGCGATGTCGGCCCGGTAATCGGCGACGAGCCGGCGGACCACGCGGGCGTTCGGCAGCGCCTCCAGGACGAACAGCGCGATCCGGGGCCGCGCCATCAGCGGCGCTTCCGCCGCTGGAACCGGAAGGCGTAGAGCCCGGCCTTGCGGACATTCTCCGGCAGGAGCAGCACGGTGCGGGCGAGGGCCGCGAGGATGAACGGGAACGCGATCACGTCGCGGTTGGCCGCGATGCCCTTGGCGATGCGCACGGCAGCTTCCTCGGCGCTGATTTCCAGCGGCCGCCAGCCCTTCAGCTCACCGCCCATCGGGGTCTTCACGTAGCCCGGCGTCACGACGTTGACCTTCACGCCCCGGGGCCCGACCTTCTGCCGAAGCGCCAGACCGTGGGCAACGAGGGCCGCTTTGGCGCCGCTATAGGCCGGCGCGTCCTGCAGCGGCGCATAGGCGGCCAGCGACGACAGCAGGACGATCTGGCCGCGTCCGCGCTCGAGCATCAGCGTCAGGCTGGGCAGCACGACGTTGAGCGAGCCGGTGTAGTTGATGTCGGCGGTCTCGAAGGCCACGTCCTCGGCCTCGACCTGCCCCTCCTGGTTGCCGCCGTTCACCGCGGCATTGGCGATGACGAGGTCGAGGGGCGCCTCCGCGTCCGACCGGCGCACGAGCGCCACAGCAGCGGCCCGGTCGCGGGTGTCGAGGCGGGCGGCATCGACCGTGGCGCCGCTGGCGCGGCAGTCGCGGGCCACAATCTCCAGGCGCTCGGCATTGCGGCCGACGAGGATGAGGCTGACGCCGGGTTGCGCGTAGTGGCGCGCCAGCGCAGCGCCGATGCCGCTCGACGCGCCGGTGATCAGAATGCGGGGCATAGGGCGGGTTACGCCGCCGGGCGTGGAAAGATCAAGGTCGGGACGGGCTCACCGACCGCGAAAGCCGTGTCAAAGGCCCCGGATCCCTCCGCCGGTGCGGATTTCGGTCAGTAAACCGGGGCGAGTTCGCCGTCCCGCTCGGCCGCTTCGCGGATCGCCCGCGCCGCCGCCAGCATCGAATCGGGAAGCGCCGCCTCCATCCGTGGCACCGAGCCGGCCACGGCCCGGTCGATGGCTTCCTTGGAGAAGAAGCCGCCGTTGACCTGGGTCCGATGAAGCACGACGCGGCGGAAATCGGCCATCAGGCCCATATCGGGCGCCGTCGGGCTCTTCCAGAAGCCGTCGAGGTCACCCTGATGGGTCAGGCCGGCCATGTTGTAGATCGCGCTGCCGACCGCATGGGTTGGGCAGCCCATCTCCAGCGACAGCATGCCCACTGTCGAGTTGACGATGACCACGCCGCGCGCGCCCTTGATCAGGGCCGGAAGGTCGCCGCCGTCGATGAAGTCGAGCCGGTCGCTGACACCGTGGCGGCGAGCCGAGGCGCGGGCGAACTTGCGCCAGTTGATCAGGCCGCTGTCGAGCGGGTGCAGCTTCACCAGCAGACGCGTCGGCGCCGCAGAGGCGTCCGCGAAGGACTTGATCACCCGGTCCATGAAGCCCTCGACGCCGAGGAACGGCGAGTGGACCCGGATCTGGTAGTCGCTGTCGAGTTGGAGCGGCAGCAGGAAGTAGTCGCAGCCGACGGCACGGTAGATCTCGTCGCAGCGCGCGGCCTCGCGACGGGTATGGGCTCGGCGGGTGAACTTCTTGATCCAGCCCGCATATTCGGCCGCGATATGGGTCGGCCGGTGGCTGCGGAAATGCGGGAAGAGGTAGGGGAACAGGACGTTGGCGAGGTTGTAGCCGACGTCCCAGACGCTGCGCCGGGCCATGTCGCCCGTGGAGGGCATCGCCCGGCCGGGCTGCGGCAGGCGCCGCGCCAGGGCCCGGACCTCGTCGGCCGTCCGCGGAAGCGACGAGAAGCCGTTCACGCCGCCCAGTTCGCAGGTGATCCAGTTCGGGCGGATGTAGCCCTCCTCGAACACGTGCACCCGCAGGCCGCGATACTCGGCGATCATCCGGGCGGCCTTGTGGAACGGCCGGCAATCCCCGAACAGCACGATATCGGTGACGCTCTCGCGGTCGAGATAGGATTCGAGATACTCGCCCCAGGCCTCGCGGCGGCCGCGGTAATTGTCCGCCTCGCCGCTCCAGAACAGCCAGTCGCCGGGGCAGAGATTGATGCGCCGGACCTGATGCCCCCGCGCGCGCAGCGCCTTTCCGAGATCGGAGAAGAACGGCGTGGCGATGCCCTGGAGGAAGAGGAAGGTCGCAGGGCGGTCACGGAGGGCGTCGGGGGCGGGCTGTTGCATTCCGCGGCGCTTCTATCCTTGACCCTGGCCCGGACGAGCCAGGCCGATGAGAGACAATCAGGTGGCACGGAGCCTGACGGCCCGGCAATCCAAAGCCGTGCCGCAGCACGGTTTTTCCGCGTCGGCGTGGCCCGTCTGCAACGGTGGCGCGTCCGCGGTTCGAGATTCGGATTAGGCCGGCAATCGCGGCGACGATATGTCCAAATCCTTTCCAGGTCGTGGCGGCGGTGACGTCGGCCACGGTTGTCCCCGCGTTGCACGGCCATCCCACGCCGACGAAAATGCGCTACAGGCGGCCCACCACCTCGCCCGAACGGAGCCGGACGCGCCGACCATGGCCCCTGAACCCACCCCGTCGCTCTACGCGACCGGCCGCACGATCCGCCGCCTGCGGGCGGAGATCGAGGCCGCGACGGGCCTCGCCTTCGCGCCGGCGCGCCCCCGAGCGGTCGGTGCGGTCTGGGGCGCCGGAAGTCCGGCCGGGCGTCTGCTGGCCCTGGCGGGCCGGCGCCGCCTCGTGGTCGGCCCCGGGCCGCTCCTCAGCCCGTACGATACGCCGGAGACCGGTTTCGCGTCCCTGACGATCAGGCTCGACGGCGTGCCGCTCGGCGGGGAGGGCGGCGTCCACTACCTCGATCCCTGGACCCGGGCGCCGATCGAGCGCGCAGCCTGCGCAGAGCGGGTGGCGTGGCTCGCCGCGCGCTTTTCCGAGAACGACCGGCGGGTCATCTATGTTGGGATGTCGCGCTGGAAGCGGCCGGCCCTCGACGTGCTCGGGGCCGGGCCCGCCGGGCGCCCGATCCACACCATGACCACCGAGGCCGCCATCAAGGCCGGTCGGCGCCATCGCGGGCGCGTCCTCGCCTGGGCGACCCGGGCGCCGGGCCAGCTGGAGGAGGCCTGCGCGCAGGCCGGGCTGCCGCTGGCCCGGGTGGAGGACGGGTTCCTGCGCTCCGTCGGGCTCGGCGCCAGCCTGCAGCCCGGCGCCTCCATCGTGGTCGGCGATCTCGGCATCTACTACGATCCGCGCCGGGAGAGCCGCCTCCAGCGGCTGCTCGCCGAGGCGGACTTCACCCCGGATCTCGTTGCCCGGGCACGCCGCCTGCGCGAGGAGGTCGTGGTGCGCCGGCTCAGCAAGTACAATGTCGGCCTGGACGCCGCGTCGCTCGACTGGCCGGCCGGACGGCGGATCGTTCTGGTCCCCGGCCAAGTGGAGGACGATGCCTCGGTGCGGCACGGCTCGCCGCTGGTCCGCTCGAACCGGGCACTCCTGGAGGCGGCCCGACGACGCAACCCGGACGCGTTCCTGCTCTACAAGCCGCATCCCGACGTGGAGGCCGGCTTCCGCCCGGGGATCATCCCGGAGGCGGAGGCGCTGACCCTGGCCGACCGGATCGTCGCCGGCATCAGCATCGTCGACCTGCTCGACCGGGTCCACCACGTCGAGACCATGACGTCGCTCGCCGGCTTCGAGGCGCTGATCCGCGGACTCACCGTGGCGACGCACGGCCGGCCCTTCTACGCGGGCTGGGGCCTGTCGGAGGATCTGGCGCCGGGGGCCGACCGGGGCCGCCGGCTGAGCCTCGACGCGCTGGTGGCCGGGGCGATGATCCTCTATCCGCGCTACCTCGATCCCGTGGCGATGAAGCCGTGCAGCCCGGAGCAACTCCTCGACCGGCTCAGCGCAGCCCGGGACGCGGCGCCGCGCAGCGCCCTGTCCATCGGCCGGGCGGCCCACTTGGTGATGCGGGCTCGCTACGGGCTCCTCAACCCGATCGTGCGGGCGCTGCGCAGTCGGCGCGGCGTCGGCCGCGAGACCGGAGACGGCCCGCGGTGAGACGGATCCCGGGCCGAGACACCGGAATTCCGAGACCTTGCTGTGACACCAAAGCGATAGCGCGCGCTGCTAAGATCGAGATTCAGCAGCATGCCCTGGGCCGCCCCCGATCAATCCGGATCAGGAGCGACTCGCAAACCCTTGCTCCGACGCGCTGTTTCCCGCCGGACCGTAGCCCGGCGGCGAGCAGGCCCGTCTCCAGCCGAGTGCCCGAGTCTTGACGACCTTCCTCATTGCCACCGGCCTCGCGCTCGCCGTCTGCCTAGCCCTGGAGGTGCTCGTCGGCGACGCGATCACCCGGGCGAGCCTCGCGCCGCGCGACCTCGGCCTGCGGCTCACCGGCTACCTGCTGATCCTGCTGTTCTGGTTCGAATTCTCCTGGCGGCCCTGGCTCGCCGGGCTGACCTGCGTGATCACCGTAGCGATCCTCATCGTCGTCAGCCGCGCCAAGCGCTCGGTGATCGGCGAGCCGCTGCTGTTCAGCGATTTCGCCCTGCTTCCGCAGGTGCCGCGCCACCCGCAGCTCTACTACATCCCGCCGCTATGGGATCCGCGCATCTCCGTGCCCGTCCTGCTCACCCTGGCGGCCACCGTGCTGTGGTACCGGACCGAGCCGAGCGTGCTGCCCGATTCCACCCTGCCGCGCATCCTCGCCCTGCTCGGCCTGCCGCTGCTGCTCTGGCTGATGGTCAAGGCCGCGCCGCGCCCGCCGCTTTCCAGGCTGATCGCCCGCTGGTTCCCGCGCCCCGACCTAGAGGCGGACGTGGCCCGGGTCGGCCTTCCGGCGAGCCTGCTCGGCTACACCGCCCGGGCGCTGGCGGGGGCGAGCCCGGGCCCGAAGCGCCGACGCTGCCCCCCGGACCGGGCGACGACGTCGTGGTGGTGGTCCAGCTCGAATCCTTCATCGACCCAGAGCGGCTCGGCGGCGCGACGCTGCCGGCGATGGAGCTGTTCCGAACGCGGGCCGCGCAGTACGGCCGCCTTCAAGTCCCGGCGCACGGCGCCTACACGATGCGCAGCGAGCACGCGGTGCTCACCGGCCGGCCCTCCGAAAGCCTCGGCTTCGGCCGGTATGATCCTTACACGTCCCGGAGCGGCGACGAGCCGACGAGCCTCGCCCGTCTCGCTCGGGCCCGGGGCTACGCGACCCTGTTCCTCCACCCCTTCCACCGGGACTTCTTCCGCCGGGCGAAGATCATGGAGGCGTTCGGCTTCGCCGACCTCGTGATGGGCGAGGCCTTCGCGGAGGCGCCGCGGGTCGGACCGTATGTCGGGGACGTCGCCCTGGGCGAGCGCCTGCTGGCCGAGGTGCGGGCGCGACCGACGCCGCTCTTCCTGTTCTGCGTCACCATGGAGAACCACGGTCCCTGGAAGCCCGGTCGGCTGCCCGGGCTCGACGACCCGCAGGCGCAGTATCTCCACCACGTCGCCAATACCGGGCGGATGGTCGAGGCCCTCGTGGCGGGGCTCGATGCCCTGGCCCGCGAGCGTCGCCAGACGATGACGCTCTGCGTGTTCGGCGACCACGCGCCTTCTCTGCCGACTTGCAAGCCCGGCTTCGGCGGCCGGACCACCGAGTACGCCCTGTTCCGCTTTGGCCGCGCGTCGGACACGCCGCGCCGGGTCGATATCCCCGCCGATGCCTTGGGGCGGGCACTGCGCGGCGCCCTCGCCGCCGCGTCTGCGGACATCTCCGTTCGGACATGATAAGGTTAAGCTTGCACGCCATAAGCGTGGCCGTGCCACGCTGGTGACGCATTGCCGACCGATAGCGCGACCGTCCGCGAGACGGCCGCAGGTTCGGCGCGGCCGTTAAAGCGATCGCAGCGTTTGGCGGTCAAACTGGATGTCCCGACCCATGCCAGCGATGGCAGGAGGTTCGGCGAGGAGAAGTCTCTGTGATGCTGCGTAAGACGACGCGCACCGCCTTGATGGCCGCACTGGCGGCGGGATCGATCGGCGGCTGCACGTACCTGCCCGCGGCGGGTCCGACGGCGAGCGCGATCCAGGCGGGGTCGGAGGTGGCGACCGCCGACGGCGGCCTGCTGGCGCGCTACGAGATCATCGACGTCACCCCGAGCGTGGTCGAGGCCCTGCGCGGCCGGCCGCTGGACAGCCTGCTCGCCTCGTTCGGCGATCACCGCCCCTCGACCGAGCCGGTCATCGGCATCGGCGACATGGTCTCGGTCTCGGTCTGGGAAGCCGGCTCCGGCGGCCTGTTCTCCGGCCCGCTGGTCGCCGACCGGTTCTCGGCCGGCTCCAAGTCCGCCCTCATCCCCGAGCAGCCGGTCGGGCGCGACGGCGCCATCTCGGTGCCCTATGCCGGCCGCATCAAGGTCGCCGGCCGCCGCACCCAGGACGTCCAGGCGCTGATCGAGACCGAACTCGCCGGCAAAGCCATCCAGCCGCAGGTGCTGGTCTCGGTCACCCGGCCGATCAGCCAGGCCGTGACCGTCACCGGCGAGGGCGCGGCCGGCGCCCGCCTGCCGCTCTCGGGCCACGGCGACCGAATCCTCGACGTCATCGCCGCCGCCGGCGGCAACCGCGCGCCGGTCAACGAGACCTTCGTGCGGCTGTCGCGCGGGCCGGTCACCGCCACGGTGCCGCTGACCACGGTGGTGTCCAACCCCAAGGAGAACATCTACCTGCGGCCCAACGACGTGCTCACGCTGGTGCGCGATCCGCAGACCTTCATCGCGGTCGGCGCCCTCGGCAACAGCACCGAGCTGCCGTTCCAGGCCGATGGCATCACCCTGGCGCAGGCGCTCGCCAAGGCGCGCGGCCTGTCGGACTTCGCCGCCGACCCGGCCGGCACGTTCATCTTCCGCTTCGAGCCGGCCAGCGTCGTGCGCCGGCTCAGCCCGGGCTCGAAGCTGCTCGGCACGCCGCTCGTGCCAGTGGTCTATCGGATCGACATGCGCGACCCCAACAGCCTGTTCGTCTCCCAGGCGTTCCGGATGCGCAACCGCGACCTCATCTACGTCTCGAACGCGCCGTTCACCGAGGTCTCCAAAGTGCTCACCGCCTTCAGCGGCGTCACCGGGCCGATCTCGTCGCTATCGACCGCGTACTTCTACGCGAAGTAACATGCGGCGCCGGCCACGTGGCCGGCGCCGCCGGACCCGTAATCCACCGAATGCGAAAACGGGCGCGGATAGGATCTGCGCCCGTTTTCGGTTTTCGCCGACCGTTCGGTATCCGTCACGTTCCGGGGCCGGAGGCCCCGGCTGCGTTCAGACCCGCTTGGCGAGCAGCTGCTCGATCAGCGAACCGCCCTTGTCGATCGCCGCCAGCTCCTCGGCGACCGCGTTCACGGTGTCGCGGATCTGGTCGGGGGTGTGCTCGGAGGTCAGGAAGAAGCGCAGGCGCGAGGCTCGCTCCGGCACCGCCGGGTGGATGATCGGCTGGACGTTGATGCCCCGGCGGAACAGCCGATCCGACAGGGTGACGGCCTTCAGCGAGTCGCCGACGATGATCGGCACCACCGCGAGACCCAGGCTGAAGCCGGTGTCGAGGCCGAGCTTCTTGGCGGTCGCTAGGAACAGCGTGCCGTTCTGGCGCAGGCGCTCGACCCGCTCCGGCTCGGCATGCATCACGGCGAGCGCTGCCTCGGCGGCAGCGGCGAGCGGCGGCGACATGCCGACGCTGTAGACGAAGCCGCCGGCCGAGTGCTTCAGGTACTCGATCAGCGCGATCGGGCCACAGATGTAGCCGCCGCAGGTCGAGAGCGTCTTCGACAGCGTGCCCATCCAGATGTCGACCTCCTTGGGGTCAACACCGCAATGCTCGAACAGGCCCGCGCCGGTGCGGCCGGTGACGCCGAGGCCGTGCGCCTCGCCGACCATCAGCCACGCGTCGTAGCGCTTCTTGAGGGCGACGAGCCCGGCGAGGTCCGGCGCGTCGCCGTCCATGCTGTAGAGCCCCTCGACCACGATCAGCGCCCGGCGGTGCTCGTGGCGGGTCGACTGGAGCAGGGTCTCCAGGGCGTCGAGGTCGTTATGGGCGAAGGAGCGCCGTTGCGCGCCCGAGAGCTGGGCGCCGGTGACGATGCTGTTGTGGGACAGCGCGTCGTGGAAGATCACGTCGCCCGCTTCCAGGAGGGCGCCGATCGTCGTGACGTTGGTGGCGTGCCCGCTCACCATCACCACGCAGCCCTCGGACTGGTAGTGCTCGGCCAGCGCCTGCTCAAGGCTGATGTGCCCGGGCCGCTCGCCCGCCACGACACGGCTCGCCGACGCGGAGGTGCCGTAGGCCTCGATCGCCTCCCGGGCGGCGTTGCTCACCCGCGGGTGGCCGTTCAGGCCGAGGTAATCGTAGGACGAGAAGTTGGTGAAGCTCTTCTGGTCGATCCGCGTCGTGGCCCCGGCCTTGGCGTCGTGGACGCGGAAGAACGGGTTGCCCAGGCCGATCAGATCGGCCGCCTGGCGCTGGAGCTTCAGCTCACGGTAGCCCGGCAGGTTCTCGAAGTTCTGCGCCGCCGACTTGCCGGCCGGGGAGGCCGTCTTGACGGGGGCCGGGCGCGGCGTGGCGCGCCCGAGCCGGTTGGTCACGAAGCCGGCGAGCGCCGCGCGCCCGCCGTCCGGCCGTGCCGTATCGGTCATGAGTTGGTCTCTTTGATTCCGCTGGACGTCTGCTCGATGAGTTCCTTGAGCGGCGCGATCATCTGCGCATCGACCTCACCGCCGACATGCTTCGAGACAAGGCTCATCGCGACGCCGGCTGCCTCGTCCATGGGCGCGGAAACCGCCTGAATTAAGGACTCCGACAGCTCGTTGACGGTCATGCCCGAGGACAGGCCCGCGGGCGGCGCGTCGAGGGCGAAGCGCTCCTGCAGGCTGGCGCCGAGTTCGACGCCCATCAGCGAGTCGAGGCCGATCTCCGAGAGCTGGCGCACGCGGCTGATGTCGTCCTTCGGCAACCGCAGGATGCGGGCGATGTCCTCGACGATCGCGTCCGACACGGTCTTGCGGACCACGTCGAGGTCGCCGCCCTTGAGGAGCGCCGCGATGTTGATCGCCTGAACACCGCCGGCCTCGGCCTGCTGGTCCGACCCGAGTTCGGCGTAGCTCGGCGAGCGCATGGTGGCGAGACGCTCGCGCGCCTTGCCCCAATGCATCGCCGCGATGGCGATGACGGCCTCGTCGGGGGACGCGCCCTGGCTGCCCAGCGCCTCGGCCATTAGGTCGAGGCAGCGGCGGGCCTCCATCGGCGTGACGCCGACGCGGCCGGCGAGGCCTTCCATGACCGCCTTGTTGCGGGCGAGCATGCCGACATTGCCGATCGCGCCCCAGGCCACCGCCAGAGCGGGCAGGCCACGGCGGCGACGCTGCCGCGCGAGGCCCTCCATGAAGCCGTTGGCGGCCACGTAGGAGCCCTGGCCCGGGTTGCCGATGAAGGTCGTCGCCGAGGAGAACAGGACGAAGTAGTCCAGACTCCGGTCGCGGGTCGCGGCATCGAGGTGCTGCGCGCCGACCACCTTCGGGCCGATCACCGCATCGAGCGCCGCGGCGTCGATGTTGGAGATCAGGCCGTCCTGGAGCACCGCCGCCGCGTGGAGCACGCCGGCCAGCTTCTTGCCGCCCTGCTCGATCCCGGCGATGAGCCGGTCCACCGAGGCGCGGCTGGTGATGTCGACGGCCTTGGCCTCGACGGTCACGCCCCGCGCGGTGAGCTCCGCGACGATCGCCTTGGCCTCGTCGGTGGCCGCGCCCTTGCGACCGGCGAGCACGAGGTGCTTGGCACCCCGGTCGATCAGCCACCGCGCCGCCTCCAGGCCGAAGCCGCCGAGGCCGCCGGTCAGCAGGTGGACACCCTCGGCCGAGACCGTGAACGGCCGGGCCGTGTCCTTCATGATCGTGCCGGCCTTGGGCGGGCTGATCACGATCTTACCGATGTGGCCGGACTGCTGCATCAGCCGGAACGCGTCCGAGGTCTCGGCCGCCGTGAAGGGCTGGTACGGCAGGGGCTTCAGGCCGCCGTCGTTGAACAGCGCCATGACCTCGCGGAACATCCGCGCGCCGTCGTCGCCCTGGTGCTGAATCACCTGGTCCAGGTCGACGCCGAAGTAGCTGAGGTTCCGCCGGAACGGGCGCAGGCCGATATGGGTGTTGGCGACGTAGTCGCGCTTGCCCAGCTCGACGAAGCGGCCGAACGGCCGGAGCGCGTTGAGCGAGCGCTCCATCGCCTCGCCGAACAGGCTGTTCAGCACGATGTCGACGCCGTCGCCGGTGATCGCCCGGACCTCGTCCACGAAGGCGAGGGAGCGGGAGTCGAGCACGTGCTCGGCGCCCAGCGCCTTCACGAGCGCCCGCTTCTCGCGCGAGCCCGCGGTGGCGATGACCCGCGCACCCTTGAGCTTGGCGATCTGCAGGGCCGCGAGGCCGACGCCGCCCGCGCCGCCATGGACCAGCACCCACTCGCCGCGCCGCATCCGGGCGCAGGAGACGAGGCCGTAATAGGCGGTGAGGAAGGCCACCGGCACGGTGGCGGCCGCCATCGGGTCGAGGCCCTGCGGCATCGGCGCGACGACGAGGTCCGGCACCACGATGTGGGTCGCGAAGCCCGACTGGGCGAAGGCGACGACCGGGTCGCCGACCTTGAAGCCCTTCACGCCCGGGCCGACGGCCGTGACGCGGCCGGCGCACTCAAGTCCGAGGCGCGGACCGGCGAAGCCGTCCTCCAGGATCTCCTCGGGGAGCATCGAGAGCGCCCAGAGCACGTCGCGGAAGTTGAGGCCGGTGGCCTCGACGGCGATCTCCATCTCGCCCTTGCCGGGGGCGCGGCGCTCGGCCGGACCCCAGACCATCTCGCTCAGGCCGCCCGTGTTGCTGCGCTCGAGCCGCGCGGCCTCGGCCGGGACGGCGTCCGCCGGATCCCGGTGCTGCGGCCGGCCGGCGTGGAAGCGCACGACCTGCGTCCGCTCGTCGTCCAGCACGATCTCGGTCTCCGGAGTACCGGAGAGGATGAGGTCGCGCAGGCGCTCGGAGGCACGCTTCGACGACATCTCGGGGGAGAGGTCGATGCGCCGGACGTCGAGGTTCGGGGCCTCGTTGGCGAGCGTGCGGGAGAAGGCCCACACGCCGGCCTCGATATTGGTGGTCTGGCCGCCGCGATCGCGGGTCGCCCCCGGCGCCACGACCCAGAGGCGGGTCTGACGGGTGCCGAGATGCTCGGAGCAGCGCTTGAGGCTGAGGCAGCGGTCGCGCAGCCGCTCGGCCGCCTCGCCGCCGCGGGTGAAGGCGCCGGCCAGGAACACCACCGTGTCGGGGGTCTCCTTCTCCAGCTCCATCAGCGAGGTCTCGGAGTCGAGGATGATCGAGACGTGCACGCCACCCGCGACCAGCAGGGTCGCCAAGGAGGAGGCGGTCTCGGCCGCGAACTCGTCGTCCGAACCGATGACGAAGGCGAAGCTCTGCGCCGGGGCCGGGCCCGGACGCACCGGCGCCTCGGCGGTCAGCAGCAGGTCGTCGCCGTTGGCGGAGGCCGCGCGCTCGACCTCGACCTTGACCAGGCCGTGGGCGCTGAGCGTCCGCTGCCAGCCCTCGATATCCTCAAGCCGGCCCACGGGCAGGCCGCCTGCGGCCTCCTCGAACCAGCCGGCCGTGAGGCCGAACACGAGGTCGCGGAACAGGGAAGCCCCCGGCTCCACGGCCACCAGCAGGCCGCCGGTGGCGAGCGCTCCGGCGAGCTGGCCCGGCAGGGCGCGGTCGCCGCGGTGCAGGCTGCCGGACGCCAGGATCAGGTCGAAGCTTGCCGGAGCGAGCTCCTCGGCGGTCTCGACCACGGCCGCAGCACGGCCGAGGGACAGGCGGGCGCGCTCGGCGAGCCTGCGGTCGGTCTCGAAGACCGTGAGCCGGGCCTCGGCGGCGGCCGCGAAACTCGCGGTCTGCGCCGAGAGCGGGCCGAACCCGACCTGCAGAACCCGAAGCGCCCGCTCCTTCGGAAGCTGGGCATGGCTCCGCTCGATCAGGCCGGCGACCACGTCGGCGCCGTGGCGCGCGGTGGCGGAGCGCAGCACGAAGGCGTCGATCGCCCCCTGCGGCAGGGCCGGCGCGTCGGTCAGCTTCCCGGCGAGCAGCCGGTCGACCAGGGCTCCGACATCGGCGATCAGCACCAGCTCGGCCGAGAGATCCGGGTGGTCACCCGCGATCCAGCGCATGATCTCGTCGGGCGCCGGCAGGGCGGAGCCGTCGCCCAGCGTCCAGTTCTGGCCGGCGCGCTCGGCGAGGCCGCTGCTCTCGAGGGCGTAGAGGGCGTTCAGCAGCCAGGGGCGCAGAGCCTCCGGCACGCGGCTGTCGGTGACCGAGACGGTCTCGCCCTGCGCAAGCCCGGAGGCGAGGCGGTAGGCGAGCGACGTGGCCCAGCCCTCCAGCAGGAGGTGACCCGGCGACAGGGCTGCATCGGACGGCCCCTTTGCCTCGGCAGCGAGCGGACGCAGCCGCGCGGCCACGGTCGGCCGGCGCTCCATCGGGATCGCGGTCGGCTCGGTGGCGAGTTCCGGGACCTGCGAGATCGCGAAGGCCGCGAGGTCGCCGCCGTTCTTGGCGCGCAGGGCCTGGAACCGGCCCTCGCGGATCGTGGCGACCACAGCGCCCTCGGCGTCGAGGAGCGTGAAGTCGGCCAGGATCGAGCGCTCGTTGCAGCGGCGGGTGCGGATGATCGAGCGGGCGATCACCGCGCCGGGGCGCAAAAGCCGGACCTCGCCGAAGCGCACCGGGATGTAGGCCTTGCCGCCGTTCTCCCCGAGCAGGTCGGCGAACAGCAGGATCAGCCCGTGGAAGCAGGCGTCGAGCCGGTTCGGCACCAGGGCGTAGCGGCTGTCGGGCGCGGCCGGCAGCAGATCGGACACGATGGTGGCGTCGTCCAGCCGGGCGCTCATGGCGACCTGCTGGAAGCTCGGCCCGAAGGCGAGCCCGGAGGCGAGGGCCTTGGCGTAGAGCGCATCGCCGGAGAGCACGTGCTCACCCGCGGTCTCGAAGCTGAAGCCGTCGAGGTCCGGGGTCTTCGGGGCCGAGAAGGTGCCCTCGACGATCTTGGCCTGGGCATGGAGCTGCCAGGGCGTCTGGGTCAGGCGCGGTCGGCTCAGCACCTGGATGCCGTTGCCGGAGCCCGACAGACGCACCGCGACCTCGCGCAGGGCGTCCTCGGTGAAGACCATCGGCGCGACGATCTCGAAATCGGCCAGCACGACCTCGTCGTCGCGCAGGGCCTCGCGGACGCAGGACAGCGCCATCTCGACGAAGCCGGCGCCGGGCATGATCACCTGGCCGTCGACCTTGTGGTCTTCCAGCTCGGGCACGGTCGCCGGATCGACGAAGCCGTTCCACTCCAGGCCGTCGAAGGTGGTGCGCGACCCGATCAGCGGGTGGTAGGGGCGGGGGCTCATGGCGCCCACGCCCTCGGTGGTGTCGGCGAGGCGGAACGGCCGGCGCTGCCACGGATAGGTCGGCAGGCGCACGTCGCCCTTCGGCGCGTCGCCGAACAGCAAAGTCTCGCCGACCTGCGCGCCCTGGACCAGGGCGGCGCTGACCGCCTTGGCGATCGGATCGCCGCCGGAGGCCTTGCGGTGCATCACGCCGACCGTTGCGGTCTCGATGCCGAGCGGCTCGACCGCGTCGCCGACATGGGACATCAGGGTCGCGCGAGGGCCGACCTCGACGAAGACGCGGGCGCCGCGGCGGGTGGCGTCCTGCACGGCCTCGGAGAAGCGCACCGGCTCGCGAATGTTGCGCCACCAGTAGCCGGCGCCGAAATGGCTGCCGTCCAGCACCGAGCCGGTGACGGTCGAGACCATCGCGGTGGTGCCGGCCTGGGCCTTGAGCCCGGCGAGGTCGCGCAGCAGCGGCTTCTCGGTCGGGTCCATCAGCCTTCCGTGGAAGGCGTAGGCGAGGTCGAGCTTGCGCCCGCGGCGGCGCTTGCGCGACAGGGCCTTGAGGGCGGCGTCGATATCGGCCACCGGGCCCGCGACGGTGACGGCCTTCGGGCTGTTGTAGGCGGCGATGTCGAGGGTCGGGTAATCCTTGAGGAAGGTCTCGACCTCCTCGGACGGCATCAGCAGCACCGCCATGGTGCCCTGGCCGTGCGTCGTTTCCTGGTGGTGGCTGCGGTAGTAGATGACCCGGACCGCGTCCTCCAGGCTCAGGATCCCGGCGGCCTCGGCGGCTGCGATCTCGCCGACGCTGTGGCCGAGGACGTAGGACGGGATCAGGCCCTTGGCCTTGAGGGCGGCCGTGGAGGCGCTCTCGATGGCGAAGATCAGCGGCTGCGAGACGCTGGTCAGGACCAGGCGCTCGCCGAGATCGTCGGCGTAGAGCGCGTCCTTCAGCGACCAGTCCGAATAGCCCTGGAACAACGTGTCGATCCGGTCGAAGGCCGCGCGGAAGGCCGCGTTCTCCTCGTAGGCCTCGCGGCCCATGCCGGCCCACTGGCTGCCGTTGCCCGAGTAGACGAAGGCGACCTCGGCGACCCGGTCGACCGCGGTGCCGGTGAAGGCGTCCTGGGTATCCTCGCCCTCGCCGACGGCGCGCAGGGCCGCGACCACGTCGGCCTTGCCGTCCAGCGCGACGGCGAGGCGAGCCGGCATGCGCTCGCGGCGATGCGCGACAGCGGCCGCCATGGCGGCGGCCTGCGCGGGCTCGGCCTCGAGGCGCTCGGCGTAGTCGAGGGCGAGCTCGTTCAGCGCGGCCCGGCTCTGGGCCGAGAGCAGCAGCACCTGTGCGGACGATTCGGGAGCCGATTCGGGCGGTTTCGCCCAGGCGGGGGCGTCGGTGATGACGACGTGGGCGTTGGTGCCGCCGAAGCCGAAGGAATTCACACCCGCGAAGCGCTCGCGCGAACCGCGGCCGATCGGCATGGCCTCCCGCACCACGTGCAGGTTGAGCTCGTCGAACGGGATCTCGGGATTCAGCTCGGCCGCGTGCAGCGACGGCGGCACGAGGTCGTGCTCCAGCGCCAGCGTCGCCTTCATCAGGCCGGCGAGGCCCGAGACCGGCTCGGTATGGCCGATATTGGTCTTGATCGAGCCGATCGGCAGCGGCGCCTGCCGGCCGCGGCCGAGTTTCGAGCCGATGGCCGAGGCCTCGATCGGGTCGCCCACCGGCGTGCCGGTGCCGTGCGCCTCCATGAAGGCGAGGTCGTCGAGCCGGATCTCGGCCTCGCGATAGACCTTCTCCAGCAGGGCACCCTGGGCGTAGCCCGAGGGGAGGGAGATGCCGGTGGTGCGCCCGTCGGAGTTGATCCCCGAGGCCGCCACCATGGCGCGGACCGTGGCGCCGTTGCGCCGCGCGGCCTCGGCCGATTGCAGCACGAACACCACGCCGCCCTCCGAGCGCACGTAGCCGTCGGCGTTCTTGGAGAACGCCTGGCACAGGCCGGTGCGCGAGAGCATCTGCGCGGTCGAGAAGCAGATGAAGTTGAACGGGCTCGCCAGCACGTTGACGCCGGCGACGACGGCGGTGTCCACACGGCCGGAGCGGATCGCCTGGACGGCGTTGTCGAAGGCGACGAGCGAGGACGAGCACGCCGTGTCGACGGTGAAGCTCGGGCCCTTCAGATCGAAGATGTACGAGATGCGGTTCGAGATGATGGAGAGCGTGTTGCCGGTCGCCGCGTAGGCGTCGCCCGACGGCGCATCGAGGATGCGCAGGTTGCCGTAATCGAGCGACGAGGCACCGACGAACACGCCGATATTGCTGCCGGCCACGCTCGACGGGCGCAGGCCCGCATCCTCAAGGGCTTCCCAGGTCAGCTCCAGCAGCATCCGTTGCTGCGGATCCATCTGCTCGGCCTCGCGGGGCGAGATGCCGAACACCGCCGGATCGAACGACCACACGTCGCCGATGATACCGGCCGCCCAGGTGTAGCTCTTGCCGCGCTCATGGGCGCGTGGGTGGGCGAACCGCTCCAGGGAGAACCGGTCGGCCGGCACCTTGCTGACGGCGCAGCGTCCTTCGGACAGGAGTGACCACAGCCCATCGACGCTGGGGGCCCCGGGCAGTCGGCATGCGCGTCCGACGATCGCAATGTCTGTACGTTGTGTCACGTTCGGTTCGCACACGCTCGTTATCGGAAGTCGGCTCGGCTCTCGACGAGTGAGTACCCTCTCACCCCTTACTGTGGCACCATTGCGGTGTCCAACCAGCCCCAACGCGAGGTCATCCCTGCGCGGCGAAATTGCCGGAGGCTGTGACATGTATTCATCAGCAGCTTATCCAATTCCCGCGGCCACAATGCCAAGATTGGATGACTCGACCGGCTGTCGTAACGCTGGGACGATCATCAGAAAGCCACAGTTGCGCCGCGCCGGCCGGACCCCGTCTACGTGCGGCGCGCCGGTTTGCCGAAGACATCTTCTCCGGGCCGGCGAGATCCGGACCTGAGGATGCCGGCACCCGGAGCGCGGCGGCGATGATCAAGACGCTGCCTCCGCCCGGCGCTCTTCCCTTCGCCCGACGCAGCAACATGTGGATGCCCGGTTCGCGGCGCTCTGGGGACCGCCGGAATCGGCCGAGCCTGCCTCCGGGATCGCGCCGACAGAGCCGGCCTCGATGATCGCACTCCGCATCCGGCCCTCCCGGTAGCCCGCCCAGCGGCTTGCTGCAACGCAGCATGGTCCGAGTGCCGCGACGATGCAACCCGACCGCGTTTGGATCACGTCCGGGCTGGCGCCCGGATGCAACAACCTGTTGGATGACCGTTTATTGACGGCACACGCCCCGCGCCCGCTTGGCGTGCGCACCGCTCCGATGCCGCTTCGCAGCGCGGGCGGCTTCCTGTAGAAGCGCCCCGCCCCCGAGGACCCGACCCGAGGATCGGCGAAGGACTGCGATGACCGAATTGCCGAACGTGCACGTGCGCGCCGAGGTCCTGGCTCAGGCGCTGCCCCACATGCAGCGCTACGACCAGGAGATCGTGGTGATCAAGTATGGCGGCCACGCCATGGGCGACCGGGCCGCCGCCGAGGATTTCGCCGAGGACATCGTCCTGCTGGAGCAATCCGGGCTGAAGCCGATCGTCGTGCACGGCGGCGGACCCCAGATTGGCAAGATGCTCGACCGGCTCGGCATCCAGTCGGAGTTCCGCGGCGGCCTGCGCGTCACCGACGAGGCCACCGTCGAGGTGGTCGAAATGGTCCTGGCCGGCCTGATCAACAAGCAGATCGTCGGCTGGATCTCCGCCGAGGGCGGCCGGGCGGTCGGCCTGTGCGGCAAGGACGGCAACATGGTCCGGGCCAAGCGGGCGATGAAGACCGTCGCCGATCCCGAGAGCCATGTGGAGCAGACCGTCGATCTGGGCCTCGTCGGCGAGCCGGATCACGTGGAGCGCGGCGTCCTCGACGCCGTCCTGAAGGCCGAGCTGATCCCGGTCCTGGCGCCCGTCGCCTACGGGGCGGACGGGCAGACCTACAACGTCAACGCCGACACCTTCGCGGGCGCCATCGCGGGGGCGCTCCGGGCCAAGCGCCTGCTGCTGCTCACCGACGTTCCGGGCGTGCTCGACAAGGACAAGAAGCTGATTCCCGAGCTGACCGTGGAGGATTGCCGCCGCCTGATCGCCGACGGCACCATCACCGGCGGGATGATCCCGAAGATCGAGACCTGCATGTACGCGATCGAGCGGGGCGTAGAGGCGGTCGTCATCCTCGACGGCAAGGTCAACCACGCGGTGCTGCTGGAGCTGTTCACCGATTACGGCGCCGGCACCCTGATCCGGCGGGGCTGAGCGCCGCACCGGGACGGGTCCCATCGGCGGGGCGGCAACTTCCGCCTTGCCGGCGCATTGTCGTGCCCCGGACCGGCCTCGTGCAGGCCGGCCTTGCGAGCTTGACCGTCTCGGTCCAGACTTGTCCACAGGGGACCACGAGCCAAAGGGATCCGGTGCACCACCCCGACAAGGCCCAGTTCACCACCGCCGCGGCGCGCGGGTTCGCAGATGTCGACACCTGGGTGTTCGACCTCGACAACACGCTCTATCCGAGCGACGCCCGGGTCTGGCCGCAGGTCGACGAGCGGATCACGCTCTACGTCATGAAGCTCTACGGGCTCGACGGGATCTCGGCCCGCGCCCTGCAGAAGCACTTCTATCACCGCTACGGCACGACCCTGAAGGCGCTGATGGTCGAGGCCGGGGTCGATCCCCACGAGTTCCTCGACTTCGCCCATGACATCGATCACTCGACGATCAAGCTCGACCCGGATCTCGGTGACGCGATCGAGCGGCTGCCGGGGCGCAAGCTGATCCTCACCAACGGGTCGCGCCGACACGCCGAGAACGTCGCGTCCAAGCTCGGCATCCTCGACCATTTCGAGGACGTGTTCGACATCGCCGCCGCCGATTTCGTCCCGAAGCCGGAGCGCTCGACCTACGAGCGGTTCCTCCGGACTCACGGGGTCGAACCGACCCGCGCCGCCCTGTTCGAGGACATCGCCCGCAACCTCGCCGTGCCGCATGACCTCGGCATGGCGACCGTGCTGGTGGTCCCGAAGATCGCCGATCCCTACCGCGAGGCGTTCGAGCAGGAAGCGGTTCGCGACGCGCATATCGATCACATCACCGACGACCTCGCGGCCTTCCTGTCCGCCTGTGTGCTGCCCGAGGCCGGCGTGAAGCCGGCATAGGGTGGGGAGGACGTCCTAGAATTTTCGCCTCTCCATGACGAGAGAATCTCAATTCTGTTCTGCGGAGAAGGGCTAGCGCGACGATCCCGCCCCGTCATTCCGGGGCCGCGCAGCGGAGCCCGGAATCCAGAGCCGCCAAGGCGCTCAAGCCTCGCACCACAAGCGGTTCTGGATTCCGGGCTCGCCTTCGGCGCCCCGGAATGACGGGGCGGGATCATCACCATGACCCCGCCGGCCGATCGCGCCCGCGACCCAATCGACAAGCCGGCGACGATCCTGTAGAGAGCCGGCCAACTCACAACAGGATCGCCGAAATCCTGGCGCCGATCGCCCATGAGGGGCGAAACGGCGCGACGGCCGGAGCTATGCCATGAACATCATCGAGCAGCTGGAGCGCGAGGAAGTCGCGCGCCTCGCCAAGACCATCCCGGATTTCGAGCCGGGCGACACGCTCATCGTCAACGTCCGCGTCAAGGAAGGCGAGCGCACCCGCGTTCAGGCCTACGAGGGCGTCTGCATTGCCCGCTCGGGCGGTGGCCTCAACGAGAGCTTCACGGTTCGCAAGATCTCTTACGGTGAGGGCGTCGAGCGCGTCTTCCCGGTGCATTCGCCGATGATCGACTCGATCAAGGTGGCCCGCCGCGGCAAGGTGCGCCGCGCCAAGCTGTACTACCTACGCGACCGCCGCGGGAAGTCGGCCCGTATCGTCGAGCGGACCGATCGCTACAAGGCCAAGGACACGCCGGCCGGGGCGCCCGCCGCCGCCGAGTAAGCTGTCCGGGCGCCCGCTCCAACAAGCGGTGACCCTGTTTTCAGACCGGTCCGGCTCAGCCGGGCCGGTTTTTTCATGGCCGATCGTCGTGCTCGTCTGCTGATACGCGGCCCTCAGGCCGCTCGGATGCCGTCGAGGAACCGCTGGATCTCGGCGGAGAGCTGCTCGGACTTGCGCGCCATGCCGCGTGCGGTGCCGAGCACCTGCTCGGCCGCGCCGCCCGTCTCCTCGGCCCCCTTCGACACGTCGGCGATGTTGCCGGTGACCGCCTCGGTGCCCTCCGCGGCCCGCGCGACGCTGCGCACGATCTCCTCGGTGGTCGCGCCCTGCTGCTCGATCGCGACCGCGACCGTCGTCGCGAGCCTGCTCACTGTGTCCACGGTCCGGCCGATCCCCTGGATCGCGTCAACGGCCTGCCGGGTCGAGGCCTGAACCGCGCCGATCCGCGCCGCGATCTCCTCGGTGGCGGAAGCGGTCTG